>JALOTN010000093.1 GCA_025457885.1 Thermoplasmatota archaeon | reverse complement strand
GTTCAAATCCCTTCCCCTGCACTTTTTTCTTACTTGCTTTTTGTTAATAATAACTTATACAGTGGTATAACTCTAATGATTTTCTTTTCGAATTGATATTTTTCTTCCATTACTGAGGTGATGATACTTCCTTCATCAAGATGATAGAGATCCATGAATTTGAGAAGACCTTTCGTTTCGATTTTCCCTTGTTTCACCTCATAGGGGACTGTTTTCGTATTCTTGACATCGATGATATCGACTTCGTTTTTATACGAATCTCTCCAGAAATATTCCGCTTGTAGTTGGTTCACCGCTAGCCATTCCAGCACCTTTGATTGAGAGAAAGGATCGTCCTTGAAGGTCAAATCGACCGAAAGAACCGTGGGATAGTATTTCTTCAGCTTCCGTTCGATTTTTCTTCGGTTATGCGAATAGTTATAGAGTTTTCGAATAAGGAATGCTTCTTCGAGGTATCTGAGGTATTGCGCAAGGGTTTGGCGTGAAATGTGCAGTTCATTGGCAAGAGTAACAAGATCAACGAGTTGCCCTGGTTCCTCGGTTAAGATGGAAAGTAGCGATGCCAAAATCGCTGGGTTGCGTACTCGCACAAGGCTAGGGATGTCGCGGTAGATGATTTTTTCCAGGATACTTTCTTTGATATATTTCTTGATGATCTCCTTATCTGTGGTGTCGATGAGTTCTGGAAATCCTTGAGTACGCATATACTCGGCGAAGAGGATTTCGAGTTCTTTTGTATGAAGATCGATGTTGTCATAACGAATGTTTTTGAAAACGAGGTACTCTGGAAAACTTAATGGGCCCAAGATGAATTCAAACAATCGACCGGCGAGTGTTTCTTTGGATTTTTTATGGATGAAGAGTGATTCTGAGCCGGAGATGAACAGTTTCACGGTTGTTTTATGGGCGTCGTAGAGTCGCTTGATTTGCGTTTCCCAATGGTTAAGTTTTTGGACTTCGTCGAAAAAAAAGAGATATTTACCGCTTGTAAGGTCTTTTTTCATGAACCGTTCGTATTCCTTTATGAGATCGCGTATGTCTATGGTTTCAAATTCATCGAAAGAAAAATAGAGTAGATTGCGTGGGTCCTGTCCTTGTGCTATGGAATCCTGTAGTATCTTTAGCAAGAGTGTTGTTTTTCCCACCCGTCGTAACCCTGTCAGTGCGATGATCTGGGGGCGTGGAAGGTATTTTTTGAGGTGTCGGTGCAGTTCCCGCTCTTTGTATTCGAGTTGTACTGGTCCTTTCCACCAGGGGTTGGATTCAATGAGAATATCGTGGACATTTGGCATATGCATTTAACCTAGATTCTATTTTACGTTAAATGTAATTAACTTAAATTATTTAACCTTTTCCCTCAAAAATGTCATCTATCACATTTAATCACTAGTGATAGGCTCGAAACCCACTCCTAACTTGGTCTGTGGACTGACCATAACTCTCCAGGGATTTTCATTTTTTACAATTATTGACACTCAACAGAGATGGTGTTAGCGAATTTGTTAACAAACACGCGCTCAAATCTCCCTCCCCGCGCTTTTTAACAATATGGTTAGTGAACAGAAAAAATACAGGATTGTAATGATAAATTATCACTTAAATTCTGATGGAGGAGAGTGATTTAATCATCTTAAACAAGTATTTTAATACATAAAGTTGAGCATAGATAAAACTATTTTTAAATTATAATGAAATCATTTTTTAATCATTCTTTAATATCAATTCAGGATTAATTCTATTCAACGAATACTAGGTTGTCTACAGAGGGAAATGACGGGAAAATACTACTCTTTAATCAACACGAAAAATTCTTATATAGATTCAAATAATTTCTATTATATATTTTCCGGTTTTACGGGGGACAAAGATGAGTAGAAAGAAAAACCAACAATCAACTTTTTTCAATAACTTATCTATAAAGAAAGGAAATGAGAAAAATAGGGAGACCGGAATTGGAATTGTTGGTACCATTCCCTGGGGTACCCATTTGTGTCAATTCTATCAAACCAAAGAAGATCTCATTGATATTTTAGTTCCATATTTTAAGGCAGGGTTAGAAAATAACGAGTTTTGTATGTGGATTACTTCTGAACCTCTTCGTGTTAATGATGCTCGAAAAGCGCTATCAAAGAAAGTAAAAAATTTGGAAAAGTACATTCAGAATGGGCAAATCGAGATTCTTGATTCAACAGAATGGTATACGAAATCAGGGAAATTTGATACAGATGAGGTTTTACAGGGATGGATTTTTAAAGAGAAACAAGCCCGCGAAAAAGGATTTGATGGGCTTCGATTAACCGGAAATACGTTTTGGTTAGAGAAAAAGGATTGGGGGAATTTCACAAATTATGAAGAAATCATCAATAATGTGATTGGAAACTATCACATGATCGCTCTCTGTTCGTATTCGCTTGATAAATGTAATGCATCTGAAATCATTGATGTGGTAAGTAATCATCAGTTTGCATTAATCAAACGTGGAGGACAATGGCATCGAATCGAAAGTCCTGAAATGAAGAAGAAAGAAGTAGCCTTAGATGAGAGTAAATCTTTACTTGAGACTGTTTTTTCCAGTATGAACGATGCTGTGGTCGTCCTCAATAAATCAGGTGATATCATTAATTTTAATGAAGCATTTGCGCGTTTTTGCAGGTTCAATACCATAGAAGAATGCCGTAGAAGTGTAAGCGAGTTTACTAAAATAATCAAGGCATATACACTAGATGGAAAGCTTCTGCCCGTCGAGGAATGGCCAGCTGCAAGAGGATTGAAAGGGGAAACAGGTGTAAACAAGGAATTTCTTATCGAGCGAACAGATTTAGGAAAAACTTGGGTTGCATGTACTAATTTTGCTCCACTCTGCAATAAGAATAACGAAATTATTGGTGTTGTTCAAACCTTGTCTGATATCACTGAACGAAAAAAGTCTGAGCGGGATATGAATCGGCAGGTACAGCTGCTTAATCAGATACAGGATGGTATAATTGGGTCTGATTCCGATTTCCGGATTACCTATTGGAATAAAGGTGCTGAGCTGATGTATGGATATAGCGAAGCTGAAGCATTAGGGAAAACCACGAAAGAACTTTTACAGCCTCAATATGCTCCAGGTGAGCGTGAAAAAATAATCGATAATCTGAAACTCTTTGGGACAGCAAAAACGAAAATCCGTACAAAACATCGTAATGGAACTGAAATTATTGCTGAGGTGAATTCTACTCAGATTACTAACGAAACGGGTAATATTATCGGATATGCTGTAACATATCGAGATGTTACTGACCGGGAGAGAGTACAAGCAGCTCTAAAAGAGGCCGAAATAAAATATCGTACCGTGGCCGATAATACCTATGATTTTGAGTTTTGGATTGACCCAAAAGGACGTTATCTTTATGTATCACCCTCGTGTAAAAGAATAACAGGTCATACGACGGAAGAATTCTTCAAAGATCCTTCTCTTCGTCAGCATCTTGTTCATCCTGATGATA
>JALOTN010000057.1 GCA_025457885.1 Thermoplasmatota archaeon | reverse complement strand
TACCAGGTGTTTTGGGTATAAATTTCACCAAACTCGTAGGGGACATCTTCTGGGTTCACGGTTCGTGGGAGGTTTCCCTTGGAGGGTGCTACTAGGATGTTTGTGTATTCATCATAGGATGATGCGACGACTTTGAGAATCATGTTTCCCTCTGTTGGGATGATGATGCTGCGGGCTATTGAGGGGAGCGCTGGTGTACCTGCGTTCAGGTTCTTTGCTTCACCGTTCAGGGTGATGGTGACGTATTGTTTGTTATTGATTTCAACTGGTGTCATGGTGAACGCATCAATGGTGTAATGAAGGAGGGTTGTGTCTCCTGTTTCTTGTACAGAAAGGCTTACTGCATCAGAACGAGTTGTCTGGGTCTCCGGCGAACTTCCTCCGATGGTGGGTAGGATGCTTGCCGCGGTCAAAAAAAGGCCTACAAAAAGAATAATTAGTTTTCTCATGTTTTTTTCTCTCATGGTATCCCCCTATGCTTTATAGATGGACAAGGATATTTTTATTTATTGTTAACTCGGTACTATCTATATATACTTTTCTTTATTAAATTTAAGAGGGAAAAGAGGGAAAAATGAGAATATATGTTCGTTTGCTCTCCTAAATAGTAGATTTAATCAATTTATTCGAATGAAATTTATGGTTTTTATCACATTTAAAGGCAGCAGGAGTCTTCAATCAGTGGGATTGCACCTTCAGGAATATATCGTTTTTCCTTAAAAATCAAAGAGGTTTTTTTGTTTGGTTTGTTGTTGTAAGGAGGAAAACTGTTCCAGGACTGGTTCGATTCGATCCTTGGAAAACTGATGTTCATCGCAGAGCAACTGGATGACTCGAGCCGTGTCAGGCTTGGACCATTGGAGTGAATAGTCGGTGATAACGGTTGGTTGAAGGAAGATGTCTCTGACAGTGGTGACCTCATCAAATGAAAGGCTCATTCCTGTTTCTGTGATGCTATCCAGGGCGTTCTCAAGGGATCCTTTTTCCTGGAGAAGTTTGAGGCTTTTCTTCGGCCCGTATCCTTTGAGACCATCGTTGAAGTCTGTTCCGATGAGGATGGCGATGTCCACGAGTTGTTGTCTGGTGATTCCGAGTTTTTGTAGTCCGGGTTCGAGGCAGATGCGTTCTGGATGTACGGTAGTGTAGGCTTGTTTATTGGGGAGTTTGCGTTTCTCTGAGGAGGTAAGGTTTCTAATGAGCAATGGTGCGCCGAATAACAGGCAGTCGAAATCCTGTGAGCCGACTGCAAAAGCATCCCCTTGTTGGACCATGTAGCTTGCTTGAGCTTCTCCTTCGGAGGGGGCTTGGATGTAGGGGATCCCAAGGCCTTGAAGGAGTTGTTTGCTTTGTTCGATGATTTCGGTGGTGACCCGGGAGGTCTGTTGGGCTTTTGATTTTGCTTTCTCCAGGTCTCCTTTTTCCAACGCTTCTTTCCATTCTCGTTCCGCTTGTTCCTTACGTTCTCGTCGCTGCTGTATCGTCCGTGCTTTAAGAGGATGGGGTGTCCCGTCGAAGATGTACACCGGGCGGATGCGTGCAGCAGCCATGTTGGCGGTACGGTACAACAACCCGGAGAGATGTGAGGTGATCCTTCCCTGTGCATCTTTCAAGGGTGTTCCATCTCGTTGTCGGATGCTAGAGAGGAACTGATGAAGGATGTTGTATCCATCAAGGGCTACAACCTGGTCTTTGAAGTCCTCAAACCGGCAGGGTTCTTTGGTGAATAACTCTCCAAGGTCAACTCCCATATGTCCTCCCCATCGGTTCTGGGGATAAATGCCTTTCTTCTGCCACCCCGATATCTTTAAAGAAGGAGCATTGATTCCCTTGTTTTATGAAACGAGACCTTATCTCCATGCTTGATGTGAAGGACGACCTTTCTGATATTATTACTCTAAGTATCCGGCTGAAGCAGCAATCGAAACGAGGGAAGCGGATTGAGCATCTGAAACGTAGAACCCTGGGGATGATTTTTGAGAAACCCAGCACCCGTACACGGGTGTCGTTTGAGACAGGAATGAACCTGCTTGGTGGTCATGCGATTTTCCTTTCCAGTGCTGATATCCAGCTGGGGCGTGGGGAAAGCATTGAGGACACCGCAAAAGTGCTATCCCGCTATGTCGATTTGATTATGTATCGGGCGAAAAGCAGTGAGGCGATGAAAGAGCTTGCGTTGCATTCGACAGTCCCAGTCATTAACGGACTGGACAACAAGGAGCATCCCTGTCAGGTGATCACAGATCTGATGACGATTCAGGAGCATAAAGGGAAGCTGAAGGGATTGCAGTTTGTGTATCTTGGTGATGGGAACAACAACATGGCGCATTCCTATCTGCTTGGGTGTGGGATCGCTGGAATGAACATCCGGATTGTCGCACCAAAAAAATATTGGCCTGAGACGTATTATGTGGAAGAAGCAAAGAAACTCGGTGTCACCGTGGAGGTCACTGATAAAATAAAGGAGGCGACAAAGGGGGCGGATGTGATTGCCACCGACACATGGGTCTCGATGGGTGATGAAGCAGAAAAGGAAAAACGGATCAAGGATTTCAAAGGATATACTATCGATGCTGCTATGATGGGGGATGCAAAGAAGGATGCGATCTTCCTGCATTGTCTCCCCGCGTATTATGGGTATGAGGTGACCAAGGAGGTCGCCTATGGGAAGCAATCCGTGATTTTTGATGAGGCGGAGAACCGGATGTGGGCGCAGATCGGTATTATGGTGACGCTTCACCGGCACATGTTCCCGTAGTTGACAAGGATCTCACTTGCGACGGTCCATACGGGGAGCATCTCAGTATACAAAGAGATGGTCTCAGTTATAATAGCGCTTAAGTCTGTGTGGAATTGCCCGGAAGGGAAGCCTCCGATGATGCAGAGAAGATGTTGGTCTTCCTTAGTATGAATTTTTTTAAAAAATTCTGGGAGATGCACCACGGTTCCATCCTTTGAGAGAAGAATGGTATAATCAGCGTGTTGTTGTTCGATGATTTGCAGCAGCGACATTCCCTCTGTTAAGGTGAGCAGTGGTTGTTTTTTATCAGGGACGACATGGTTCTCAAAAAGCTGTTCAAGAAGCCCGAGGAACCGTTCATAGTTGCGCATAATACGGGTCTTTGGATCCACCATGATACAGTCATCATTTCTAGTGTGAACCAGGATTTTCAGGTACCCTTGTTTGTTGACAATGGACTCAAGGGCGGTGAGTAAAAAAAGATGCGTGATATCCGGGCGTCCTCGTCGTCGTCCTTCAGAAAGCTTCGTCATCGCCGCATGATGATAGTTCGAATCTAAAAGGATCTGCCTTGGTGGTTTACCGCGTTGTCTGGCATGGGCAATCACCGCGGGATGATTGCTAAGTTCCGCTGGCATTCGCTCCACTTCAGCTTCTGCAAGAACCAATGTTAACATAATTGACTGACCTCAGCTGAGGATTTCTTCAAGCTGGTTCTGTTTGATCCCGTAACGTATCTCCTGAGCAATCCGTCGTCCTGTGGAGAGATCCGGCTGAATCAGCTCAGAATACGCAGAACCAGATATGTAAGGGTTTGTTCCTGCGACGATGCGGGCGGAGATCTCAAAGACCTTGAACTCGAGATCCTCGGTGACAACCGTCTCAAGGCAGAACGGGCCGATAATGCCGCCGAAAAGTTCGAGTGATTTTTCGACGACTGCTTCCCCCATTTTGAAGACTTGGGGGAGGAGTGATTCTCGCATCACAATGGGGATGTTGCCGGTGACAACAAAGGTGGGGTGAATCCCGAGTTCCTCCAGCTCAGCAATCGAGCCGAGGCGTTGGACTTCATCTATGGTGGTTTCATCGCGGCGGTCCATGGAGAGTAATTGGAGGCTCCCCTTGGAGAGTGTGTAGGCGTTGGTCTGGATTGGTGAGTAAAAGTAATGAAGGTAATATCGGGTGCCCATGACGAACTCCTGGATGGTGTAGGGTTTGTCATGTTTGACGCGTTTGGAAAACTCAGCAAATGTCTTTGCGATGAAGAAGCCTTTACCGCCTTTCGCGCCATGGTATTTCACAATCACGGGTTTTTCGATGTTTCGGGGATCTTTGATTTCTTTTGGCATGGTAATACCAGCGCCTTCGAGCCAGATGCGTTCTTTCTCTCGGTCTGACTCCCACATGAGGACATGGCGATTTCCGAATGTGGGGACTTGGAGGTTGAGGAAATTTTTTGGCCCAAGGTATTCAACGAAGGACCCATGGGGGATGACGATGACGTTTTGTGAACGAAGCTCATCTGAGTATTTGGCGATGTCTTTGTAGTTGTCGACGGTGAGGAAATCATCTGGTTTTCCCAAGGGGAACGCATCGTAGAATTTCTTTACCTCACCAACAGAGATACCGAGTGTTTTGAATCCTTCTTTTCGTGCTCCATGGAAAATCTGAAGACTGGAATGCGAACACACAGTCGCAATTGTCAGATTCTTAGTTTCATACGTGGAGAGCAGTTCTTTTATGTTGACTTCAGCCATTTACTATCCAACTCCCAATGCGAGGATAACGCAGCCCCTTTTTTTATCAGTTTCGCTGAAAAAAAGAATCAAAAAAAGTGGTTGGTTAGAAGCGTTTTTTGTTATCTCGTAGGCCTTCGACGATTTCTTTTCCAAAATCGGTGATGCGATACAGTTTGATATCCCGGTGTTTTCCGCCCTCGATTTGTTCAACCAGGTTCAGGCTCATCAGTGATTCATCGTCACGGTAGCGAGAATTCATCCCACGGATCGCACCAATGACGTTCGTTGGTGTTGTCTTAACGTTGTAGGCGATCTCTGAGGTGTAACTGCCGCTTGGACTGATCTCGAACAGGTAATCTGCGATCTTCTTTCGCACGCTACTTCTCCGAAGCGACCTGATGATAAGAGGTTTTAACATCTCTGGAGAAATAACTGTTTTCTCTCCATCCAGCATCCCATTCCACTTAGTGTGTTTGGAATTGCGTTTCCTATTAATAAACTAATCGGTTCTGTATCGTCTGGCGATGGTCGAGTTGGTGATGGAAACGAAACAGATAAATGTCTGTTCTTGTTTACCGAATGGTAGGATGGGATCACTATGTCGATCAAGAAAGAACTGTTAAATGAATTGTCAGAACATCAGCTTAAACAACTTGCGGACAGTAAAGGCATCATCTTCAATTTGAACCCGGTGCAGAAGAAATATTATCAGAACTGGGCGGAGAAGGACAAGCTTGTGGATTTGATGACGACGAACCACAACATCACGGTATCAGAAATTGAAAAGTTCATTCAGACCAAGAAACTCTAAGTCGTTACCTGCAATTTTTTACCCCTATTTTTTTACAATATTTTTCCAGAGAGCAGATGCTGCAGAACGGGGAGATGGGGACGCAGATGGTCTGTCCGAATCGGACGAACAAATCGTTGAAGTCATCCCAGTACTCTCGAGGAAGGATTTTAAGGAGGGCTTGTTCGGTTTCCTCGGGTGTCTTGGTGGTGATCCATCCAAGTCTGTTTGGAATCCGATGACAATGAGTATCGATGGGGAGGTACCCATGCTTCTTATGCCCGTAGACCATGACGATGTTGGCGGTTTTCCTGCCGACTCCTTTGAGGCGGAGGAGCCCATCCATGGTGTCCGGGACGTTTCCCTCGAATTCATCTAGGAGTGTTTGTGAGATGTCTTTGATGCGTCGTGCCTTGGTTTTGTAAAAGCCGACGGGGTAGATCATCGTCTCAATTTGTTTCAGGTTCAATTGCGTGATCATCTCAGGAGTGTGGTATTTTGTGAGTAATCGGCGTGATGCTTGTGCAGTGACCTCATCTTTTGTTCGTAGACTGAGAAGACAGGAGATCAGTGTTACAAACGGGGTCTCAGGGACGTGTGGTTTCTTTTGTGACACCGTAGGTTTCCCATGGGGTGCCATTTGCTGCTTAAGAAGGCGAAAGATGTCATCAACATGTTGAATGGTCTTAGTCATATATCTCCAGTGAAGATCATACAAAAAAAAAGAAAAAAAGGAAAAGGACGGTTTAGCGTCGTTTTCTTAAGAGTATCAATGCAACAGCGACTGCTGCGATGACAAAGACAAGTTCGAACCCTGGTGTTTTTGATCCCGAATCAGAGTCACCATCGGTTCCATCTGTGCCGTCGGTGCCATCCGTACCGTCGTTATCATCGGTTCCATCATCCCCGGCATCGTATCCGAATTTATCATTCGGAACCCAGTCACCCCACCACTCATTTGTCTGATCTCCAAATGTGGTTGTGTATTCAACAGCCCAACCCCAGAGCTCGACCTTTGATGTATCACCAAGTACATCAAGAATAACACTTAAAGTGTCACTAGATATGGAGACATTTTGTTCTTGGGTGAAATTCATACCTTTCCACCCTATACCTGCACCCTCTCCATTTGTATATGAAAGCATATAAACAGTGTCGGTGCTATTATACCACAGATAATAACCAACCTTCTCAGCGGTCTGAATAGAACCAGCGACCTCCATTTTCAAAGTGATCTTATCACCGTTTACTTCATAGGAGATTTCCTTAATGTCGATGTTGGGTTTATTCCCAACATTCCCTACCCAAGACCATGCGGTCCCTGAGCCAGTCCAATGCCACACGTCACCTGTTCCGTCATCAATGCTTGTGGCTGCTGCCGTGAAACACGAACCAAGCAGGATTAATAAACTTCCGATTATTATACCATAACTTCTTAGCTTCATTAAAATATACCTCCGAAAACAGGATAAGAACGATGTTCTCTTAAAGTTATCGGAAAAAACGACTGACGTTAGGAAACAATGTCATAATTTTTTATGAGACCGGTCGCGACAATCATCATTCGTTACTGAGATACAGCAAGATACACAATCCGATGCTCTCAAAAATCGAGATAATGACAAGGATCTGCCCTAGACCACCCCATTCAAATCCGATATTCGGGCCATGACCGGGTGGAAACGGTTGGATGATTGGAAACGTGAATAATTGACGCAAGGCGTACACCAAAAAGAGGGATTCGATAAACAAGGGGATTAACACGAAAAACAACCCAAGGATGTATTTTGATTTTGTTTTTGCGTACACCTTGAAGTACACTGCAATCAGACCAATCAACAGAAACATGCTGATACATACGATGACCACACCAAGGGTCGGCAGGATGATTTCTGTGGTTGAGAGAGGAGTGAGTCGGATGTTCACAAAAGGTGGGATTTCTCCACCGAATAAATCAGAAATCTCATCAGCATACTCTTGGATTCTCGTGTTAGTTTCAGTAATGAAGATGCTTGATAAAATCAAACCAAGGATAACACCTCCGGTCATTAACACGACGATGAGTCGGATTGATTTTTTGTTGTACGTTGGTATTTTTTCTTCCTTGATTGGTGCTACCGGAGTTTCATCCATACACTTCACCTTTTTTTATGGTATCTAATCTTTATTTGATTTTTTCCCAATTTTATCCCAAATGTCTACAAAATACTGTTTATTGGTTTCCAATGTCTCTGTTGGAAAATAGGTTTTCCCATAGCCGCCACCAACCGAGGTGAGGATACCGTTGTCTTCCAAAACCTTCAGATGATAACGGATTGTTTTATACTCGATTTCAAGGTTTTTTGACAGTTCATGGGCGTTTTGTGGTTTGTTGAAGAGTTCCTCAAGGATTCTCCCTCTGTTAAATCCACCAAGAGAGTTGGCGATAAGCCAATACAGGACGTTCTTCAGAGAATCCATGGGAGAGACCTTTTTGATAGGAATTCATGGTCTTCTTTAATAGGTTTCTTAAAAAATTGGGTAGAATTTGGGAAGAAAATACTTAAAGTACTATTTCGTTATTTTTATTTGAGAAAGGGAGTATTATTATGAAATCCATAAGACAGAAGAGGAAGAGTTACGCTATTGTGTTCATCTTATTAAGCACTAGTCTATTACCAATCATAAGCACCGTATCAACAGCGGTCGTTCCTATCAATAACCCCTCGCAGAACACGATGAACTATCTGATGCAGGATGCCGAATATTGGGCTTTACTGGTTGGTGTCGGTGATTACGCGGAGAATCCAGAGCAAGATCGACCAGACATGATTCGTGAGGTCGATGATCTTTATGAACAGCTCTTGGAATCCCCCTGGTGGTCCGAGGACCATATTAAGGTGATCACAGGGGAGGATGCAACCGTTGTCAATATCATCGCTGGATTGCGATGGTTGGACCGGATGGAAGACAAAGAGGATATCTCCCTGGTGTACCTCAGCACTCACGGTTTTCCTCTTGAGGTTGATATCCCACCCAAAGATGAAGTAGATCTAACGGATGAGGCGTTAGTAAGCTACTGGGGGTTTGCTTATCCAAGTCTGTTTATCTGGGATGATGAGCTCAATATCCTGTTGAATCGGCTGGAGTCAAAAGGCGTCTGTCTTATCGTAGATAGCTGCTATGCTGGTGGTTTTAATGACCCGCCGAACTGGAACATCACTGGGGTTCCCATGGACACCCAACGGCAGAATGATCTTGCCGCTGAGCAATGGGTACGGGGTTTTGGTGAGGACGTCCGCGGCCAGAAGCGTGTCGTGCTCATGGCATCCTGTGAAGATGAGCTTTCCTACTCCGGTGGTTTTGGGCCGTACGTCATCGATGGATTACGAGGTTATGCAGATATGAATAGCGACGGTATCATTTCCGCTGAAGAAGTGTTTGCGTACGCTGAGCCTCGAAGTCCCCATCAACATCCAACGATATTCGATGGATACGAAGGGGACCTGCCAATCATGAACACCCAAGAAAGCTCTCAGGTGAATACCGATACTGTTCAGATGAGGAGGACAGATGATAAAATCAGACCTGTGTCCCTCATGACCGTAGAAAACTCAGTCCTCTGTGGATTCGTCAGGGATGCTGACACAAATACCACCCTTGAAAATGCGATCGTATCAGTCCGGGGAAGAATCAATGACTATGAATTTTATGAGAATCAAACGACCACTGATGCCACTGGTTTTTACACGATCAATACCCCTGCGATACGCCTCCGGGCGACTGCTTCGGCGGATGGCTATTGCGACCGGCAGTTCGGACCATATCAGATGCAGGAGAATGAGACTCGATGGGTGAACTTTTCCCTCTATGAACGACCCTTAGAAACCGCACGTGTTCAGGGGTACGTCCTTGATGAGGACACCAATCCTGTTGAGTCTGCCATCGTCAATCTCACCTGGGAAGGTGGTGCGCAACAATATTACAGGAATACGACCGTCACCGGTGTTGACGGGTTTTACCAGATGGATGTCGCAGCAGGGATCATTACCATTGATGTTGAAAAAGAAGGTTTTTTCTCAGAATACCTCGAGGAGATTGTCATCGATGATGCACAAACCCTCTGGGTGAATATCTCATTACAGACACGACCTGTGGAAGACGCCATCGTCTGTGGATACATCACGGACAGTGAGAGTGGAGAACCGCTCAGTGACGCGTGGTTGGAATTCGAATGGTTTGATGTCCAGACCGGATTAAGCTATGGAAAAGACACCCATACAGATACCGAAGGCCATTACAACCTCACTATCGCATCGGGGGAACTGTATCTGTATATCCGGGAGATGGGGTATGAATACTACGACCCGTACCGACATGACGCAGTCGCGAATCAGACCGTCTGGTTGAACTGTTCCTTAACTCCCTCGACAATCGAATTGGAGATACAAAAACCACTCAACGCCCTCTACATCCAGAACCAACGGGTGATGCCCTTCTCAAGTCCCCGAATCATCGGCTCTCTCGATGTTTCTGTCATAATCCCTGGAGGCTGGGATGAACCAGGGGATGCAGAGAAAATAGAATTCTATGTCGATGACAAGCTTCAGGCAACACTCATCGAACAACCATACAATTGGACCTGGTCCCAGTGGACGATTGGGAAACACACCCTGAAGATCATTGCCTATGACTTCAACGGTGACATCGCAAGCAAGGAAATAGAGGTCCATAAATTCCTCTAACCCCTTTTTTTTTATTTTTTTAGAATTCTCTGTTATTTTTAAAAAAAAATGTTTTTTAAAAGTCCGTTACAACGAAACTTCTTTTGGGAAAGATTTGGGAAGAAACTGGGATGAATTTGTAAAAAATCAATATAAAATCTGCCGGACATAAAGGAATACAGAAAAGAAAAGGAGACCGAAAAAAATGAAAACGACACACAAAAAAATGGTCGGGGGCTTGCTCATTGGCTTGCTGATCGCAACCATCGGAGCAGTTGCTGCCACAGGACAGACCGACGACACCACTGATGAGACCACCGATGACCTCACACCCCTTGAACACTCCTTCGGAGATACTCATGGACTGATGGTCGGTGGGATGTTTGGATACAACCTGACCGATGAACAATCGTCCGAACTAGAGGAACTCATGACAAGCCTGCGGGAACAAAACGCGACACCCGATGAAATGAGATCCGCAATCCAGGAGAAACTCGACGAGTTCGGAGTGCTTGATGCCCAATTGGACAATGAAATCGCACGGACAGAAGAACGACTCACGATCCTGAACCGAGAAAAGGAGCTCAGAGACGAAGGATACAGTTGGAACCAAATCAGCAGCATCATAGAAGAAGAATTCGGCCTGGAAAACGTCACCGGCTTTGCCATGGGCATGAGAGGTGGACGTGGTGGACCAGGACACGAACCCCGCGGATGTCCCAAGAAGCTCGCCATGCCGGAGGATTTGGTACAATAAATGCCGCCCCTAACCTAAAAAAAAGAAGCTGAGGAACAGGACCACATCCTCGTCATAAAAGGTTCTCATTCTTCAGCCTCTCAACCCATGATTGTTGTGCCAGTCACCAATCTTCCTCCTTTCCCCTTCAAAAAAAACTGGCACAACCCATTTTTTTTCAATAAAATTTGGGCAGAATTTGGGAAGAAATTGGGAGGAAAAAATATAAACAAAATGAGAGTAAAAAAAAAAGTGAAAAAAAACCTATGGAGGTAGTAGAAATGTATGAGAGCATAGAAACAAAAAAGAAAACAACAAACAGAACCATTCTCATGGTTGTTGCGATCGGCATCGCCACTATGTTCATCGCTGGATACTTCGTTGGTGGCTCACTGGAATCCCTGGCAACATCCTCAACACTAAAGACAACACAACCTTTGAACACCGTGCTCATCAACACAACATCACAGGAGGAGACCGCGGATATCATCTATTATTATAATACCACGTCTCTTGCAGATCTCTATAACGACGTCAAAGACTCAGTGGTCGTCATCACCGGGTACGTTATACAATATTCATTCTTTGGGAGACAATACTCAGGAGTCCAAGGCTCAGGTTTTGTGTACGACTATGATAATCAAATGGTCGTCATCACCAATAAACACGTCGTCGATGACGCAGAGAACATCACAGTGACCTTTGCCAATGGAAACGGATACCCAGCCACCATCATCGGCTCCGATGCCTACTCAGACCTTGCAGTCCTCTCCGTTGACGCTCCAGACACCGAGTTCAAACCCCTCAAGATCACCAGTTCATCGATCCTGGAAGTCGGCGACCCGGTCATCGCCATCGGAAGCCCCTTCGGACTTGGAGGGACTATGACGACAGGTATCATCAGTCAACTCGGTCGAACCATCCAGGATTCTGTCGCAGGCAGCTTCCCTATCGCCAACATCATCCAGACAAGCGCAGCAATTAACCCAGGGAACTCTGGAGGACCTCTCTTGAACTATCAAGGAGAAGTCGTTGGTATCACCACCGCCATCATCTCAGACTCCAACGGCCTTGGTTTCGCAGTCCCCTCCAACACCATCCTTCGCGAGATAGACTCACTCGTCACCACGGGGACCTATACCCAGCATCCCTGGGTGGGAATCTCAGGAACAGACATGACCTATGAAATAGCACGCACTATCGGAACAAACATCACCTACGGCTGGCTCATCACCCAGGTGACCACCAATGGAGCAGCAGCCGAGGCTGGCTTGCAAGGAGGGGAACAACAAGTCTATGTCGGAGACGAATGGATCATCATCGGTGGGGACATCATCATCG
>JALOTN010000056.1 GCA_025457885.1 Thermoplasmatota archaeon | reverse complement strand
ATGTATATTTCGGCCTATCCAATCCACCACAAAAAAAAGTAGAGAATCAATCTGCAATATACTACGATCCCGGCACCCTCGGTTATACGACGACCTATTATTGGAGAATCGTGGCTTGGGATTCCTCTAATAATTCTTCTACAAGCCCCCTGTTTAATTTTAAAACTGGTGCGCAAACAGGCGGTGGTGAAGAACCTCCCGTTCCACCACAGAATATCCTACCCGTCGCTGATCTCTCTGCAGGAGAACCGTATCAAGGGTTTGTGAATTCATTTATCCGTTTTGATGGAGCGAATAGTCATGATCCTGATGGAGAAATCATGAGTTGGTCCTGGAATTTTGGTGACTCATCTGCTAATCTAACAGGCATAAGTGTCGACCATGTTTATTCAAAAGCAGGAAATTATACTGTCACACTCCGGGTGATAGACAACAGGACTGGAACAGACATTGCAACCACACTATGTGTGATTCGAGCGTTGAATCAGCCTCCAACTCGACCAACAATAAGCGGTGAAACTGATGGGGCGAAGAATACACCCTATACCTATACCGCTGTGGCGACAGACCCAAACAACGATCGCCTCCAATACACCTTTCAATGGGGCAACTCGATTATTGAAACAAGGAGTAATATCCCCAGTGGTAGCACCTGTTCCCTTAATCATAGCTGGACTGCTTCTGGACGGTATGAACTTACAGTGATTGTGAATGATAGTCGAGCGGAAAATTCCTCGGAAATGACCATCTACATCGATGCTATCCAGACACGTGGTGCTGGGTACCTCCTTGACAACGACGGTGATGGCACCTATGATGCGTTCTATTCAGATGAGACACATCAGACATCCTTAGTCCACTGGAATGGTGAAAGCTACCTCATCGATAAAAATGGGGATGGAACCTGGGAATACATATATAACACGACCTTTGGGCTCACCTCGTATCAAGAGCCACGCAGGACACCTGGTTTTGAGGGAGTCGTCTTTCTAGGTGCGATGATAGGGATTCTTGTGCTCTGGAGAAAAAAACACAAAGGATAGAAAGAATCATCAGAGTCTGCCTCTAATGGTACGGGAAAAATAATATAAACAAAGACTTCGAATATCGGTTTTGGGTGTGAGGGTGAGCGAGAACGGAAAACTTGTTGAACGTATAACACTCAAAATAAAAATGTTCGATACCGGGAAATGGGAATGGACGGTTCGACAACGATTCATCAAAGAACCACGCATCAGACTCCAAGATATGATCACGATTTTAGATGAGGTTAAAGCAGAGATTATTGCTACCGAAGAAGCAGAAAAACAAAACGAAACAAACCAGGAGAAACCCACCCAGATTTTGCATCCTGAAACACCAAAGAGCCCTTAACCCAGAACAAAAATATGTTTTCTTTGCCTATCTCTTATTTGACGAACAAAAGAAGGTCATTATGTTATATTATCTACACGGATACCAATCAAGCCCCGATGGGGAGAAAGCGACACTTCTGAAAAAAACTCTTCAGGTCATCCCGATCACCTATCGGGAAGTGGCTCCTGAACAGATCGTGATTTCTGATTGTCTCAATCGTATCTCCACCGTGATTGCACAGGACAAACAGGTGATTCTTATTGGATCTTCGTTAGGTGGATTCCTTGCTGCATCTATAGCATTACATCATCCCACAGTAAAACACCTTATTCTGCTTAATCCAGCCATCATCCCACCAGACATTGACCTTGCAACCATCAAAGGGATGCCTCTGCGGATCCTCCAAGAGATGAAAGACCCCTGTCTCTTCACAGAAAAAATCCCTGCGAGGATAACTATCTTGCGCGGAACCATGGATGATGTCGTCCCAGATGAATGGATCGTTCCGTTTGCACAGGCGCAGAACGCGACTATCAAGTTATACACAGATGATCATCGATTCTCAAAAAACCTCCATCGACTCCCAGAGATTATTTCAGAGGTACTCTTTCAAAAATCCTAGTGGGTAAGCACCCAAAACCGATCACCGACATACTGCAGGGTCTTCACAGCTTTCCCCGGTTTTTTTGACTTCATTTCCTCCCCACTCATCAATGCAACCCCTGTGGCGAGCGGTTTGTGATGTTTCTCATCGCAAATCCAGACAACATCATCCTTCTGGATGGTATTGTCTGCATCAATAATCCCTGGAGCCATGACATCTGCTCCTTTGATGATAAAACCGACCGCACCCATGTCGATGATGACAAATTTTGTTTTTGGATGATGCTTCATCAGACCTTGTAATGTAAAGACAATCCGGTTGTTTAACATCAGGAAATCCATACTATCGTCAACAAGAACAACAGTGAATTCCTCTACTGAACCAACATCCACTGTTTCCTTTCCTTTTAAAAAATCATCACCAAACTGTGAGTGCAGTTGCGTGGTGAGCTCTTTAACCTCCCGTTCCTTCAGACGATGGCGATTTTTAATCTTGACAGCCATAAACAAGATATTCCACCGAATGTTTTAATAGTTATCCTGGAGAAAGATGCCCAAACTGTTATAAATGCAATCCCCATTTCGTGTCTCCTAGGTAACAGTTATGGAAAAACCATTAAAACTCCTGCATGCGAGCCTGAATAGCAGGGTCATTGTCGAGCTCCGAGGCGGTGTCGAATACCAAGGGATCCTTGATGGCTATGATGTCCCCCATATGAACCTTGTCTTGAAAACAGCTGATGAAATCGTCCATTCTGATAAGAAGACAAAACATGACAAAGTCATTGTCAGAGGCGACAATATCATTTATATATCACCTTAGAATAAGGGGTATTCACTATGACGAAGGGAACAACCAGTCGCGCTGGTGGGAAAACCACCCATATCGCGTGTCGACGCTGCGGAAGACATTCCTTCCATGTTCAGAAGAGACGCTGTGCGTTCTGTGGTTTTGGTGAAACCAGCAAAATACGGCATTACAATTGGGTCCGGGAAAAGAAATAATCAGTCCACTTTTGTTTTTTCTTCAGTGGTTGTTTCGATTGTTTTTTTGTATTTCTCTAAGGCCCAGCGGCCATCTTTCCCCCAAAGTGCATTGTACACACGGATTTCTATATACAGAAACACGCCAAGCAGGATGATTGTGGTGATGATGTTTAAGGGGAAGATGAGACTTTGGTACGCTTCTAGTGGAAGGAGTGTATCAAGAAGTAAGATTGCAACGAGAAACAAGCTTTTTAACGCCTCTTGGTAGAGCGGGCGGATGAGGCTGTTCTGGATGTTTTGTTTTTTTTTCTTTAAAAGATAATTGAAGAATTTCTCTGTATTTTCCACTTGTTGGGTCAGTCTGTTTTTTTGTACTGTCATCGGTCACACGTCATGAAATCATCGTGGGGTATATACCTATCGGTCCGTAAAATTAATAGAGGTAGCAGGCGACAAAATGGTCCTTGTGGAACTCTTTTAGCTCTGGCTCTGCCTCTGAGCATTTTGGCATCGCATAGGGGCATCGGGGGTGAAAGCGGCATCCTGTGGGGGGGTTGATCAGACTGGGGACTTCTCCTTTGAGGTGGATGTGTTTTCGTTTCATCCGTGGGTCTGGGATGGGGATCGCGGAGAGGAGTGCTTTTGTGTAGGGATGGAGTTGTTCCCAGAACAGGTCTTTGGTTGGTGCGCACTCGACGATTTTCCCGGCGTACATCACACCGACGCGGTCGCTGATGTATTTGATCACGCTGAGGTCATGGGTGATAAAGAGGTACGTGAGCTGGAATTTCTCCTGGAGGTCTTTGAAGAGGTTCAGGATTTGTGCTTGTACGGAGACGTCAAGGGAGGAGGTTGGTTCGTCCAGGACGATGAAATCCGGGTTTAACGCAAGGGCTCGTGCGACACCGATGCGTTGTTTTTGTCCTCCGCTGAACTCATGTGGATAGCGGTACATGTGTTGTATATCCAGACCGACGATGTTGAGTAATTCAAGGACTTTGGTGTTTAACGCTTCACCTTTGAATCGTTTGTTGATCTTCAAGGGTTCTCCCAGGATGGTTTTCACAGTCATCCGTGGATTAAGGGAGGAGGAAGGGTCTTGGAACACGATTTGCATATGGGGTCTGAGTTTGAGCAACTCGGATTTCTTTATGGTCATCAGATTAGACCCCATGAACAGTAAGGTGCCTGCGGTGGGTGGGACGAGATGGATGAGGATTCGACCGAGGGTTGTTTTCCCACAGCCTGATTCACCGACCAAACCAAAGGTTTCTCCTTTTCGTATCTGGATATCCACATTGTCAACAGCTTTGATGTATTCCTTTGTCGAGGAGAATATCCCTTCCTTAATGGGGAAATATTTCTTCAGTTTGTTAGCGTTGACAATAGTCTCTTCCATCTTCCTCCCTCGAGGCAACTGAATATTTAACGGTTTCATAATGATGGCATGCTACCTGATGGTCTTTTTCGACTTCTCTAAGTGGGGGGTCGCAGTCGGTGCAGACTTGTGTGCGGTATCTGCATCGGGGGTGGAACCGACACCCGGTGGGTGGCTCTATGAGGTTTGGGACGCATCCTGGGATGATATCGAGTCGTTTCCGATCTTCGGTGATCTTTGGGATCGCCCTCATCAGGCCTCGTGTATAGGGATGGTCCGGGTTGTCGAATATTTTCTCGGTGGTTCCGATTTCCACGATGTAGCCAGCGTACATCACACCAACTCGGTTGCACATCTCAGCGATGATCCCCAGATTATGAGTAATTAACCATATCGCGGTGCCGACGCGTTGCTGTAGTTCTTTCATCAAATCCAGAATCTGCGCCTGAACGGTGACATCGAGTGCAGTGGTTGGTTCATCTGCTATCAATAAGTCCGGGTTGCAGGCAAGCATCATCGCAATCATCACCCGTTGTCGCATCCCACCGGACAGCTCATAGGGATATTGTTTTGCGACCTTCTTTGGGTCAGAGATTTTTACTAGATCAAGGGCGTTGATTGCTCGTTCTAATGCTTTCTTTTCGATGGTTTTTTTCTGTTTGTGTCTCTTCCAGACTTGAAGCCGGGAGATGTTCTGTCCCTGTTCAGGGAACGACTCATGCAGTAAAATTACTTCAGCGATCTGGTCACCGACGGTGTAGACCGGGTTTAAGGCGGTCATCGGCTCCTGGAAGATCATGGAGATTTTGTTCCCCCGGATTGCTTGCATCTCTTTTTCTGTTTTTTTCAGCAGGTCCTCTCCTTTGAACAGGATGCTTCCTTTCATGATTTTGCCGGGAGGCTGAGGGATTAATCCCATCACCGAGAGCGCTGTTACACTCTTCCCACAACCAGTCTCACCGATTAATCCGAACGTCTCGCCTTTCCAGATATTAAAACTGGTCTCCTCAAGTGCTTTCACGACTCCTTCGTAGGTGTAGAAATAGGTTTTCAGGTCTTTTATGGTGAGTAATGGTTCGTTTTCTATGCAATCACCTTCGTAGTTTCGGGTCGGTCACATCTCGAAGACCATCTCCGAGAAGATTGAATCCAAGGACGACCAGGAGGATCGCAAGACCCGGGAATGTGACATACCACCAGGCATGGAACATATGAATCCTGCCGGAGGAGATCATAAGACCCCATTCTGCAGTGCCAGGAGAAGCTCCTAGTCCAATGAAGCTTAAACCAGCTGCAACAAGAAGAACAGCTCCGAGGTCTAAGGTGATTTGAACAAGCAGTGGCGCAAAGGAGTTTGGGAAGATATGGCGGTAGAGGATCCGGGAGTTGCTTGCTCCGATGCTTCGTGCTGCTTCGACGAATTGTTGTTCTCGGACGGTCAGGACCTGACCACGTATCAATCGAGCATACGTTGGCCACCAGACAATGATCATCGCCTCCATGATATGGTCAATGCTTCTGCCCAGTGCTGCAGCGACCGCCATCGCTAAAATAAGATAGGGTATTGCCAGGAACACATCGGTGATCCTCATCAACACCTCATCGATAACCCCACCATAGTACCCCGCGATCCCCCCCAGGAAAATACCAATGAGTGTGGAGACCGCTACCACAATGATACAGATACGAAACGATGTCTGAGACCCATAAACGACCATGCTGAAGATATCCCTGCCGAAATCATCGGTTCCAAAGAGATGCCGTAGGCTAGGAGGCTGCAGCTTATCAGTAAAATTGATGTCCCAGCGTTCCTCAACTACGGTGGTACTCTGCTCGGTACTCACTCGCACGTAGGAAGGGTGTTGACTGGCGATGAACGGGGCGAACAATGCAACAATAATCAAGATGAGGATTAGGACCAGCCCGATCATCGATAGCAGACTTTTTCTGAAGAGATGGGCCATGAACCGGAGATCCTTGATCCTTGATTCATGCTTCTTAAGAAACTCATCTAGGACCTTGATACGTGGTTTTATCTTAACCACCTCCGAGTCGTACTCGTGGGTCCACCACCGCATACAAGACATCCACAATCAGGTTCGCCAGCACATAAATAATCGCAACGACAATCGTAAACCCCATCACGGAGTTAAAATCAAAACCCAGGACCGCGGAGGCAGCAAACCGTCCCATACCCGGCCAGTTAAAAATGGTTTCTGTCAGGACTGCGCCTCCAAGGAGACCACCGAAGGAAAGACCAGTGACGGTAAGCGTCGGAATCAACGCATTCCGCAACGCATGTTTGTAGATAATAGTCCGCTCGGAGAGTCCTTTCGCCCGCCCGGTACGGATATAATCCATCCCCATGACCTCCAGCATACTGGACCGTGTCATACGCAAGATCAACGCAAGGGTCGCAAACCCCAGGGTAAACGCCGGCATGATAAGATGGTAGAATGCAGAGCCAAGGGTAGGGAGATTCCCCGTCAATATACTGTCAAGCACATACAATCCGGTTATGGATTGCGGGGCGTTCATCCCAATCGCTAACCGTCCCTCAAGTGGTAAAATCGGGAATTGATAGGCAAAGACGTATTGGAGCATGAGCGCAAGCCAGAAAATCGGCAGGGAATATCCGACGATTGCGATAATCCTTGTCAGATGATCGGAGAGTTTATTGCGTCGAATCGCTGAAATAATGCCCCCAACAATACCCAACGGGATAGCAATCAACATGGCAAAGATCGTTAATTCCAGTGTCGCAGGGAAATACTGAGCAAGGCTATCGGTGACCGGTCTGCTCTCCAGATACGATCGTCCAAGGTTAAAATGAATAAGATCGTTCAGATAATAAAAATACTGCATCCAGATCGGTTCATCCAAATGCAGTTCTTTAGTGATTCGTTCAATCACATCAGGTTGTGCTTTTGGTCCCCCTGCAAACGCGCGCGCAGGGTCCGCTGGGATAACATGGGAAACCGTAAACGTAATGATAGTGACTCCTATAAGAACCGGGATGAGAAGCAGTAGTCTTCGGACTATGAATTCCCATGTTTTCATAATTTAAAAAAAAAAGAAAGAAAGAGATGGTGTTTATTCATACGCTTTATAGTAGTCGTAGAAGTACCATTCTCGCACAGGGTTATACGTGTAGTTCTGCACCCAGTCTCTCCATGGTCGGATATAGGCTCTCTGAACAAGGAAGATAAAGGATGGTTCCTGGATGTAGATGTCATACGCAGTCTTGTATGCTGCTGCTCGAACAGTCGCATCTGCGGAATATTTCCCTTCTAAAATCTTGGCATCGACCGTCTCGTTCTTCCATCCGGTGTTATAGGTGTCCTGGCCGATATCAGCAGATCCCATGAAAGGCGCGATGTAATCATCAGGGTCGTTATAATCAGGTCCCCATCCGATGAACATCATATCCCAGTCATCCGTGGTGTACATCCGGTGCAGCAGCTGAGGCCATCCCTCTGCGATAATCGAGGAGAGGATACCGATATCATCAAGCGCTGCTCGGAACATGACCGCCATGGTTTCTCTCTCTGCGTTCCCTGCGTTATAGAACAGTCGTATCGTTGTTCCATTGAACCGATACATGGTTCCGTCTAAATCATAATCCTTTGCATATCCAGCATCATCGAGTATCTGTTCTGCCTGGGCTAGGTCATAGGTGTAGTATGGTTGACCGTTGTTCTGTGTCTCATAATAGGGCATCCCTTTGGGTATTGCTCCAGGTAATGTAGTCGCATATCCATTCCAAGCATTTTCGATAGCGGTTTCATAATCAAATGCATAACTCAACGCTTTCCGGACCTCACCATTCGCTAAATACTCGTTGTTGTTTGCTTTCGTGTTGATCGCAAGAAGCGCGACATCATAGCTGTCGAAGGGGTGAACAACGATTCCTTTCTCGCCGATGACATCCTCAAGGTTTGCATAGGGGACATAGGCGAAATCAGCATCCCCATTCTTCAAGGCAAGGATTCTTGTTGCAGGCTCATCAGCGTATTTAATCACAACTCTCTCCGGGTGATTTCCTTCCCAGCCGCCCCAATAGGTCGGGTTCCTCACCATGACAATTTCCGTTGCCCTGGTCCAGTGATCAAGCATGTACGGACCAGTCCCCATCGGGTGTTCCTTCATCCAGACGTTCTCTTCACCAGCGACGACACCACCGTTTGCCTCGACATAGTCTTTATCGACAATAGCGGCTACAGTGTAAGGCATGAGTGCTAAGAATCCTCCATAGGGATCAGTAAGTTTTATCTGAATGGTGTAGTCATCAATAACGGTGGTGCTGTTGGTATCCATGCATTGACCCAGGATCCAGTCCACACCAGATTCAGGTGCACCCATAGTTAAGACCCGGTCGAAGGAGTATTTCACATCCTCAGCGGTGAAATCATTTCCATTGGAGAATTTCACACCATGTCTGAGATTAAAGGTCCACGTCAAAGAGTCATTCGAGACGGACCAATCCGTCGCAAGACTTGGATAGAACGTTAACGTGTCGTTTCCCTTGTAGGTAACCAATGTGTCATAGATGGAGAAGATCGGCTCTGAGGATGCAGTATCGTAACAATCTGCAGGATCCAGTGTTTTCGCATCACCAATGTCATAGCGGACTATCGTTGTTGGATTTTTAATCTCAGGTTTTTCTTCTTCCTCTTGTTGTGTGCATCCACTAAATGCGATAGTAAGAAACATCGCACAGACAATGATCGCAAGAACACCAGCCTTCATATCTTTCTTTTTAAAACTTCCCATGATTATGTTCCCTCTTTCTTTCACCTTCTCTATAATGAGAGATTCATCATTGTATACTTTATATTGTTTAATTACTTTTTCATTTAATCGTATCGATGAGTATTGAAGAAAAAATAACATTATTACGGTGATATTAGACAGGGCAACAGGATACGAAATGGTTTTTTTTCACTTCTCTAAGTTCAGGTTCCTTCGTACAGCATTCTGGTCGAGCGACAGAGCAACGAGGATGAAAACGACATCCTGGTGGCGGGTGGATGAGGCTTGGGACTTCCCCCGCTAAGGGGATGAATGAGGTTTGACGGTCAGGGTCAGGGATGGGGATTGCCGAGAGTAATGCTTGGGTATATGGATGAAGGGGATCGGAGAATAACTCCTGTTTTGATGCTAGTTCCACGAGTTTTCCTGCGTACATCACCGCGATCCGGTCACTCGTGTGTTTGATCACGCTGAGATCATGAGTGATGAACAGCAGGGTTAACCCGAAATCCTTCTGGAGATCCTTCAGGAGGTTGATGATCTGTGCCTGGATGGAGACATCAAGAGCGGAAACGGGTTCATCAGCGACAATGAAGGTGGGGTTGGTGGCTAACGCGCGGGCGATGCCGATTCGTTGCCGCTGTCCACCACTGAACTCATGAGGGTATCGGTTTATCTGATCAGAGGTTAATCCAACTTTTTCCATCAGTTCGATGATTTTATTCTCCTTTTCTTCTTTTGTGTGGGTTAGTTTGTGGACTTCCATGGGTTCTGCGATTGCTGCCCCGATCGTCATCCGGGGGTCCAGCGACCCATAGGGGTCTTGGTAGATGA
This sequence comes from Thermoplasmatota archaeon, assembly GCA_025457885.1. Classification (GTDB taxonomy): domain Archaea; phylum Thermoplasmatota; class E2; order DHVEG-1; family DHVEG-1; genus SM1-50. The sequence goes on along the minus strand of JALOTN010000056.1, from coordinate 2,180 downwards.
TCATCATTTTTTTTCGAAGCTCTGTCATCTGTCGCTGTTTGAGATAGGTGATGTCCTGTCCATCAAAAGTTATGGTCCCTGCGGTTGGTTTCATGATCCGTAGGATGAGTTTTCCACAGGTGGTCTTCCCACACCCGGATTCTCCAACAAGACCAAGGATTTCGTTTCTTTTGATGAAAAAACTAACGTCATCAAGTGCCTTGATCGCATCTTTCTGTTTAAACGGTCCACCACCTTGGTAGAAGTATTTCTTTAAGTTCTTGACTTCAACGAGATGGTCCATGCATCACCTACCCCCGACGAGGTAGCAACGTACCCAATGTCGTTTTCCTGCTTGGACCAGGGGCGGCATGGTTTTCATGCAAGGTTCAAAACAGTAGTCGCATCGTGGGTGAAAAGGACAACCGTTGGGCAGGTCCAGGAGGTTTGGGACAAGTCCTTTGATGATTTTGAGTCGTTCAGCCTCGATGTCGAGCCGTGGTATTGACTTCAGCAATGCCTGTGCATAGGGATGGAGTGGTTCTTTAAAGAAGGTATGCACATCGGTGTATTCGACCATGTATCCAGCGTACATTAAAGCAACGTTATCGCAGGTTTTCGCTATCACTCCCAGATCATGGGTGATGAGTAATACAGAGGTATTGAATTTTTTTCTAAGATCATTGATTAATTTGAGGATTTGTGCCTGGATGGTGACATCCAGGGCGGTGGTTGGCTCATCAGCGATTAACAGAGCAGGGTTGCAGGAGAGCGCCATGGCAATCATCACCCGCTGCCGCATCCCACCAGACAGCTCGTGAGGGTAGTCATCGATGCGTTTCTCTGGGTCTGGGAAACGGACGGTGTACAGTGATTCGATTGCTTTTTTCCGTGCATCGTCTTTTTTCAATCGTTGATGTAACTTAAGGACTTCTGCTATCTCAGAACCAATCGTAAACATCGGGTCAAGGGAGGTCATCGGCTCCTGGAAGATCATGGATATCTTGCATCCACGAATCGTGCGCATTTCTTTTTCGCTTAATTTGAGTAGATCGGTTCCGTCAAGGAGGATTTTTCCACCTACGATTTTCCCTGGAGGGCTTTGTATCAATCTCATGATGGATAAGGCTGTAACACTCTTCCCACATCCGGATTCTCCAACGAGCCCAAGGGTTTCGCCTTTATTTATCGTAAAGCTGACGCCATCGACTGCTTTGACGACTCCTTCATGGGTGTAGAAGTATGTTTTGAGGTCTTCTACTCGTAAGAGTTCTTCCATAGATGATTCAACCTATTCTTTCAGACGCGGATCGAGAATATCCCGTAACCCGTCCCCTAATAAATTCAGTCCGAGCACCGCAATGACGATCGCTATTCCTGGGAATGTCGCAGCCCACCAGGAGCCACTCACGATGTAGAACCTGCTTTCAGAAAGCATTGCTCCCCATTCTGGGCTTGGTGGCTGAGCACCCAAGCCTAGGAACCCAAGTGCGGCAGCGTCTAAGATAGCACCCGCCATCATAAGCGTCCCATACACAATAACGGGGGAGAGGCTGTTTGGCAGCACATGTCGGAGGATGATTCGTCGGTTACTTGAGCCGATCGCTTTCTGGGCTTCGATGTATTCCATCTCCTTGATATACAGGACTGATCCTCGCATGACCCGTGCCATCTGCGGGGAGTATTCAATGCCAATGGCGATCATCGCTTTATCCAGTCCTTGTCCGATCACTGCGACGATGACAATAGCAAGAAGCAGGGAGGGGAATGCGAAAAGGATGTCGGTGATCCGCATGAGAACATTATCAATCCATCCTCCGTAATACCCTGCCGCAACCCCGATGAGTATGCCAAGGGCGGTGGCGATACCCACTGCAATGAAACCAACGGTGAGGCTGATGCGTGACCCATGGATGATGCGACTGAGGATGTCTCTACCCATCATATCGGTCCCAAGAGGGTATCCTTCAATGCTTTCATTGCTCCAGAATCCAGGTTTCAGGCTTTTCTCAAGCTCTGGGGGTGATGGGGTGGGATCATGGGGGGCGATGAAGGGGGCAAAGATTGCCATGAACACCAAGATTAAAATAAGGATTAAACCAAAAACCGCTGATTTATTATACCGGAATCGTCTGAGCAACTCATGGGTTTTTGTTTCTCTTTTTCGTGGCATTCTTCACCTATTCATAATGAATCCGTGG
>JALOTN010000092.1 GCA_025457885.1 Thermoplasmatota archaeon | reverse complement strand
ATAAAAACATAGCCCGAAAATCATTAGTGCTTGAATGCAGGATAATACTTCTTGACCTGTTCTTGCACTTCATCCCACCCTGCCTTCTTATAGTGCTTCTCTTTAACAATGGTACTATGTTGCGACCCACGGGCAGTTACATCACTATCTGCACCTGCAAGGTCGCAATGGCGTTCCCCTGCTCCCCTCAGGGCTTTAATGGTGACCAGATGATACTCCTTGCTAGTTGGCGTGATGAATGCGACTTTCTGGATGCCTATTGATGTTGCTATCTCATCGATTTTCATTTTATTTTTCAAAAGTCTATAACATATTTATAGGAGGTCAACGTTAATAAAATATGATAATGGGGAAAAGATAGATGGATAAGAAACTTCTAATTATGGCAAGTATCTGCGCTATGGTTCTTCTACTTCTAGGTTCACTGAGCAATGTGGTAGGGTATCAATCGGTGAAATCAGCGACGAATGATTCACCTTTATTCCAGACAAGAACACAGAGAGTGATAAATTCAGAACAAAAAAGTATCAAAACACAATACCTTGGGAATGGATACGCAAACCAATTACAATTTCCACTACGAGAAACTAACATTGGTTCACTAATAAAAGTAATAGAAATCATTAATCAAATGGATAACAAAACAATTACGAGATTCACAGAATTTTGTATCCGAAAAATAAAAACAGAAAACTCTATGAGAGAGATGACTCCTCTTGAGATCCAACAATCGATTTATTTATTAAAGACTAGACCACAAATAATCTTAAACTCTTTGATCGATAAGAGTCCGCAAGATTTGACTTCAGGGGTGATACAATCAATTTGTCATGATTGGTTCCCTGGATGCATTCCTATTTCAATCCTCAGATATATATTCGAGTCGATAATCGTATTGATCAGCATAATTTATTTTAAATTTATTTCATATTGTAGTGATACGTACGCGCCTTGTGGAGATGTGTCAAAACTGCAATTGATACTGGGGAAATAATTATAAAGAAATTCTTAGGTTTTGGTCTAAGTCTCATTTCAGTTGCTATTTTATTTCTATCATCTTTTACAAATGCAGCACTCCCCTAAAATACCGGGAAATACACAGCATCGACATCAAGAAGTTGGTTCAATGTGGGAGGAGCTGGACCAGGGAACTAGACGAAAATCCAAGATGAGATAGATAACCCAAATAGTAATGACACCCTCTTTGTCTTTGGCGGAACGTACACCGAAAACCTTGTGATCAATAAGTCAATTGCCCTCATCGGTCAAGACAGAGAGACAACATAGATTCTATGGTTTTTTAAAAGAATCACAACAGCATTTCTTTTGTAAAGAAATCCCAAGAATACTTTCTGTTCCTACAAAAGTTACCGGAAATCCACCCCAGGATATTCTGCTTTCGACCCGAGTTCCTCTTCAATGCGGATGAGCTGATTATATTTCGCGTTACGGTCACTACGAGCCGGAGCACCAGTCTTGATCTGCCCAGCACTCGTCCCAACCACCAAATCAGCGATGAACGCATCCTCAGTTTCCCCACTGCGATGACTCACCACCGCGGTCCACCCCTGATCCTGCGCCATCTTAATCGCATTCAAGGTCTCCGTCACCGACCCTATCTGATTCAACTTGATCAACACAGAATTCGCTGCCTGCAACTCAATACCCTTCTGGATCCGCTTTGTATTCGTCACAAACAAATCATCACCAACAATCTGAATCTTCCTGCCTAGTTTCTTAGTCATCTCCACCCACGAATCCCAGTCATCCTCTGCTAGACCATCCTCGATGCTTACAATCGGATACCGACGACAGAGATCCACATAGAAATCAACCATCTCCCCACCAGAAAAGGATTTCGCCCCGATCTTATAGATCCCATCATAGAAAAACTCACTCGAAGCCGGGTCCAATGCAATCATCATTTTTCCAGCATATCCAGCGTTCTCCACCGCCTGAAGCATCAGCTCAAGTCGATCATTGATATCCACGATCTGCGACGGAGCAAACCCGCCTTCATCACCAATCAACACACCACCAGCGCCGAATCTCAGCTTTAACAACTTCGCAAGATGATGATAACTTTCTGAGATCATCCGGATACCCTCAGTGAAGGTCTGTGCACCTGTCGGCATCAACATATGCTCCTGGATGGAGTTCTCCTGCCCCGCATGCTTCCCCCCGTTGATCACATTACACATCGGCACAGGTAGACGAAACGGGATCTCCCCGAACAACTCCCCGATATACACATACAACGGCACCCCGGTCGCAGCAGCACCAGCCTTCGTAATCGCCATCGAGACAGGAAGCACCGCATTTGCCCCAAGCTTCTCTTTATTCTCTGTCCCATCAATCTTGAGCATGAGATTATCAATCGATTCCTGATGACGACAATCCAACCCAATCAACTTCGGGGCAATCTTCTTATTGACATTCTCCACTGCTTTTAACGTCCCCTTCCCAAGGTAGCGCGTTTTATCCCCGTCACGCAATTCCAAAGCTTCATGCTGCCCAGCACTTGCTCCACTCGGAGTCATCGCCCGGAACACACCTTTATCAGTAGTCACATCAACCTCAATCGTTGGATTCCCCCGAGAATCAAGGACCTCACGAGCTTTTATCGAAACAATCTCAGACATATCTCAACTCCCCAACCATACCAAACATCTGAAGCCTGAGGTCTTTTATTAAAATATCGTTTCAAAAAAACCTCTACAGAAACACTTAAGAACCAACGTGGGTTTTTCAGCACTTGGAGGCAAAAAAATATGGTAGATATCAACACTGTTGTTATCGCACTATTCGTCATCGTGATATTCCTGATAGCAGTCCTTGCGTCAGCGATAAAAATCATGCCTGAGTACCAACGAATCGTCATCTTTCGATTAGGAAGGCTGCTTGGTATCAAAGGACCAGGTCTTGTATTTATCATACCGATTATAGACAAACCCATTCGGATGGACTTGAGAACACGAGTCATCGATGTACCAAAACAACGAATCATCACCAACGACAATGTGACAGTAGATGTTGATGCAGTAGTTTATTTCAGAATAACAGACCCACAAAAAGCAATTGTTGAAGTCCAACGCTACGACATGGCTACAAGTTTATTAGCCCAGACGACACTCAGAGATATCCTTGGCCAAAAAAATCTTGACGAACTCCTATCACAACGAGAAGAACTAAATAAAAATCTCCAAACCATACTTGACACCGGCACCGACCCATGGGGAATTAAAGTATCAGCAGTTACATTACGAGATGTCTCACTGCCGGAAGAAATGCTCCGGGCAATCGCAAAACAAGCAGAAGCCGAGAGAGAGAAACGATCACGGATTATCATGGCAGAAGGAGAACTTCTTGCCTCAGCGAAAATGACGGAGGCAGCAAAACTCTATGAAAAAACGCCGATTGCCTTACGTTTACGAGAGTTGCAGACCCTCACAGAGATAGCACGTGAGAAAAATCTTATCATCGTTCCAGGCGGTGAAATAGGGACGATGGCCGGATTAGCAAAAGCTGTCACCAAAAAAGCTGAACAATGAGA
>JALOTN010000055.1 GCA_025457885.1 Thermoplasmatota archaeon | reverse complement strand
CGTTCAGGAGACGCGGCGATGCTGACCGGATATATGGGAACAAGTGACTCATTCGATAAGGCTATTGCCAGTTTCTCCGTTGCCTATGCTGACCAGAATGAGAAGGACTACGCGTCCCTCAAACACGCGATCAGGGAAGGTAAAATAAAAGCACAATTTGAGGAACAGGAGCGATGAAGAAACTGTTTTTCTTCTTTTATGGACAATAAGAATATGGACGGTCGCTGCACCCGAGTGCTATTTCGATTATGTTGATACGGGTGCGTCAATGACCTTTGAAGTCAGGGGTGCATCCTCACCGGATCGCAGGATAAATATTTGGGTACAGACAGGGATCAGAGTATTCGGTGATATCATTGCATGTTATCTATGGGTTGCGGAAGCTGGTTGCCGCTATTGTTTTTAAAAGAAGCGCAGAGGATGAGGTTGTTTTCTTCACCTCTGTTGATTAACGAAAGAAGGCCAAGTCTAATGATGACAGGATTAATCTGGCAATAAAAAACAAAGATATGAAAATCACTTTGACCCTGGAAGTAGTGGTGATGTTCCTTATCCCATTCCTTTGCGTGATGATAGCCTTGTACCTCGGCCAGCGGTATGGTATTTACCGTACTAAGAAATCTCCTGAATTGCAGCAATCTGCGGTTGGGTCGGTCGTAGGCGCGGTATTTGGCCTTTTAGCCTTTGTACTGGCTTTTACTTTTCAAATTGCTGCCAATCATTACGATTCACGTAAAAGCATGCTCCTGGAAGAGGTTACGAATATCCGCACAGCCTATTTGCGGGCAGGATTAATCGATGAACCGATCTGTTCCGGCACTAAAAAACTGCTCGTTGATTATGTTGATCAGCGAGTTGAATTTATCCGGAATTTCTCGAATTTCAGTACGGCACTTTCCCATTCACAGCAGATTCTTGACACACTTTGGAGTTACACTGAATTACTGGCCAAACAGGACCGGGGTTCAGAAGTTTATGCGCTCTATACTTCATCCATAAATGATCTTGTTGATAATTTTAATCAAAGGGTAACCCTATTAATTGAATACCGTATTCCTGGTGCAGTATTTTATGTTTTATATATCATCCTCTTCTTTTCCATGATGGGTTCTATCCGCATAAGTTCTGAAAAAATCAACCCCTGACAAAATCACATTTGGATGTATTTTTCCTGTCTTTCTAACGTTTTTTAGTTCTTTTTCTAATATTTTGACCATCCGTTCAATGATTCTATGTTCTAGCATTAAAGGACCTATAGGTTTCATTTAATACTCCGGCAGTTATCTTGTATTTTTTATACCATTATAAAAATTATGTTAGGATGAGGCTCTACAGAGGTATTATTAGAGCATTCTAAATGATTTAAAAAAATGAGGGGGTTTTTAATAGGAAAAAAATGGTTTCGGAAGCCGCTGGAGGGAATTGAACCCTCGACCTATTCCTTACCAAGGAATCGCTATACCTCTAAGCCACAGCGGCACCATAGATACCAGCCCTGAATAACAAGGGGGGTTATTTTACTTTTTTGCCTCATTTCCATAAAAAAGAACAAAAAAACCAGGGAAAAAAAACAAAACAATCTAGTTTCATTCCTTGCTTAATCTTCTTGCAAAATCACAATTGGTTTTACAAAGGATGAGGGTGTCCGGAACTGAATAATAGCCCAGGCGCCCTCCTCCGGGATGATATTGCCTATGATGTTTTCGTTCTCACTGATACCACCTAGTGTCGCGGTGGTATTAATCGCAAGCATAACACTATCCCCTCGGTTAATAACTGGTGTCATCTGGGAACAGGAGCTATCATCATCATTAATGACAATTGCACCAAACTCAGATGCAACAGAGGAGAAGGCATCCACCTCAAAGAGACTATCAAGCCCAGCGGTCCCATCAACCCAATACGAAGAGGAATATTCGATGATGTTTTTCTGGTTAGAATCTGATAATTCAATAAGCACACTCGTAAGGTCGATTTCTGGGGAACCTGCCCGCAGGGTAATGAGGATGATGACTTTATCGATTAAACCTGCCGTATTGTGCCCTTGTATCGTAGAGACCTTCAGGCCAGAGGAGACTTCCTTGATGGTCTGCGACCCGGTACTGCCTGATTGAGTCTCTAACAACGACCCTGTGGATATAATAACATAAGCAACAATCCCAGCTATCAGGACCATGGCGATGAAAATGATCATTGACCCGATACCTAATGCCGCATTCTGTCCTCCTCTCAGCTTCGTATGCAGATACCCCTCTATTCCCTTCAATAATAGGTAAACAAAAGGTACTATTTGAGTGTTATGAGCACGAGGGATATTTTACGTAGATAATCCTGTTTTTTTTCTACAAATCTGGGTATGATGCGAATGTTTTTGAGACAAAAGGATATTCTGCTAGATGTGATCCTGATGAAACCAATAGATCTCCCTGATGTACAATCCCGTCTTTCCCCTTCGCAATTCAAACTCACTCGTGTCGGAGTTACGGGGGTCAAAAAATTAGTTCATATAAAACGGCCGAATAAGAAATCAGTGCTCCCACTCACCGTTGTCCTTGACTTATTTGTCGATCTTCCTGCATCGCAGAAAGGCAGCCATATGTCACGGAACCTGGAGCTTGTCTCAGAAATCATCGATGAAACACTAAAGACACCGGTATCGGATTTAGAATCATTCTGTGCGAAGACCGCGGAGTTGTTGTTGAAAAAACACGAGTACGCAACTATCTCAGAAGTCAAGGCGGAAGCTGATTATTTTTTAGACGTCCTGTATCCCTCAGGGCAGAAAGGGATCGAACATTACAAGCTCATCGCTGAGGCACGAGCCAAAAGCACAGGGGACCAGAAAAAACTCATTGGTGTCAAAGTCATCGGGATGACCGCCTGTCCCTGTGCCATGGAAGTCGTCCGGAAACTCGAATCTCGTGGTAAAACCTGCTCCACTCCGACTCATAACCAGAGAAATATTGGGACATTAATGGTGGAAGTCCCTCGAGGAACAGAGATTGTTGATGCAGATGACCTAATCCATATAGTAGAAAAATCATTCAGCAGCCCGACCTATAGCATCTTGAAACGTAAGGAAGAAGCAGAGCTCGTTTTAAGGGCTCATCAGAAGCCGAAGTTTGTAGAAGATGTCGTACGGGATATTCTTAGCGCTGTTTTGAAAAAATACAAGCGGTTACCTGATGAGGTCATGGTGATTGCTCGCAGTGAAAGTGAAGAATCAATCCATAAACATAATGCGTTTGCGGAGCGAATCACCAGTCTTGGTGATTTACGGAAATAATCCTGCTCCTTTCAACGAGCTGTTTTCCTAGGTAAAAAAAAGCTTTAAAAACAAGGTGGGATTATCGTTTTTCATGTCAAAATATCATATTGCGGTATTACCTGGAGATGGCGTCGGAAAAGACGTCATGGATGCAGCAAAAATTGTTCTCGACACCATAAGTTTGGATGCGGAATTCACCTATGGGGACATTGGCTGGGAGTTCTGGAAAAAAGAAGGAAACCCTCTACCTGACCGAACCTTATCTTTGTTAAAAGAAACAGACTGCTGTCTTTTTGGGGCGATTACCTCAAAACCCGCTGAAGATGCGATGAAGGAGCTTTCCCCTGAGTTAAAGACCAAGGGAATCACCTACTCTAGCCCTATTGTGAGGCTTCGCCAAGAGTTTAACCTTCATACCAACATCAGACCCTGCAAGGCGTATCTAGGGAATCCCTTAAACTATCGTGATGATATCGATCTGGTTGTATTTCGAGAAAACACAGAGGATCTCTACGCTGGAGTGGAATTCCGTCCGTTACCAAAAATAGTATTCGACGCGCTCATGACCCATAAGAAGATGAAGCGGTTCGCCCAGGTGCCTCTTGAGGAGATCGCTGTGTCCTGCAGGATTTTTACAAAGAAAGCCTGTCAAAGCATTGTCCGTCAGGCGTTCCAGTACGCCAAGGAACATCATAGAAAATCAGTCACCCTCATTGAGAAACCCAATGTCATCAGGGAGACCAGTGGGATGATGCTGGAGGAAGCACGGAAAATTGCAAAAGAATACCCGGAGATAAAATACCAAGAAACAAATGTGGATGCCATGTGCATGTGGTTGGTGAAGAACCCTCAGGATTATGATGTGCTGGTCTCATCAAATATGTTTGGAGATATCATCTCAGACCTTGCTGCTCAGCTCGTTGGTGGCCTGGGGTTCGCCTCCAGTGGCAATATCGGGGATAAATATGCCGTGTTTGAACCGACCCATGGGTCTGCCCCGAAATACGCGGGGATGTACAAGGTCAACCCAATGGCGATGCTGTTAACCGTGACCTTGATGCTGGACTGGCTGGGGGAGCATAAACCAGCAAAGAAACTCGAAAACGCAATCTCCATGGTGATTAAGGAGAACAAGATCCGGACCTATGATGTCGGAGGATCAAACACAACTCTTGAGGTTGCAAAGGAAGTCGCAAAAAAATTCGATGAACAATAACCTTCCTTCCTTTTTTTTTTAATTCAGTTATTTTTATATTTTTAAAAAAGAAAACAACAAAGTAAACATATAGATAAAAGACTATATTAAAAAAAAGAAAAAATAAAAAAAAGAGAAGATTTTGAGTTTCTCTTTAGAACTCTAAGGCGCCAATGCACCAGCCTAAGATGACGTGGTTCATCAGGATCCCGTTGAAGTTCGCGGGGATGACCATTTCCTGACCGCCATATCGGATACCAGTTACACGCTGGCCGATGCCTTGACTAACATAGTGGACAAAGAGACATCTGAATGAAATCAATGCTCCACCGTTCACTTGTTTCGGCTGTGTAAGGGTAAATCCCTGTAAGGTGGTCCAACCGATTTTTCCGGTTTCAGTGTTGTTTGTGGTCGCTCCTGCTGCTACAGGTATCATGGTCATTACCAGCATGCATATAAAGATGCCTAAGATTTTTTTTGTGTTCATACTTTATTCCCCAACAACTAATATATCAACATAATATATAAATCTTTTGTTGATTTTCATGGAAAATCGGCAAATTTTGCGAGTTTTTCAGCGAGTCGACTCATTTTTTCCGAGGATCGCTCGATAACCTCATTGGAGATTTCAACCAGTAAAGTAAGATGTTTTTCAGAACAGAAAAGACCCCCATCTCTCCCTATAGGGGCATCCAGCCGCTCGGTGCTACAGAGTTCGATAATGACTGTCTTCCCCAAAGATCGAATCGCTGAGTTTTTAAAACCACAGGCGACCGCGGTTTTCACCATTCGATCTGCTAAAGGGAGATTCTCTGCTCCTATATGGATAATAGGTGCTTGAGCAAGTAACCAGAGAAGCCCCTTGGTTGCTTTCTTGGAGGCAGCCGAAAGCTCTTCTTGCTGTATCGTTCGGTGCCAAACACCAAGAAACCTCGCCCCTTTTTTATCCCCTATGTGTGGTATTTCTAAAAGAACGATTCGTCCAGCACAACTACTGGAGGTATATAACCCGTCTATTTTGTTTATGATAGAAAGAAGAGGGAGTGCTCCTTCGTCTACTTTCTCCTGATCGCAGGCTTCATTAAGAGATTTTAACGCGTTTTCTTTGGCATCCATGAATTCATTTTTAGTCATGGAGACCCGCTTTTCTCTCTGATGATGAGGTTTATTCCTCGTTTTTTTAATGCATCGAAGAACGGTGCAGGTGGGACGATTTCCTCAGGGCAGAACACGCCTCGTCCTTGGATGGTTCCCTCGGCAATCATCTGGGCGGTGATAGCAACAGGATATCCTGTGGTGCGCATCATAGCGGTAATGTTATTCTTTGTATCACAGGAATCGATCATGAGGTATTCCCGGGAGCGGTTCTTCCCCTGTCGTGTCCCCTTACTGAAGACTTTCATTAACACGACATCTTCTCCTGTGGTTGGGATGTTTTTCAGTAATAAGGATGCGAAGACATCCCGGGGTGAGACTTTCTGACCTGCGCAGGTGATTTTCTTTTCCTCAGCAAATCCCATGGCTAGGATGGTGTTCATCTTTTCACAATGCCCGGGGTATCGAATGGTCTTATAATCCAGGTGCTGGATCGTCTGTTGATAGGTATACGGGAGCGTGGAGCATCCTCCAGAGGTAAGGAACGCTTCCATGGTCCCAAAGGGTTTGGGAAACGACAGGGACTCAAGCTCGGTGAGGGATTTCTTCGAGAGAATCTTGCCTTTTTCAAGGATTAATGCATCCTCAACATATTCATTGATAAGTCCGTAGGGGGAAAAAACGATCTGATAGTTCAATGGTGGTTGAGGGTGTCGTGGTAATCCTCCGACACGGAGTCGAACTGATTCAACGGTATCCAGATGATCAACGACATCGTGAGTGATGATGGAGACTAGACCCGGGGCTAACCCTGAATCTGGGATGATGGTCACCTCGTTTTGTTCTGCTTTGGTAAAAAGACGACGCTCGTTTTGAACAACAGTGTTGTTCCCTCCAAGGTCTATAAAATGTGTTCTTGTTTGTATTGCGAGCTGTGCTAATCTATAATTATATATATAGGGGAGAGCGGAGATGATGATATCGCCTTTTTGTACGACTCGTTTGACAGTGGAGAGGTTTTCTGCATCCATTGTCCTTGGTTTCACCCCAGTATCTTTGAGTATCTGCGTGGCTTCTAGAAGTGTTTTTTTGTCTTTTTCACCAAGAATAATCTCGTCTACGGAGGAGAATCTTGAGAGGTCGTAAGCGATTGCTCGACCCATCATGCCTGCTCCGAGCACTAGTATCTTCATCGTAGTTAACCTCTAATGTGGGGAGAGGAGGGTGTTCCTCTTGTTAAATGTTTTCAAAACTCTTCTTCATGATGGTTTCTTCGCTGGTATCCTGTTTACTCAGAAGAGTAACGATGATTGTTAAGAGAAACGACAGGGGAAGACCGATGAAAATGGGATCCAGCATGTTAATCACGTAATCCCCGATAAGAGGGGAACCAATGATTTTCGGGGCGGTTTTGAAATAGATAAGGATGTACCACGCCACCGTGAAGAGAAAACCTCCAAGCATACCAACCCAGACTGCTTTTCTGTTGGTTCTCTTCCAGTAGAGCATTAAGGTGTAGGGGGCAAGGAAGGTGCAGGCCATAAGACCAAAGAAAAACGCAGTCATATAGGCAACAACATCTAGAGGGTTAAGGGAGATAATGAGAGTTGCGATGACAATAAAAATGGTCGCGATACGGGTGATGAAGATAGATTTCTCTGGGGTGTATTGCTTTTTTGATGATTTTTCATACACGTCTCTTCCCAGGGCGGCTCCTGCGGTCTGGAACAGGGCTGCAGCGGTGGACATCGCGGCTGCAAGGATGGCGAAGAGGAAGAGGAGGATGAACCAGGGGGGGAAGAACTGATTGATGATGGTTGGGACGACCGCATCTGGGTTGGCAGTCATCACACCGGCAACCTCTTTAGTTGGATAGGGGATGTTATTCTGATACATAAGAACATTACAGAGGGGGCCGATGCTAAAGGCGGTGAACGTCATTAATAAGATAAAAATACCACCGTAAGGGACCGCAAGACGGAGGGCTTTGTCGTTTTTCGCAGTAAGGTACCTAATGATGAGTTGTGGTTGTGCAAGGACCCCGATACCAACACCAAAGATAAGGGTGAGAATCATCATGAATGGCATGGATAGGGTTGATGGCATAGAGGTCAGACCATTGGGTGCTTGGGTCGCAGCTGGGCTACCGATGCTTTGCAGCATCTCAGGGGTGAGTGCTGCTGCTGCATCATGAGCAGGACCGATGCCGCCCAGCATCGCATACACACCAATGGTAAGGATGATCATTCCAACGAGCATCACGATGGCTTGAACAGCATGGGTCCACATCACCGCATACGCTCCACCGACGATCAGATAGATACCAACGATTACAGTGAAAATAACCACACAAACCCAATAGGGGATGTCGAAGGTAACCTGGAACAGGGATGCTATCGCGAGGAACACCGCGGAGGTGTACGCAATCATGAAGATTCCGATGATTAACCCGGAGACCTGCTGGAGTTTTACCGAGTTGAATCGCTTCCCTAGTAGCTCAGGGAGCGTCATCGCATTAAGAGATAATCCCATTTTTCTTGTCCGTAGTCCATACACTACAAAGGCGATAAAGATTCCGACAAAGACATTGAGAAACGCAAGCCAAAGGATAGAAAGACCATACACCGATGCGATCCCTGAAAACCCAATGAGAGCGACTGCGCTAATAAAGGTCGCACCATAGGAAAAGGCGACGAGAACTGCCCCCATTTTCCGTCCTGCGACAAAGTAATCCTCCGCTGTTTTCGTCTGTCGATATCCCAGATATCCCAGGATGAGGAAGACGAACGCGAAAAGCGTCATTGAGATGATAAAAAAGATAATGTCCATCAGTTGTCCTCCCCTTGTTTTTTCTCCTCATCTTTTAAGGATATGATTGGTTGTTTTTCCTCAGATTTCTTCATGAATACGGAATACAGTCCATAGATGATGCACAACAGTGTGGCTAACAAGGTTCCTATCCATGCGAGAAATACCCCAAGATCCATACCAACGATTAAATTCATTGCTTGCCTCCTCCAAATGATTTTCTATTGATTCTTTGAGAATTGTTAACCTTTGCTCTTTTTTTATATTTTTCTTTATTTTCCATTCAGAAACTCTTATAGAGCAATGTGCTATTCAGACTGATAGTGGTGGAGTGTTTTTTGATGACAAAGGAATACTGGGACCCAAAGAATGAAACCATGCCTGTGGCTGAGTTACAACAACTACAGTTGAAACGTTTACGACACTTAATTAAATACGTAGATGACGCAAACCCCTATTATCATAAAAAATTAAGCGATGCGAACATCAAACCCGCGTCAATTACCTGCTTAAAAGATATTGAGAAGCTCCCTTTTTTAACAAAACAAGACCTGCGTTCCTATTATCCCTTTGGGCTTGTATGTACCCCACTCGATGATATCGTCGAGGTTCATGCATCCTCTGGAACCACAGGCAAACCCGTGGTCGGTCCCTACACGAGAAACGATGTAGATCTCTGGGGGGAGATGATGGCACGATCCCTCTACGCGAATGGTGTGCGGAAACACGATGTGGTTCAGAATGCGTATGGGTACGGATTGTTTACCGGGGCGCATGGGTTTGAGAAAGGAGCAGAGAAGATCGGTGCTATGGTCATTACCATAGGGTCTGGGAACACGGAGCGTCAGATTGATATCATGAAGGACTTCGGGAGCACCATCCTGGCTTGTACGCCGTCCTATTCATTACATATCGCAGAGGTTGCAGAAGAAAAAGGGTTAAACCCAGCAAAAGACTTCAAACTCCGGCTAGGTGCGTTTGGCGCAGAATCCTGGAGTGAGGAGATGCGTAGAACCATCGAGAAACGCTGGGGGATAACCGCCCATGAACATTATGGGTTAACAGAACTGATTGGCCCCGGGGTCGTCTCCGAATGTGAATATAAGAAATTACACATCAATGCGGATCATTTCTACCCGGAGTTAATCGATCCAGCCACCGGAGAGACCCTTGAGTACGGTGAGGAAGGAGAACTGGTGTATACTACCTTGACAAAGGAGGCGTTCCCAGCTATCCGCTTCCGAACCAAAGACCTCGCGTCGATCACCCAGGAGACCTGTGAATGTGGACGGACGCTTCCGATCCAGTCCAGGATTAAGGGGCGAAGCGATGACATGATGAAAATCAAAGGAGTCATCGTGTTCCCCTCCCAGATCGAGGCGGCTTTGATGCAGGTGCCTGGGGTAAGTGATACTATCAGATAGTCAAAACAAAGCAGGGGAATGTCTATTCGCTCTCTGTCGAGGTGGAACCTTCAGAGGGCCGCTACAAGGATGGACATCTCGATGATTTTGAGAAAAAAGCGGAAAATGAGATCTACCGAATCCTCAATTTACATGTCCCGGTTCATGCGATTTCACCAAAGACCATTCCTCGCAGCACTGGGAAAGCCAAACGGGTCATTGAACGATAAAAAAAAAGAAGTTTTATTTTCTTTTCACAACACCCCAGATGAGAAGACAGATCAGTAGCCCGATAGTGATTGCAATGAAGTTCGTTAAACTATCCGGGAACAACAACGGGAAGACCACCGGGAGAACTGCAGCCCCTATGTTACTGATTGAAATGTAGAGGCTTGCGGCGATACCTACGTTTGCCTCATTCACCCCTTCCTCCGTTTCTTGGCTATAGAGTGCTAACGGCCAGGATGCCTGGAAACAAACTCCGAAGAGAAACGCGATTGGCACAATAAGTAACCAATTTGCATCATAGGAGATATTTAAATAAAAGATGATAAGCCAAAATAGAATCGCTCCTACTAAAACAGAAAGAGTCACTTTTTTAAGTCCAACTTTCTTCATGACAAAAGGCGCAAAAAACGCACCAAATGCACAACCGTAAAGCAACATGCCTGCAATATAGCCACCATCTCTACCCGGGTAGAGTTGATGAAGGAATGCAGAAATAACCAGTGTTATTCCAACAATGAGAAAGCCAATGAATGGGTACAGATACGCATTTTTTGATGTTAATGCATGTTTCATGCCCTCGACAAATTTCATCTTATCAATTGAAATTCTTTCCTCTGGTGGAGTCTCAGGATGATCTTTTGCAAGAACAACCCAGATAAAAAATGCAATTACTGCTAGAAGACCAAACAAAAGAAAACTCATGTAATAATCCTTAGAGACCATCGCATTTGGCGCGATTAGGGGAACAACAAGAGATCCGGTTCCAAATCCGATAAACAATCCTGATGCTGCGATTCCTACAGGTAATCCTGCCTGTGTATGTGGGAACCATCGGAGAATTTGCGGTGCCATCGCTACAAGAATCCAAGCAAGACCTATACCTGCGATGATACTACTAACCATCAACAGGGCAAAGCTATTCAGCATCCAAGGGCGGATCCCAAAACCTATTGCCATGAAGAGAGAACCAATAGTGATAGATATCTTTGGTCCTTTTTTATCAATTAAAGACCCAGCGGGCCAGGCAAAGAATATCACAAACATCCCTATCAAAGAAATCAA
Source organism: Thermoplasmatota archaeon (assembly GCA_025457885.1). GTDB lineage: Archaea > Thermoplasmatota > E2 > DHVEG-1 > DHVEG-1 > SM1-50. The sequence goes on along the minus strand of JALOTN010000055.1, from coordinate 1,185 downwards.
GAGATGAGATTCCCAACTAGGGATGGTAAAGTCTGCTTCAAATGTTTTTAACATAGGTGATAACGCGAACCAGTTCGCACCGTATGCGAAGATCAGGAACCAAAATATAGCTATCATTATCCAACGATATCGATACAGCTGATATTCCATAGAATACCTCTCCGGCACGGTGATAACAATCATGTTTTTATAGTTACCGAATTACGGAGACAAACCCTTTTTTTTTTTAAAAAAAAAAAGAAAAAAAGGGGTGGATTTTTTTCTTTAGACTATGATGTAGATGAAGAAAACAAATCCATCAACTGTTTTGGTGATTTCTGAGAACCCGTCTGCTTTTGCTTTAATCGTGATGATCACGTTCCCAAAGCCCAGGATTGGTGAGTTGACAATGGATTGTGTGGCGTTCACCTCAAGGGCGTCCATGGTGCCGGTTGCTGATTGGCCTGAGAAGATGAGGTTCCCATCCACTGTGATGGACCATTCGACGTTGGTCGCCACCCCAACCCCGATGTTGTTAATAACCGAGGATAGGCTGAAGAGCCCCCCGGTCACATCCCCGATCGTCAGGAGTGGTTTGAGGTCTGAGACGGTGACGAACAAGGGAGCGGACCAGGCACTCTCATATTGATTTTGATCTTTTGCTTTGACTTTCACTTCATACGTCCCTGGGATGGTCCAGGTGTACTGTGCCTCAGCCTGTGCACCGGACACATAGGGTCCGAACCAGGTTGTGGTATACGAACCAAATTGCCATTGGTACCAGACTTGATCCTGGTCAGGGTCCGTGGTGCTCGAGCTATAGGTATACTCAATGTTGGTTCCACCGTTTGCTGGCCCTGTTGGGGTAGCGGGTGTCTGTGGTGGGTTGCCGGTTCCGCCTTGGATGGTGGCGGATCCTTCATAGGGGAGATAGTTTTGTTTGGTGACCGTGATATACATCGCCCCTGGGCTTGTGGGGGATATGTTAAACGTGATTTGTCCAGCGCTGTTCGTCAACCCTGTAAGATACACATCTGTGCCTTTCCAGAGGCAGACCCAGGCTTGATTCACCGGGCTTCCACCTGAGGTAACCGAGACGGTGAAGGATGAGGAGCCGAGAGGCACGCTTGTCGGATGAGTGACCGTCAGGCTGATTGGGTTTTCCGTCCAAATCGGCAGCTCAGGGTCACCAAGCAAGGTCAGTTC
>JALOTN010000054.1 GCA_025457885.1 Thermoplasmatota archaeon | reverse complement strand
GACCATGGTCGACATCGATCTAAAAGACAGAAAAATCCTCTACGAACTTGACTTAGACTGTCGACAGTCGAATACTCAGATCGGGAAAAAAGTTGGATTGAAAAAAGACGTCGTCTCATATCGTATTAAAAAAATGCAGGATGAAGGAGTTATCACAAATTTCTGGACAGCGATTAATACTTTTAAATTAGGATATCATGTCTTCAGAATTTATATAAATTTTCAATATGTAAGTTCACAAATAAAAGAAAAGATTATCCAACATTTTATATCATATAGAAATGTTTGGGCTGTTATATCTTTGAAAGCAGAAATTGATTTTGATGTTGTTGTTTGGGTAAAAGATATTTATGAATTTTTTCAGTTCTGGAATAAAACATTAGATGAATTTGAGGATTATTTTGCAAAATATACTCTTTCTGTTTACGTTGAGGCTTTCAATTATAAAAAATCATATTTAATACCTAATGGATTTAAACAATCAGATAGACTTTTTTATAGAACGACATGCAGTGGAAAACCAGTAGATATCAATGAGGTTGATTATAAATTATTAGATGAAATCGCAATTAATGCTCGTACGTCCTTAATAGACCTTACTGAAAAACTTAATTGCTCGTCCCAAGCAGTTAATTATAGATTGAAAAACTTAATTAAAAATGGGGTGATAAATGCTTTTCGAGTAAATATTGATTTATCAAAATTAGGACTTCAACATTATAAATTGGAAATCTATTTGAAAGATCATCAGCAAAGAAATGCCATTTGGAATTATATAAAAGAAAAACCATTTTGTGATACACTAAATGTTGCGGTAGGTTGGAGTGATTTGGAATTTGAAATTATTGTTGAAAATGTCCAAAAACTAGGACAAGTTATTGATGAAATTGATTCCAAATCCCCTAATGCTATAAAAAAACAGAGTTTTTGGATATTTGATAAAGTCCATAAAGAACGTTGGCTTCCTGAATTCCAAATTTAATTTTAGTCTATTATTTTTTAAAAAATATTGAGAATATTTTTCAAGTTATTTATGATGATTTTTAAATATTCTCTGATATTCTATTTTGGACAAATACTTGGACAAATACTTGGGCATATGCTTGAGATCACAGCCGCTGTTCCTGCTATTGCTCCTATTACGATAATTTCCATATATCTCTCTCTCACCATCCTTCATTGATATTATCTATCACGATATACTTTCTCTGTCTTTGTTTATATACTTGCGGTGACAAAATACCAAAATGACAGGACCAATTCTTCAGGAGAACTATTTAAAAATCTATTGGAACGTCTCGATGCTTTGGTTGACCACGGGTAAATATTGGTCAACGAGGGATTCTGGTGCAGTAAAGGTGATTAAAAACACGGTCCTGGTTCTCAGGAGTGTTACTTGTTTGACATATTTGGTCGTCCCATTCTGGTCATAGGAGTATGCTATCTCGTAGGTTGGAAGTTGGGAACTTATGCCCCAATCTCGATGCAGGATGGTAAACTCCACACCGCTTGCGATAAGGTTTTCCTCTGTTTGATCTGCAAAGGTGCTCAGCGACCTTCCTTCACTCAGGATGAACGGGACCGCGATATAGAGGGAGACCTCTGAAGTGTTTGCTGGGGAGAACTGTACAGCGATGCTTGGGTCAAGATTAGGGATTTGTTGCCATCCGATGGGTGGATCCAGTGAGAAATTGTACAAACCATTGGTGTATTCTCGGGAGGGCGGCTGGGTCTGTTGGGTGCATCCAGTTATAAAAATACTACAGAGGAGACATCCTAGAACGAGTAAATGGTTTTTCTTCATAAATGAGTCATACGAAAAGCTCCTCACCTATAAAAGAAATTCGCAGGTGTTTCTAATCTTTAAATTAAGGAATCGGTTCCTTAACAACATTCTTATTACCATCATATGTTATGAAATATTCATATTAAAAATATATTCTTTTTGATAAATTATATTATATAGTGTTCTCCTAAATACAGCCGTTAATTATTTAAACATATATGTGGATATGAAAATATAAATTATAGAGGAGGAATACATGAAGAAGAAACTCGTAAGTATTTTGGTATGTATGCTGATGTGCGTTACCACTGGGGCGGTAACAGCAACCCAACTGACCGATGAACACGCAACACCACTCCCACAAATAGCAACACCATCTCCCCAAGACCGAGCCATGTGGGATGTATTATTCCAGTTCGACGCTGGCGGGCTTTCCGGATCACTATATCTTGTCGGAATCGGATTTGACGGAACCTATTTCTACTGCCCGGAGTTTGCAACAGGTAACATTCATAAATTCAACGCGGACGGCACCTACGTTGGTATTATCACGGTTCCTGGTGTCCCCAACCTCATCGACCTGACCTATGATGGAACCTACTTCTATGGCCAAGGACAATCCCCGACCAATGTTATCTACAAGATGGACTTCGCAACCCAGACCCTGATTGGGACAATCCCCAGTCCACATGCTGCCTGGAACATTGCGTATGATGCAGAGCATGATGGCTTCTGGATCGGACAATGGCAATCGTACCTGGACCTCATTGATAGAAGCGGAGTTGTTATCGATACTATCACCCCCCCGGATAGCATGCTGGGTATGGCATGGGACCCCTGGACGAATATCGAGGGATACGACGGACCGTTCCTCTGGATATCCACTGGAACATCCACAGGAATGCAGAATATCATCAAAGTCATCGACCTTGCCACAAAAACACTCATCCCTGGCATAGAACATAACGTGGCAGCCGAGCTTGGGGAAGGCATGGCTGGCGGATTAGAATTGTCCATGAATTACCAAACCGGTCTTGCAGTCCTCATCGGAATGACCCAGGGAACAACCAATGATTACGCGTTCGGATATGAGCTTTCCACCACCAATGCTCCCCCACTCACACCCGCAGCACCCACTGGACCGGACACTGGAGTCATCGGCATTGAATACTCATTCCAAGCCTTGACGACGGACCCTGAATCTGACCAGGTCTACTACATGTTCGACTGGGGCGATGGCACCATGAGCGACTGGATCGGACCATTTGCATCTGGTGCACCCGGATCAACAACACACACCTGGGATGACGCAGGGACCTATGAAGTCAAAGCAAAAGCAAAGGATGTCGGCGGTGGAGAAAGCGGCTGGTCTGAGGCTCACTCCATCATAATCTATTCGACTCCTGTGCTTGAGATCGGTAACATCACCGGTGGACTCTTCAAGGTAAAAGCGGTGATAAAGAACACAGGGTTTGTCGATGCTGATCATATCCAATGGACCATGACCTTGGTCGGCGGCGCTTTCATGGGTAAAGAAGCAGGCGGAACCATCCTAGCTATCCCTGCTGGTGAAGAACGCACGGTCACCTCCGGGCTTATCATCGGCTTTGGAAAAACCGTCATCACCGTCACAGCAACCTGTGAAGGAAGCTCCGCATCAAAAGACCAAAACGCAACCATCCTGCTGTTCTTCATCAAAATCAAAGCATAAGGAAGGAACCTTCCTTCCACCCTCTTTTTCTTTTTTTTCCTTTCCCAGTTTTTTTATAAGCCTCTCTCAGTAACCATGTAGTAAAAGAAAGGATCTAAATTCCTTTGTACAATGACTGCCCCGTGGAATCCATTGCCACCACCAAAGGACCCAGTTCGGTGACCTCAAGGACCCAGACCGCCTCAGGCATCCCAAGCTCCTCCAACCAGTAGACATCAGCGACCTTGGTGATCTTCTCCGCGGCAAGCACCCCTGCCCCTCCAGGGAACGCTGCGTACACCGACCCGGTTTTCTTCAAAGCTGTACTCGTTCGTTGCCCCATCCCACCTTTCCCTATGATGAGATGAACATCAAAACGATCCAGCAGGATGTCTTCGAACTCCTCCATCCGACTACTCGTTGTCGGCCCGGCGGACACCGCGATCCACCGATCATTTTCCTTCTTCATCAACGGCCCACAGTGATACAACCCCATCCCAGAAGGATCGAATGGGAGATCCACTGGTTTCATCCCCCTTATCTTTTGATGTGCACTGTCGCGTGCCGTGAAAATCTTTCCGGTCACATAGAGGACATCATTGATTTTGAGTTTTTTTACAAACTCCGATGAAAAAGGTAAACTCACATGATATTCCATGATTACTGCACCTCCCAACTACCATCTGGATGGATCACCAGGGATGCACGACGGTCCGCCCAGCATTGGATCACCACGCCAACCGGCAGGCTTGCAGGGTGACGATGCGCCACCTCAACATGGACGTCAAGGGCAGTGGTCTTCCCACCAAGACCCATCGGACCGATCCCGGTCTTATTGATGATCTCAAGGAGATCTTTTTCAAGCTGCGCAATCAACGGTTCCGTATGATGGGTACCCACTGGCCGGAGCAAGGCACGTTTCCCGAGGTTCATGGCCAAATCAGCGCTCCCACCGATTCCCACACCAACCACGATGGGTGGGCAGGGTCTGCCACCAGCCTTTTTTACCGTTTCAACAACAAATCTTTTCACTCCATCGAGCCCGACGCTGGGAGAAAGCATTTGTAACGCACTCATATTTTCACTGCCGCTTCCCTTTGGCAAAGTTATGATATGAGCTGAATCCCCTGGTTCGAAATCCCATAGGATATGGGGGAGGTAGGATCCAAGATTATCACCATGATTTGTGCTCCTCATCGGATCAACCGTGTTCGGCCGCAAAGGGATTTCTAAGGTCGCGCGGGCGACCGCCTGTTCAATGACTTGTTTGAGGATCCCTGTTGCAGGAAAACGTGTCCCGATGTTGACAAAAAACGTAAGAATACCCGTATCCTGGCACATAGGACATCGTTTGTTCTTTGCTTTTTCAACATTAGCCAGCATTGCTTCGAGTTGCACCTTGGCCGCTCCGGTCTCAACAGCATAGGCTTGTTTCAATGCAGTAATGACATCGGGGGGTATTTCTGTTTCTGCTTTGAGGATGAGTTGTAGAATCCCGTCCTCAAGATGTTTCGTGTCCATAGCACTTCAGCAGAACCATATCGTTTGAACCAGAAAAGGTTTTGCTTTATAAAAAAAAGAAAAAAGATAAAAAAAGGGAAAAAGAAGGTGACCTTACTTTGCTTTCCCGATTTCATCAACTGATTCTGGGTTGGCTAATGTTGAGGTATCGCCGACTTCTTGACCCAGGGCTTTTGCTCGGATAACCCGTCTCATGATCTTCCCGCTGCGGGTCTTTGGTACGTCGGAGACGAACCAGATCTCATCAGGCCTGGCGAGTTTCCCCATCTCCTTTGCCACATGATCCCGGAGGATTTTCTTCAGCTCCTCGGTCGCCTCAATACCTTTCTTCAATACTACGAATGAGGTGATTGATTCTCCTTTTTCCTCATGGGGTTTGCCGATGACTGCTGCTTCCGCAACCATCGGATGGCTGACCAGGGCGGACTCGACTTCGGAGTTGCCGATCCGGTGACCGGAGATCTTTAGGACATCATCCGCTCGTCCTTGGATCCAGAAGTATCCATCAGCATCCTGTCTGGTGACATCGCCAGCGAGGTAGATGCCTTTGTATTTTCCCCAGTAGGTTTCTTTGTAACGCTCTGGGTTCTTGTAAATCCCGCGTAACATCCCAGGCCAGGGGTGAAGGAGCACAAGGTTCCCACCACCGTTTACGACCGGGTGACCTTGCTCGTCGTACACCGCGGCAGCCATCCCAGGTAAGGCTCGTGTCGCAGACCCTGGTTTGATAGGTGTGATGGGTAAGGGTGAGATGACGAAATGTCCGGTTTCGGTCTGCCACCAGGTGTCCATGATCTGACAGCGCTCGCCACCGATGTTCTTGTAATACCAGATCCATGCTTCTGGGTTGATTGGCTCACCGACTGATCCAAGGAGCCGTAGGCTACTGAGATCATGTTTCTTCAACCAGTCTTCCCCGTGTCTCATGAACAGACGGACACTGGTTGGTGAGGTGTAGAACACGCTGACACCGTATTTTTCGATGATATCCCACCAGCGGTCTGGCTGTGGCCAGTCTGGTGCTCCTTCGTAGATGACGGAGGTCGCGCCAAGGAGTAAGGGTGCATAAGCGATGTAGGAATGTCCCGTGACCCAGCCGATATCAGCGGCGCACCAGTAGACGTCTTCGTCTTTTATGTCAAAGACCCATTTGAGGGTCTGAGCGATCCCTACGGCGTACCCTGCATGGGCATGGATGATCCCTTTTGGTTTCCCGGTGGTGCCTGAGGTGTAGAGGAAGTAGAGTGGGTCGTTTGCATCGAGTTTCTCTGTTTCGCATTCACGGGGCATGTCTTTGATGATGTCATGCCACCAGAAATCCTTGTTTTGATCCCAGTTGACTTCATCCCCGGTTCGCTTATAGACAATGACATGTTGAACGCTTGGTGCTTCCTTGACTGCTGCATCTGTCTGATTTTTCAGTGGTACTTTTTTTCCACGTCGCCAGAAGCTGTCACAGGTGATGACTGCTTTTGCTTCACAGTCGTTCATCCGGTCGCGGAATGCGGAGGCGCTGAACCCGGAGAAGACCACGGAGTGGATCGCTCCGATTTTCGCGCAGGCAAGCATCGCGATGGGTAATTCTGGGATCATGGGGAGGTAGACACCGACGCGGTCTCCTTTTTTGATTCCCATTTTCCGTAATGCGTTCGCGAGTTTGTTGACTTCTATGTAAAGGTCATTGTAGGTGAGTTTCCGTACGTCCCCTGGTTCTCCTTCGAAGATGAAGGCGACTTTGTTTTTCCGCCATGTTTTAACATGTTTGTCGATGGCGTCATGGACGATGTTGTATTTTGCGCCAACGAACCATTTCACCCAGGGTACTTCCCATTCGACTGTTTTTTTCGGTGGAGTGTAGAATTCGACGAGTTCTTTGGCCATTTCGCCCCAGAACCATTCCCAGTTTTCTGTTTTTTTGTAGAGGTCGTCGATTGTTTTGATGTTGTGTTTGTCCATCCACTGCTTTACATTTGTGTTGTTCACAAATTCTTTTGAGGGTTTGAAAACCCGTTTTTCGTCCAAGAGGACTGATATGTTTTCGCCTGTCATTTTAAGATCTCACCTGATTTTTTTCATTTCTTTTTTTATGTTTCTCATTATGTTTTTTAGACTGAGTTGCAGTTGCGTTGGAAGACCGGTATTTTGATGGCTTTCCTCGCGGTTCCCATCTGTTGATGGGGATGTGCCGCAACAGAGTTGAAGTATATGAAGTTTTTCATATCGTGTTGTGTATTTTTCTCCTTTCGAAGACCGAGGGATTGTTTGAAAGTACTTTGCGGACGAGTGGTGAGAAATCGAAGTCTTTGATGACCTGCATGCGGTCGAATGTATAGGTGCTGATGAAGGGTGGTTGGGAGAAGAGGTTGTGTTCTTTGAGGTATTTGATTTTGTTCATCTCATCTTCTTTGTAGTCCTGGAATGTTGGGTAGGCGGAGAGGAGGACTGCTTCGAATTTTCTGCTGGCAAAAAAGATGGTGGAGGGGGTGTTGAGGATGGAAAGCTGTTGTGTGTTGGGCGCGTTGTTGAGGTTGAAGCGGATGTGGGTGATGGTGAGGATTTCGATGCCAAGTGATTTGAGGTTAGGCAGGATGAGTGTTTGTAGGAGGCCTTCTTCGAAGAAATTTTTTTTCATGCGGGCGACGGTGTGTCGTGAGAGTCCTACTTGGTCTCCGATTTGTTGGGTGGTGGCGGTGGGGTGTTCGACGAGTGCGCTGTAGACTTTTTTTTCTTTTGGTGAGAATTCTGTGGTGTGTGTGTTTCGGAATAGCTCGGGGGTCTTGAGGAGAGTGGGTTCTTCTGGGAGGTTGTAGAGATGGGAAAGGAAGGGGGAGAAGTCGAAGAAACGGTGGATGTGGGATGTTTCGAAGGGGAAGATGATTTCGTGGGGGTATTCTTTTTCTAGTAAGCCGAGTTTTCCGAAGGTCTCGGTGCGTATTTCATTGATGCGTCCGATGTTGGTGTAGTTCTGGGAGAGGCTGATGGAGAATCCTTTTTCTTCTTCGCCGACGGAGAAGAAGATTTCGTCGAAGACTTCGATGGTGCGTTTGGTGGTCTCCATTCGTTGGTTGAGGGGGATGACGGGGTTGAATTGCATGTAAATGACGGCGAGCAGTTCGCAGCCGAGTCGGTTGGGGAGGGGGAAGATGAGGGGTCGGTAGTAGCCTTCTGCGGTGAGTCGTCTTTTGATGGAGGTGAGGGTGGAGAGTTTGACTTGCAGGATGCTGGAGAGTTCGCTGTCGGTGACGTGGGGGTGGGCGCAGATGCCGCTGAGTACTTTTTTTTCGTTTTTGGTGAGTGTGTGGTGGTTCACAGACCCTGCAATGGAAAAGACCCATAAATAATTATCTCATATTACCCAAATTATTTTAATATTTTAGTATAAAGTGCAATTTAACTAAAAAATTGTGCTTAAATACACTTTTAACCGGCTTTTAATTGTTTATGTGAGGAAACCAGGACACAAAGTTTATTAAATCCATCCCTATTTCCGCACCGATACGAATCACCAGAGGAATGAATATGGGAAAAACCATCACAGAAAAAATACTTACTACCCACATCACCCAAGGAACACCTGAAAAAGGAAAAGAAGTCGGCATCAAAATCGACCAAACACTCACCCAGGATGCAACCGGGACCATGGCCTACCTCCAGTTCGAAGCCATGAACGTCCCCAAAGTAAAAACTGAACTTTCCGTTAGCTACGTGGACCACAACACCGTCCAGATCGGGTTTGAAAACGCCGACGACCACCGCTACCTCCAATCCGTCGCCGCAAAATACGGCATCGTCTACTCCCGCGCAGGCAACGGCATCTGCCACCAAGTCCACCTCGAACGCTTCGGAAAACCAGGCAAAACACTCCTCGGCTCAGATTCACACACTCCCACCGGCGGAGGCATCGGCATGATCGCGATTGGTGCTGGGGGACTCGATGTTGCCGTCGCCATGGCAGGCGGACCCTTCTATCTTACCTACCCCAAAGTCATCAAAATCAACTTGATAGGAAAACTCAAACCCTGGGTCGCCGCAAAAGACGTCATCCTCAAAGTCCTAGAAATCTTCTCCACCAAAGGAAACGTCGGCTGCGTCTTCGAATACGGCGGCGAAGGAGTCAAAACACTCAGCGTCCCCGACCGAGCCACCATCACCAACATGGGAGCAGAATGCGGAGTTACCACCAGCGTCTTCCCTAGCGATGAGATCACCAAACAATTCCTCAAAGCACAAGGCAGAGAGAACGACTGGGTCGAACTCCTCCCCGATGATGACGCAGTCTATGACAAAGTCGTCGACATCAATCTCAGTGAACTAGAGCCACTTGCTGCGACCCCCCACAGCCCCGGCAACATCAAAAAAATCCGAGACATCCAAGGCCTACCCGTTGACCAGGTCTGCATCGGAAGCTGCACGAATTCCTCCTACACCGACATGATGACGGTTGCATCCATCCTCAAAGACAAAACCGTCCATCCCAACGTCAGCTTCGTCGTCGCCCCCGGCTCCAAACAAGTCCTGGAAAACATCACAAGAGACAGTGGCATGAGCTCTCTCCTCTCAGCAGGCGCACGGATAGCGGAATCCGCCTGCGGCTTCTGCATCGGCAACAGCCAATCACCAAAATCCGGGGCAGTCTCCCTACGCACCAGCAATCGAAACTTCCTCGGCAGATCCGGCACTAAAGATGCCAACGTCTACCTCGTCAGCCCAGAAACCGCAGCAGCAGCAGTCCTCACCGGAGTCATCACCGACCCCCGCGACCTCGAAAAACAAGGAATCAAATATCCCAAGATGACCATGCCAAAGAAATTCCACATCAACGACGGCATGTTCCTTCTGCCACCCAAGGACGGATCGAACATCAAAATCGAACGCGGACCAAACATCGGAGAACCACCAAAAAACACTCCCTTACCAGAGACCATCACCGCGGAAGTCACCATCAAAGTCGGTGATGAGATCACCACTGATCACATCATCCCTGCCGGAGCCAAAATGAAATACCGCTCCAATGTGCCAAAATACTCCGAGTTCCTCTTCGAAGTCGTCGACCCGAAGTTCTACGAACGAGCAAAAAAAATAAAAGACTCAGGCCTGCACAACATCATCATCGCAGGACTCAGCTACGGACAAGGCTCCTCCAGAGAACACGCCGCGCTCTGCCCCATGTACATGGGCGTCAAAGCAGTCATCGCCAAAAGCATGGAACGGATCCACAAAGCAAACCTGATTAACTTCGGCATCATACCCCTCACATTCGCCAACAAGGATGATTACACAGGCATCGACCAAGCAGACAAACTGGAGATTGCCAACATCAGAACCATGCTCGCTGGAAAAGAAACCAGCGTGAAGGTCAAAAACAAAACCAAAGGAAAAGAGTTCACCGTGACCTTCGAGCTATCCGAACGAGACAAAAAAATCATCCTGGCGGGAGGATCACTTAACTACATAAAATAATAAAAGGAGGCAAGAAACCCATGAAAAAAACAAAAGAACCAACTGGAAAAATCAAGATGAAAAACACCCTTGTTGAAATCGACGGGGACGAAATGACCAGAGTCATGTGGCAGATGGTCAAAGAAAAACTCCTCTTCCCCTTCATTGACATGAAACTGGAATACTACGATCTCGGTTTACAGAAACGTGATGAGACCGATGACCAAATCACCCGTGATGCGGCTGAAGCAATCAAAAAACACGGCGTCGGAGTGAAATGCGCAACGATCACCCCAAACAAAGACCGCATCAAAGAATACAATTTGAAAAAAGAATGGCCCAGCCCCAACGGCACCATCCGGGCAGCCCTCGACGGCACCGTCTTTCGCAGCCCTATCCTAGTCGAGAACATCCCACCAGGTGTCCGCAACTGGACCAAACCCATCCACATCGGCAGACACGCCTATGGAGACGTCTACAAAAACCAGGAGATCAGAGTACCAGGAGCCGGAAAAGCACAACTCACCTTCATCCCCGCGGACGGAGGAGCACCCATCACTCAAACGATTCATGAGTTCAAAGGACCAGGCATCATCCAGGGGATCCACAACACCGACAAATCTATAAGCAGTTTTGCCAAAGCATGCTTTACCTACGCACTCGACCAGAAAGTCCCACTCTGGTTCGCCACCAAAGATACCATCTCCAAAACATACGACGCCCGCTTCCGACAAATCTTCCAGGAAGAATACGAGAAGAACTGGAAAAAGAAATACGAGGATGCAGGCATCGAATACTTCTTCACCTTAATCGACGATGCGGTCGCACGCATCATGAAATCCGAAGGCGGCATGCTCTGGGCATGCAAGAATTACGACGGAGATGTCATGTCTGATATGCTCGGCTCCGCGTACGGCAGCCTTGCGATGATGACTTCCGTGCTTGTTTCACCCGAAGGATACTTCGAATACGAGGCAGCCCACGGTACAGTACAGAAACATTATTATAAATACCTCAAAGGCGAGAAAACCAGCTCCAATCCCATGGCACTCATCTTCGCCTGGACTGGTGCACTCAAGAAACGAGGAGAACTGGACAACACACCAGAGCTTGTCGACTTCGCCCACAAACTCGAAGAAGCATCCCTTGAGACCATCCACAATGGCATCATGACCGGGGACCTCCTCAGAGTGGCCACACCAAACGCGAAGAACAAACAAGTCTACACCGAGGAGTTCATCGACGCGATCGCCGAACATCTCAAGAAAAAAATCTAAAGAAAAAGGAGAATGAACCTATGGCACAGAAAGCAATCCGAGAAGCAGACGGCAAAAACATGATCGCCCGTCTCCTAAAAGAATACACCAATGGAACATACAATATCGAAAACAAGTTCCTCAGCATCGGACCACAAACCGATCTGAAAAAACTCCCCACGACATACAAATGGCTCACCAAAGAAAAACTCGTCGTCAAACCAGACCAGCTCATCAAACGACGAGGAAAAAGCAAACTGCTCTTACTTAACGCGGACTGGAAAGACGCAGAGAAATGGATAAAAGAACGCATGAACAAACCAGTCACCGTCGGCACTGTGACTGGGATTCTAGACCATTTCATCGTTGAACCCTTCGTCCCACACAATGAGAACGACGAGTACTATCTCGCAATCCTCTCACAACGAGAAGGCGATCAGATCCTCTTCCACCACCAAGGGGGAATCAACGTCGGGGACATCGACGCTAAAGCAGTCCGCATGACCATCCCCATCGGATCGTATCCCACCGCATCAGACATCGAAAAACAACTACTCGTAAATGTCCCAAAAGAACGCAAAACCCTCATCGCAGGCTTCATCGAAGGCATGTTCAAATTCTACGCAGACCTTAACTACACCTACTTAGAGATCAACCCGTTCGTCGTTACCGCCAACCGCATCGTGCCCTTAGACCTTGCTGCGAAACTCGACGACACCGCAGAGTTCGTTAGTGGCAAAAAATGGGGAGACATCACATTTCCCTCACCCTTCGGACGAATGCTCTCCAAGGAAGAAGCATACATCGAAGAGCTCGACTCAAAGACCGGTGCATCCCTCAAACTCACCGTACTCAACCCTGAAGGCCGCATCTGGACCATGGTCGCTGGAGGCGGAGCCTCCGTCATCTACGCAGACACCATCACCGACCTTGGGTATATGAGCGAGATGGCAAACTATGGGGAATACTCTGGAGACCCCAACGAAGAATTCACCTACCTTTATGCAAAAACAATCCTGGATCTCATGACCCGGAAAAAGAACCCGAAAGGAAAATACCTGCTCATCGGCGGAGGAATCGCCAACTTCACTGATGTCGCCAACACCTTCAAAGGCATCGTACGAGCACTTAAGGAATACCAAAAGAAACTCCAGGAAAACAAAGTGAAGATCTACGTCCGACGAGGAGGACCTAACTACAAGGAAGGCTTGCGGATCATGCGAGAGCTTGGTGAACAACTCGGTGTGCCCATCGAGGTCTACGGACCTGAGACACACATGACCAAGATTGTCAGCATGGCACTCAAAGGAGGCAATTAACCATGGCAAGTAAAACAGACTATATTTTATTTGACAAAGACACCCAATCGTTCATCTACAACATGCAGACCAATGCAGTCCAACGGATGCTGGATTTCGACTACGTCGCCGGCAGAAAAACACCCTCCGTTGCTGCCATCGTCAACCCCACCGGAAACGACAGCTTCCAAAAATTCTTCTTCGGACCAAAGGAGATCCTCGTTCCGGTGTACAAATCATTGAAGAACGCGGCGAACAAACACAAGAACGTTGATGTGATGATCAACTTCGCCTCATTCCGATCCGCTGCAGCATCCACCGAGGAAGCCTTCGCAATCCCACAGATCAGAACCGTCGTCATCATCGCCGAGGGAGTCCCCGAGCGACGCATGAAAGAACTCATCGCCAAGGCAAAACAACTCAAAAAAGTCATCATCGGACCAGCGACCGTCGGAGGCATCGTCCCTGGTGCATTCAAGATAGGAAACACCGGTGGAACCATCGAGAACATCATGGATTCCAAACTCCACAGGCCAGGCTCCGTGGGATTCGTCTCAAAATCCGGTGGACTAAGCAACGAAGCCTACAACATCGTCTCCCAGAACACCGA
>JALOTN010000053.1 GCA_025457885.1 Thermoplasmatota archaeon | reverse complement strand
AGATTAAAGGAAGCATCCGGGTGTATGATGTTCCAGGTCTCAAACCCGAAGAGAAACCCAAGCCACTCAGGCCATTGACCTGGTTCTGAGCCAAGCCAACCATCGGTCCCCTTAATGGCAGCGAAATCGATGATGTCATCACCCTGGATACCCCAGCTCGTGTTCGTCGCAAAAAATCCTCCGTTCTCAAGAGAATCAGAATTTCCTGAATCAGCATAAGAAAAACTCTTCGTCAACCAGTTTGAGACATCCAGGGGGATATCACAGGGTATCCGCCCGATGAACAACTCCGAATAGACATCAAAACCACTGTCACCTTCCTCCCCCCACAAACTATCATGATCAGCGTTGAATGAGTAATCAAGATTGCTCCAATAAAGGTCAGAATCGACGTTGTATTCATACTCATTCGACATCAACCGGGCGGGGATGAACTCAGCATCCGCTCCAAGAAGAACATATTGAGTCCCCCAATCTTGGTACGCGTCTTTACAGAACTCCCGGATGTGAGCTTGGCTGTCGTTGAACAGGAGGGTTGCATTGTAATAATCGGGACATGCGTTGATCTCCTGAGTAGTGACAAGGGTGCAGGATAATCCTTCTGTAAAATGTCTCTGCATCAGACTCTCCCAGTTATAGGGCGTAGACTCACTGGTATCCCAATGGTCTAGTGAGTTTTGCTCGGTGGTGATGATCACATAGTCATACTGGTCACTGGGATCGCAGAGTCCACCAGGATACTCGACTGCGGGGAGACTGGCGTATCGTGTGGCCATCTCAGGGTTGCAGACCAGGTCTTTCACCCAGGCCTCATCCTCAGATGTCCCTCGGAACAATGGATTCAAAGACCCTTTCTCACGAAGTGTGATACTCACCGTCAGATTCAGATAATAAAAGACCCGTCCCTCCACAGGGATAAGCTGCACAGGGCAAAGCCCCATATCCAGGATGGTGTACCCATGGGAGGCGCCGATGTGATACGTTTGATAGGGGAGCGTTGGGTAAAGATGATGACTAAAGTACACCTCCTGATTAAGTCTAAAATCTGAAGCACTCCTGGCATCGAAAGGATTTACATCTTGCATAGGAAAGATAGGGTTCCTAGGAAGGTCAAAACCAGAACGCCGCAGCTCAACAGGGGCACCAGTCACTAGTATCGAATCAACCTGTGCAAATGGTGGAAGTAAAACCTGGATGAATCGAATTGGGAGGATGGGTTCCCCGGGTTGAAGTTCTAATTCAATGCAACCAGGTACCTCGATGATAGAAAACATATCGTCAGATGTTTCAAGAGAATATACCTTTGGCGGGGAGAATGAAAACGTATAGCTCAGATGTTCCAGCATCGTACCCGTTTCATCGTTGAATGTAAGTCCAATGATTTTCGGGCTAAAGGCAGCCGCTAGGAAAGCACAAAAGATGAAACCCGTCAAGGATTTTCTGAGAAATTTGTTTTCCGTATCTTTCCCCTTCGAATAATATACGTGCTTCCCAGATTTAAAGTTTTACCTCATACAAAAGGATAGCATCGTAAACGATTGACCACATAATACTCAGAGAAATTCTGAAAAACCCAAAAAAAGTGTTGTGAATCAAAATCAAACAAAGAATATTAAGAGGATGAACTGTATACAGACCTTAGTTATTCTATTACAAAGTATGGTGGTGGAAATGATGAGAGTTGAAGAAGACAGTACAAAATATATCAAGACAGGTGTCCCCGGGTTTGATGATCTTTTTGAACATGGGATCCCAAAGGGTTCTTCTGTTTTGATTGCTGGAGGGACAGGGTCCGGAAAGACAAACCTTTGTCTGCAATTCCTTGCGCATCAGGCGTCGCTTGGGAAGAAATGCTATTTCATGGGTTTTGAAGAATCAGAGGAACGCCTGATGGATCATATGCGGCAGTTCGAATGGAACCCTGAGGAATTGGTCAAATCAGGGAACCTGAAGATCAAACGATTCCTGACAGCAGAGATCTATTATTATGATAAGAAAAGTGGCAGCGACATCCAGGCGATGATGACTAAGGAAGTCGACCCGTTACTCATGGAGCTTGAGCCGTTATCTATCACCGATACCGTTGGTTTCAAACCGGATTTTATTGTCCTTGATTCGCTGACTGCGATTTCCTCGACGTTCCAGGGCAAAGAGCAATCCTACCGTTTCTACGTGGAGCGGTTGTTCCGGTTCTTTGAAAAGATTGGTGCCACGACATTCCTGATAACGGAGACACAACAGATTCCTGAAGTGTTCTCACCCACGGGTGTGGAGGAGTTCTTGGCCGATGGAGTGGTCGTTATTTACAACATCCGACGACAGAACACCAGGGAGAACGCCATCGAGGTCCTCAAGATGCGTGGGGCAAAACATCAGAAGAAGATCGTCTCCATGAGCATCACTGAGAAAGGCATCGTGGTCAATCCGAACAAGGAAGTCTATTCTGAAATAGAGTAAAAATTTTTACTTTTCTTACACTGCTTTTCCTAGTTTTTTCTTTAGATTTATTTTTTTCAGTTAAATCGTTCGAATGTTCCACGGTTAATGAAATGAGTCTGAAGTTGTGTCTGGGTCAGTGCCTGGTCGTAAATCGCTATTTCATCAATGTAACCATTGTAGTTACGTCCGAAGAGGAGGTCCGCTGCGGTCTCGTTAATCAAATGATTCGGGTACAGGATTGAACCAGAAAGGGTTGCATTGATGTATAATCTGATGAACAAGCTGTCATAGGTGACCGCAAAAAAATGCCAACCAGGTGAGATTGCTGCGGAGATCATGATATTGTTGATACTACCGACGACGGTTGATGTGTTTGCATAGATTCCATAGGAGTTTATTTTGGTGATCCCTCGATGTGGTGGATAAGTGTCCATTCCAATGTTGATGGTGATGAGTTCTCCTGGATGATCGGTTGGTCCGGTGAAACTGATCGCGAACAAATGTTCGGTGATATGGAGAATGATGGGAGTATAGCAGCGGTCCCTTCCTTCAATTTTGAATTCTCTTCGTGCATCTGCTCCTTGGGTGGTGATTAAACCGGTGTTGTCGATTTTAATTGAAGTGAGATATCCTCTGGTGCTTCCACTATTTCCTGTCGAGTAGACGATGACATAGAAATCTTGGTCTCCGTGGATGATGCGGGGATCATAACAAGGGCTGCTAGCGTCAAAAGGTGCTGTGCTTCCCGTGGGAGTAATCGTTCCATCAGAGAAGATATTGAATGTTTTCACATATCCTAAGTTAGCGGTGTTTCTATATGCAATTGCATATACCGAGTCTGAAATGTGTAACAAGCAAGGCTCGTATCCTTCAACAGAGTCAAACTCAACACGGTTACCAAGATACAAGATATCTCCTGCCGAGGTGATGTTAAATGTTTTTAATATCCCCTGGTTGAGTGTTCCTCGGTAGGCTATTGCAATCACATGGTTGCTTATATTCACGATGAAGGGTTCATATCCGGAGATAGTGTCGTATTGGCTCATTTTAACGCTTGTGACATTGAACGTTCCAGAGATCGAGATGTTAACGGTTTTTAGGATGCCTCCTTGACCGGGAGCCCAATAGGAGATGGCGAAGATAGTGTCTGTTATTTTTTGGAGACTGGGTCGATTTGGTGTGCTTGTCGCGTAATCTAGGAATGCAAGTTCGTTTCCTGTGTAATCGATAGACCCATTGGTTGAGATGTTGTATGTCCGAAGGTGCATAAACAAATCAGCGCTGTTCTGGTATCGAGAGTTATAAGCGATGAGGAACATTTTTTCGTTCATTGGGATGATGATTGGTCGGAGGGCGATGCTTGTTTTTGCATCCCCGAAATTCGTGGTGTTTAATGAGGTGATGTTCCCATCGGTGGTAATCCGGACGGTCTGGAGTGTTCCTTTTTTGGATTGATCTTCGCTGACGATGGCGTAACAATCCCCACTGACGTGGATGATGTAGGGAGTGTATCCGAATTTTTCTTCAAGGTCTACGATGTCGATGATTGGGGGAAGCAGCTGTGGTTTCATCCATGCTTCTACAGTGATGGCCTTGCTGATGTTGAGGGACCAGGAGGAGGGAACGCGGACGTACGCATCCCTAAGGACGTTGAAAAATCCTGAGTTGTTGTGGATGGTGTTGAGTGGTTGTATGGTATGGTTGATGATGAGAGCGTTGTTCTTTGCAATCCCGTGGTTTTGATTCCCTGAACTATCTTTTACTTCGTTGGTAATGTTGATATTCCAGTATTGTTCATCAAAATGCCAGATTCCACCCTTGTGTCGGGTGATGAGTCCTTCCTGAAGGATTCCCCAGAAGACGATGGAGTTGGTTTTTGCATCTATGATGGTTCCTTCGACTTGTGGGCCACCATAGCCGGTTACGTTCTCGGTTGGGAGGATGATTTGTTCTCCGATGTTCCAGCGGTTGTTTTCAATGGCGTTTTGGATGAGCATTTGATCGAAGGTATAGATGCTTTTGTTGTATCCTCCTGCGATGGTGATGTAGATTTTTGTTTCGTTTTCCAAGGTTTCTCCTCGTTGGAGGTCAAAAACGGGATGTCCGTCTTCCATTTTTCCTATAATGGTGACATTGGCGATGTCCTGGGGTCCTGGGACTGCGAGAACTTGTGTGTAGATGATTGAGACGGAAGTAATCGCTATTGCAAGTAGTATGATTGCGCTGATCATTTGAGAGACTGCTGTATTGCCTCGTGCTATATTCATTAGGGATCCTCCTTCTATATCACTATTACATTATCGTCATTAAATTTGATATGAAAATAAGTGATTTTACTAATATATAAACATTATTATACAAAAGATTACTATATTTATCTGGGGGGATATCTATTGTTGAACCCAACCAGGGCCAATCTGAGCTCGGATATCGATGATTTTGTAATTGATATTAACCGTCAGGCCAGAAAAAGCATCGAGCACAAGAGAATGCCCGGTGTCGGTTAAATCGTATTGATTGTCATTCACCGTGGTCTTTAACAAGGAATCGGTGAACATATACCAGGCGTTAGAAAGCGGTGTTTCTATCGTGACATCATGGATTGCAGTGTAGGTGACATTAGTTGAGACCTGATAGAATTCTGTTTGTATCGGATATGTCCCAAAACCGGAGGCGATCGTCTTTTGACCGACACTGGTGATGTTCACCACGTCAAAGGTGAGGTTCAGGATGTTGTGAGTCGAATCATACTCGATGAAGAGACTGGGTCGAACCATCATCAGGTTTCCCTCTGTTTGGCTCACGATCATCGCACCAGCCTCATAGGTGTAGGTCTGATCAAGGAAGTAGCCGTTGATTGAGGAATAGGAGATCACACCGATTGGGAAGGATTCCACCGTGGTACCATCTGAGAGCGTGATATTGATAAAACGGGCATTGTCAAGGATTTGGAGCGTCCCGAATGCTTTGATTGAAAGCATGTAGGGGAGTTCTTTACTGCCGAGAGTCACCGAGGTTGCGACTGGTAGGTTCTTTGATTGATCCGCGGCTTGACCATCGATAACCGAAGTAAGATAGGTGAACTGTTCTGCGACCTTGTCCATATGCTCTGCTTCTCGTTGTTCCATGATCTTTGGAATGTAAATTGTTTGGATGAGGGAAATGACTGCGACGATAAGGCCGATGAGGAGTACAGCGGTGACGACCCCGACGACAGCGTTATTTGATTTTATTAATTGGGATTTCGTTTTTGGTGTATATTTTTTCTGCATTCTAGACTCCCTGTTTATTGGCGAGTAAATTTGAGTTAGTTATTTTTTTCGTTCTCATATTTACAATTTTTTAAGTTATTTCATTTAGGAGGTATAGGTTACATCCACTTGAACCCAGTCAAACCATGTATAATAATTCTTA
Source organism: Thermoplasmatota archaeon (assembly GCA_025457885.1). GTDB lineage: Archaea > Thermoplasmatota > E2 > DHVEG-1 > DHVEG-1 > SM1-50. The sequence goes on along the minus strand of JALOTN010000053.1, from coordinate 7,818 downwards.
TTTGTTTTTAATTGGAACCATATTTTTAAGGAGTTCACTTCAGAAGCTGTATTGATGTATCCTGAATCAGAAAGGTATCTAGTTACAACAACATCTGTACTCGAAGGATTTAAAACTATTTCTTGCCATGTAGAACCATCATAGATTCTCAATTTTGCGTTTGGGCTTGGTGTTCCACCTGTTACATTCCATTCGAATTTAAGCGTGACATTTGTGACTGTTGCACCTGTTGGTATATCTGGAAAATTGAATTCTATACGTTCACTATAACTGCTAGGCCATTGACCTTGGCTCCGGTATTTCAGATTATCACTTGTGTTGAGATTAAGTCTATCAGTCGAGGTTAGAGTATAATCACTACCAGAAGTATTATCAAGGACTAAGTTGGGTCTGAGATTTACCGTAGTTATTGCCATGGTGGTAAATCGATACCATTTGCGTGTATACAATCCGCTTCCGGTTGGATCTGTTGCATTTACCCAAACCGTATATGTTGTTGATTGGATTAGTCCGGAAAGAAGCAATGATTTTGTTCCATTGGAAGCACCTGTTCCGCTATTTGTTTGTCCATTGTTACATTGAATCATCCATGAGAAGGTATTTCCTTCAAGGTCATTGATGGGGATGTTCCAGGTGAGGCTTAGGGGTGCTCCTATAGAGTTGTTATCTGGTGATGGTGTTCCAAAAACAGGGGGGCTGTTGCTTGGTTTTGTGGTGAAGGTATACCATTTTCTCGTATATTGATTGCTTCCTGTTGGGTCTGTCGCGTTCACCCATACTCGATATACTGTTGAATAAGCAAGTCCTGAGAGGGTGATGGTTTTTTGTCCGTTCGGTCCAGAACCACTGTTGGTTTGTCCATTGCTGCATTGAATAGTCCAGGTGAAAGCATCGTTTTCTGGGTCGTTGATTTGTACACTCCAAGTGATGCTGAGAAGGGTTCCGGTTGATCCATTTGATGGATTTGGATTGGATATAGTCGGTGGTTTGTTGGTGGTAACCGCTGTTGTTGGTCCTTGTTGGAGGATGACGGATAAGACAAGGGTGTTTGTTGATGGGTCTCGTACTGCTGCTTGGATGTAGGTGTCGGTGAGGTCGTAGTGGGAGGTAAAGTCGATGGTTTCACCAAAATCCCATTTGTCTGGGTTTTTGTCGTTGTTGAGAGGGTTGAGTTTCCAGTCGGTGGCTCCAGCGATGATTGATTGAACAGTATTTTTGCTTGTCGTTGATCCAACGGTGATGATGACTTCGGTGTTCCCCTCAAGTGATTTTCCCCCGTTGTGTTCAATGGTGATATTATTGTACGCCTCATTCGTGGAGATCGATCCGATAAGGTTGACGGAGGTGGCAGTAGAATCAAATGAGAAGGAGAATACAATGAAGTTGAGGAATCCGAAGAGGGCGATGGTGATGCCTAGGAGGAGTGCGGTCGCAAGGACCTCGGAGACTGCATGGTGAACTCGTCTGTTCTTTTTCATTTTTCTTTTTCCGTGTTTTTTAGAAGGTGAGTTTGAAGATGATGAAGGAAATGATCCCAAGGATGCAGCTGTAGCGGATGCCGGAGGAGAGTCTGCCGTCCATCATAAAGCCTGAGAGGATACCTGCTCCGATGCTTTGTACGAAGACGAAGCCGTATAAGGAGTATTTCAGCTCCATCTGATCAATGGAGGTGAAGATGACGCCTGCCATGCGTCCGACTTGTTTTCCTTGGAGGTCGAAGAAGGATTTGAAGATGGTGAGGTTCATGATGATGATAATAGCGAGGAAGACGAAGAAGCAGACGAGGATGACGACGGTGTAGATGGACATGGTTGCTTTGCGTTGGTTCTCCAGGCGGTTGACCTGGCCGACCTCGATGGCTGCTGCTTTGAAGATCTTCGGGGTGTTTCCTCCCATGACTAGTCCTTTGTTGAGGCTGATGACGATGCGGTGGATGATGGCGGATTTCATGCGGTCTGCGAAGTCGATGAGGATTTCTTTTACTGCGATGTTCCAGGAGAGCTGGGAGCGCATTTTTCTGATCTCGCCGGAGAGTCGTCCGTAGTGTGATTTAGAGGCGACCTTGATGGCATCAAAGATGGTCGCACCCGTGGCGAGGGAGTCGCTGACTTCAATGAGGAAGTTCGGGAGGCGGTATTGGATCTGTTTCTTTTTCTGCCCCTGGAAGTAGTTGTAGATGCCGATGGGTCCGATGAGCAGGAGGATGGCGAGGAATAAAAAGTCTAACTGGGGGTAAAAGCCAAAGGTGATGAATCCGAGGTAGTCCATGAATCGTAACCCTAGGTAGGTGATGAGGATGATCAGACTGCATAAGATTAGGATCATGATGGGAGTTTCGTTCTCTTTGAGGTATTGTCGCCAGGTGAGGTTTTCTCTGGAGTAGATCCGGTTGAGGTCCTCCAGGCTTGTTGATCTGATGAGGAAGTAGAAGCCTGTGTAGATGAGGGGCATCATGATGAGGGAGAAGAGGTTCAGGATGATGATAGAACCACTTGCGGAGCCGCCGAAGAACCCAAAGACCGTGAGGATGATGACCAGGAAGATAGGGAATGCAATCGCGGTGGTAACAAAGATTTCTGCGATGACGCCAAGTAAGTCCAGATCCTTGTTTCGTTCGATGAAGTCATCCTCCATAAGTTTAGTGACAGAGTTCTGAAGATACAAGTGGAGTTCACTGCCTGATTGGATGGTGCCGATGATTCCCTGGAGGAATTCTTGGAATTTCCGGGAGGGGGATATCTCGATGGCGTTTTTCAGGGCGGTGATGCTATCGACGTTCATGATGTTGATTTCTTTGGCTATTTTTTTGATCTCCGTCTGGAGTTCCCCGTATAAGTCGATCTGGGCAAGGGTCGTGAAGATCTCGGATGGGGAGATGCCTGCGACTGCCATGGAGTTGATGAAGTTGATGGCGTAAGGGAGGAACAGGTCGATGTGGTAGGCTCGTCGTTTGATGCGGTATCCTGGGTAGTAAATGAAGAAAAGGCCGATGCAGCCGACCATTAAGCCCGGGAGTAAGAGGATGAGTAGCAGGGTAATAGGTGAGGGGAGAATGAAGTAGATGAAAAAAGTCAGAATCAGTGAGAGGATGCATCCGATGACGAGGCTGAAGAGGGTGATAGCAAGGTATGCTTTGTAGTCGATGAGGATGCCTGCGCGTTCTAGCTGCAGGTTTCGTTCTATCTGGGTCTCATCTGATATATTTGCGATTGTTTTTTTGAAGGCTTTCTGGGAGAGTTCCGCGTATTTTTCATATTTCATTATGTATCCCTTTTGATGGTTTGTAGGATGGTTTCTGGGTCTTTCATGTAGGTTCCGACGATTTTCCCAACATCGGTGTAGGACCGAAGATTCTTTTTGCGCATCCATTCCAGGACGTCCATGCGGCTTTGTAACTCTTGGTGGAGTTGTGCGTCGCTCCATCCGTTCTCAACCCTGATTTTATAGAGAAGTCGACTGGCGCCGTTGTTCTGGAACCGGTCTTCGCTTCCTCCTTTCCATTCGAAGGGGGACATGGTGACCAGACGGTTGGTCCCTGCATCCAGTTCGATGATCTCGGTGACGTTGGTGATGCGTCGGACGGGGTTTCCTTTGACGATGACGCTGTTGAGGAACACGATCGTATCTAGGGATGTTAAGAGAGCGCGGGGCAGGGAGATTGGTGGGTTTTCGAGTCGTTGGATGAGGCTGTGCATGTCGCTGGCGTGGACCGTGGAGTATGACAGATGGCCGGTGGTCATGGCTTGGAACAGGCTGTATGCTTCTTTTCCTCGGACTTCTCCGACAATGATGACCCTTGGTCGTTGTCTGAGTGCGACTCTGATAAGGTCGAACATGTCGATGTCTCTGGTGGTTTTGAGGATGTCTGTGCTGGTGAAACCTGACCGGGTGGTGCCTGCTATCCAGTTCTCATGGGGGAGGTTGATTTCTCTGGTGTCTTCGATGGAGACGATCTTGTAGGAGGGTGGCACGAAGAGGGAGAGGGCATTTAGCATCGTGGTTTTTCCTGAGGCAGTCCCTCCACAGAAGAGGATGTTGCATCCTTTTTCTATCGTAAGCCAAAAATATGCAGCGAGTTCAAGGGAGATGGTGTGGTTGTTGAGCAGGTCTATTGGTGTGAGTGGGTCTTCTCTGAATCGTCTGATGGTGAAGGTCGACAGCATCGTGATGGTGCGACCCAGGGTGGTTTGTAATCGTGATCCGTCCGCGAGTTTTCCGTCGACGACCGGTTCGTACACGGAGATTTGTTTGCCACACATCTGGGAGAGTTTGACGACGAAGCTGTCCAGCTCGTCTGCATCTTTGTAGATGATGTTGGTTTTGATGGATTCGTATTGTTTATGGACGATGAAGATGGGGATGCCATGTCCGTCGCAGGAGATATCCTCGATGTCTGGGTCGTGCATGAGGATGTCGATGCGTCCGAATCCCGCGAACTCCCGAATGATGTAGTAGAACACGATGTCTTTTTCGTTTTTTTCTAGCTTGATTTGTTTGTCATGGACGATTTTTTCCAATGCTTTTTCTAAGATGTCCCATTTCTGGGCGGTGTCTCCTTCGTAAACGTCGATATCAGCGTATTTCTTAAACAGGGTGATGAGCTTGTTTTTTGTGTGTTCTTGTTTGTCGGTGAGCGGTGGTTCGATGACATTGTAGAGGTATTCTTTCCTGTCGTTGTCAAAGAGGATGAGTCGTGAGCCAAGTCCTTTCCATCCGAATCCTTTTTCTTCGTTGATAAGAGTCGTGTTAGGGGGGAGGGGTTTTGGTGTCGTAGGTTGATTTTCATCAAGGTGTTTGATGATTTCTTTGTATTTGGTGTCTTTTTGTTCCTGGATTTTTCCTTTTTGTTTTGTGGTTTTGTCGTCCTGTGGATGTTTGTTGAAACCTATTTTTTTTGGGAGAAGCGCCTGGACTGCTGTCAGGTGTGGGGTGAGAAAAAATTTTGTGGGTAATGTGGTTGTTTGTTTTTTCTTCTGGGTATTTTTTTGTTGCATGTTTAGAATCTCTCCTGACCACCACGTTTTCTTATAACGTCATTATGTTGTAGTACTAAGTGGGAAAACAAAATAGACTGTTAAAACACTTTCGATTGGTTCAAAATATTTTGTAGTTTTGAAGGAAAAAAAGTGATGGTGTGATGGGTTGATTGTCGTTTATTTTTCTGGTTGGAGGATGGCGGCTTGGGAGATTTTCTTTTGGTTTTCTTTCCAGTAGTCTTTGAGTGCTTTTTGGATGGTGGTTGAGACGCTTTCGCCAGAACCAAGCAGTTTCCAGTAGGTGTAGTCTGAGACGGTGACCGATATTTTTGGCATTGTTGCTTCCCCCATTATTTGATTTGTTATTATTATACTATGCAAATATATATATTTAAATTTTGCTCATGGTTCTGTCGAGAAGATGTCATCTTTTTTTTAAAAAAAAATGGATGATTTAGGTTATTCGTAGATGAGTTTGAAGAAGAGTATCTGATGGTTTTGGGAGAAGTATACTATAAAATATTCGTTTAAAATATATATGTCCTGGATGCGTATTGTGTGGGTGGTTGGGTTGCTTTGGGTGTGATGAGTGTCTGTTGTAGTCACCTGGATGGTGTATATTCCTGCGGTGGTCCACCGATGGGGGGCTGTTATCGTTGTTCCTGAGATGACTGGTCCCTGTGTTTCTCTGCCGGTCGGGTCGTTCCAGTCTATCTCAAAAGAGACTTGGTTGGCATCTGGGTCAGATCCTGTTATTATGAATGTGAGGTTTTCGTCTGCTTTTCCGAGGTGTGGTCCACTGATGATGGGTGGTGTGGGTGGGTCGTTGTGGATGACGCTGATGATGGTGGTCTTCGTGCTGGTTTTTCCGTTGATGTCGGTGACATTGAGCGTCACCGTATAGGATCCGATCGTAGGGTAGACATGAGAAGGATGGTGTTCAGTGGAGGTGCTGTTGTCTCCGAAGCTCCAGCGCCAAAGCAGAATGGTTCCCCCACCGGGGCTGGTGGTGTCGGTGAACAGGAGGGTCTCCCCCTGTATTGGTTCTACGGGGACGAAGGTGAAATCCGCCTTTGGTGACAGTTCGCAGGCGTCTCCGATGCTATCACCATCGGTATCGCTTTGACCAGGATTATACTCCGAGGGGCAGTTGTCAACACTACCGCAGATCCCGTCATTGTCCACATCATTCAGGGGATCGGTCGGGCAAGTATCGCAGGCATCGCCAACCCCGTCATTATCGGTATCTGTCTGGTTCGCATTCGGAGTGTCTGGGCAGTTGTCTTGGGGGCAGGTGTTTGACGTGATCCCTGGGTCTCCGTAACCATCTTGGTCTGTGTCGGTGCACTCGTCGCAGACGTCCCCGATTCCATCGGTGTCTGCATCTGCCTGGTCTGAGTTGGGGACACCCGGGTCTATTTTCATGGAATGGTGTTTGTATTTCGTGTGTTCTTTTTAAGTCTTGCGAAAGAAAACAGTTTTGTGGGGAAAAAGAGGAAGGAGGGGTCCTTGTAGGTCACCTGCTCATTGCTTTTCTGAACATGGGCACAGCGATCGTTAGCAGGACGATGCCGAAGGCAAGCAGGATGAGTACTTCGGTGCTGACCGCGGGGATGTCTGCCCCAAGCACCATGACTTTGCGTAGAGCGGTAGTCGCGTAGGTGAGTGGAAGGAATTGTGCTAGTCCCTGCATGTACCAGGGCATCTGTTGGAGGGGGAAGAACACTCCGGAGAGGAACATCATGGGGAACATGAGGGTCATCATCACCATGGTGGCGGTCTCCTCGTTTTCGGTAAACGAGGTGATGAGAATCCCTAGGCCGACGAAGGAGAAGACGGTGAGGAGGATGAGGAAGATAACCAGCAGGATGTTTCCTTCGATGACGACGCCGAAGAGGGCGACAGCGAGGATGAGGATGATGAATCCCTGGATCATGCCTCGGACGGTCTGTGCCATGACTTTTCCCAGGATGATGGAGAGTCGGTTGATGGGGGCAGCAAGCATCCCATCGAGGGTGCCGATGTCTTTTTCATAGGAGATGGCGTGGGGCAGTCCGGTCATGAGCGCCATCATGACGACCATGGCGATGATACCGGGGGCGACGAACTGGAAGTAGTTTGGCTCTCCTGGGACGATGCCTTCTGATTTGATGTTATAGGGGGTTATCATCGCGGTTGCGGTGGTAAGGGAGATGTTGAACTGGTTGTTCAGGTTGTAGATTGCGTTTTGTTTGCCCATCGCCTCGATGGTCTTTGTAAGAACACCCTGGATGGTCAGTGACATCTGGGGGTTGGATTGGTCGATGACGATGGTGATTACGCCTTGTCTTCCCGCCATGATTTCTGAGGAGAAGTTCTCAGGAATGATGATTCCTCCATTGATGTCATTGTTCTGGAGTTTGGTTTTAATGTCATTATAATCGGTTGCATCGCTGAGTTTCATCATCCCGGTCTTGTTGTTGATCGTCTCGAGTTGTGTCACAAAGCTTGACCCAAGAGCTCCGGTGTCATTGTTAACAAGAGCAATGGGGGTGTCACTGATGGAGTTTCCTGAGGGGAAGATGAAGCCGACCATCACCATCATAAACAGGGGCATGAGCACTAGCATGATGAGACGAAGTTTGCTTCGGCTGAACTCTAAAAGGTCTTTCCAGCAGATCCATGCGCTGTGGCGGATAACGTTTCGTATTCCCATAGTTTTCACCTATCGTATCCTCTTTGTTCGACGCCGGCGTGGACCATGTCCTGGTCCAGCGCTGGTGGTATGGTTTTCTGAGATTTTTTCACGGGCTTCACGTCCGGTTAAATGGAGGAAAACATCTTCGAGGGTTGGTTCGAGGTT
>JALOTN010000010.1 GCA_025457885.1 Thermoplasmatota archaeon | reverse complement strand
CTTTCATATGGCACCTATGTCAACGTCCTGGTCCTAGTCATCGGCTTGGTCAGTCTCATCGTCTCCTTCGTGTACCTCATTGGATGGAAATTCCGCAAAAACGACCGCCTGGTCGTCTATACACTCCCGTTGAATCTCTCGATGCTGGCAGGTCACCTCATCGATGGAATCACCAGTTATGTAAGTATCTATGATCCCCTCCAGATGGGGCTGCCCTCCTACATAGAGAAACACCCGGCATCAAACAGCCTGATGGAAGCATGGCCACCCTTATTTCCCATCGTGAAATTCCTGCTTATTATTCTTGTCATCTATGTCTTTGATGTGTTCTATAAAAAGGAACTGGAACGATATTCCCGGTTCGTCAATCTCCTAAAAATCGGTATTTTCATCCTAGGTGTCTCCCCTGGGTTACGTGATTTGTTACGGGTGACGATGGGAGTATGAGGCGACATCCTGATTGGCTCAAAGTACGCATCGGTGGTGGAGAAAATTACTCCAAAGTAAAAACACTGCTACGGTCTGCGAAACTTCACACCATCTGTGAAGAAGCACGATGTCCCAATATCGCGGAATGTTTTGGAAACGGCACCGCCGTCTTTCTTCTCCTTGGAGACACCTGCACACGACACTGTGGCTATTGTCATGTGACACATGGGACGCCGACTGTTCTCAATCCAACCGAACCAGAGGATATCGCTGCCAGCGTCCAAACCCTTGGTTTAAAATATGTGGTGTTAACCTCAGTGACACGCGATGACCTCCCTGATGGCGGAGCCGGTGTCTTTTCTCAAACTATCCATGCAATACGGCGAACTACCCCTGAGACACTCATAGAAGTACTCATCCCTGATTTCAAAGGTGATGAGGCATCCTTACAAACCGTGATAGATGCAGCCCCTGACGTCATGAACCATAATATCGAGGTCGTCGAAGACTTATTTCCCCACCTGCGTCCCCAAGGAAGCTACCAACGGAGTCTTCAGCTTCTCTCCATGATCAAAAACAAGACACCGAGCATTCCTACAAAATCCGGTCTCATGGTCGGGCTTGGGGAATCCGCTGAGCAAATCCTTAGGACCTTACGTGATTTACGAAAGGCACAGGTGGATTTCTTGACCATTGGACAGTATTTACAACCAACCGCGTCACATGCCCCAATACAAAAATATTACACGCCCCTTGAGTTTTTACAGATGAAAGAATCTGCTGTTCAACTTGGTTTTACACATGTTGAATCAGGACCATTGGTTCGAAGCTCCTACCATGCACAACATGCCCTTCACAAGGATCTAGTATAAAAAAAATCATAAAACGGTAGAGGAAGTCGATGCAGTCACATTCTGTTTACAAAGTCCCTCAAGGGAAATTACTCAAGATCAACTTAGAGTATGATGAAACAACACACAGGATACTTCATATCCGCATCACCGGTGATTTCTTCGCATACCCTGAAGAAGCAATGGAGCATCTCGAAGAACAACTGAAAGACACCCCTCTTGATCGAAAAAAATTACTTCTACAGATATCCTCTCTTATTTCACAGTATCATATCGAATTTATTGGCCTGAATGCAGAAGCACTCACCCAAGGGATTCTTCTGTGTGTCTTATGAGCGAAGAATGGCGGTTGCTACAGACAGGATATGCAAAGGCGTTTACCAACATGGCAGTAGATAAAGCCATTCTTGTTTCACACAGCAAAGGTCTGGTGCCTCCCACAGTACGGTTCTACGGTTGGGTTCCTCCTGCGATATCCATAGGGTATTTCCAAAGTCTTGTGGAGGAAGTCGACCTTAAGGCTTGTCAGCGATATGGGGTTGATTGCGTACGAAGAATCACCGGGGGTGGAGCCGTGTTCCATGATAAAGAGCTCACCTATAGTCTCGTAATTGCAGAATCCCATCCCTCGATTCCAAAGAATATCCTCCAAAGCTATGGCCGGATCTGCGGAGCAGTAATGAAAGGATTGGAACAGCTAGGAATCAACAGTGAATACGCTCCCATTAATGATATTGTAACAAATTGTCGGAAGATCTCAGGTAACGCGCAAACCAGAAAACACCAAACCGTGCTGCAACATGGGACCGTCCTTATGGATGTCGACGTGGACACCATGTTTTCATTGCTGAAAGTCCCAAACGAGAAAATAAAAGATAAACTCATCGCTGATGTCAAACAACGGGTGACATCGATTCATCATTGTCTTGGAAAACACATTCGTTTTACTCAAGTAGCCGACGCCATGAGACGAGGCTTTGAGGAAGAATTTCAAATCCATCTCGTGGAGGGGGGACTAACCATCGAGGAACAAACCTTCGCTGAACAATTCGAAAAAGAAACGTTCTTAACAGAGAAATGGAATCGAAAACGATGAAAATCAAACCTGATGGATTCCAAGGGTATCAGCGTATTCTTTGACAGCATTGATTTCTTCAGGGCTCACCGGTCGAGAGATGTCTTTGTGTTCGTTTGCCCGGTATTCTGGTCGGTACTGCCCCATGATGTTGACCAGGACGTCTGGTAGATGGTCAGCGATAAACCTCAGGACTGGTTTGGAACAGCATTCAAAATGATTGGGAAGGACCAGATGGCGGATAATCATTTCAGTCTGCTTATGGGCAAGCAGATGGTTTCTTCTGACCACCTCCGTATATCCATCGATTTTTGACAGTCTTTTTGCACAGGCGTCATTGCCGTATTTGAAATCAGTAAGATAGATGTCGATAACCCCCTGGAGGAGCTTCATGGTCTCTTCAGAGCAGTACATATTTGAGTTCCACACCTGAGGAATGTTTGAATCCATCTCTTGGAGCACCTGGAGGACATAGAGCATGTTTGAAGTCGGGTCACCACCCACCCAGTTCACGTTTCGAGATCCTTGCTTCTTCCGTTCTTCTATGATGGTTCCGAGTTTTTCTGCACTAATTGGTGCACCACCGGGTAACTGACTGATATCCCAGTTCTGACAAAACACACACTGGAAAGTGCATCCGGAAAAAAAGATCGTATGAGATGGAACAAGGACCGCTTCTTCTCCGTAATGAAGGAACTCGGTAGCGATTCGAGTTTCTTTCACACCGCACACACCTGGTGTCGTCCGACGGTCTACCTTGCAGCGGTGCTCACAGAAACAACAGGATTGGAACAAGCGGTCGGCAAGTTCTACCTTCAAATCAAGGAGCGAGGGGGTTTGTTTCGTGTTTTTTACGTGGAACGAACGGAGCGCTTTCTCATGTATCTTCCAGAGAACCTCGGTTGATTGGGAGAGGTTAAATGTAACTGGGATGTGTTGACAATCGCGATAGACAGCACTTCTGTTCTCCTCAAGGATCTCATGATATCTTGGAAGGGGCTCCCGTTCCAACATCATGTGTTGATATCCGTTGGAAGTTAAAAACTATGCTGTATATTGGTCGATATCCACCTGCATACCATCTTGAGCTGCCAGGACGGGGACACCAATTTTTTTTGTGAGTTGCTCTGCGATCTCCCATGGTTTGCTTTTCACCATTCCCATCCCGAAATGAGTCAGGATGGCGAGTCGTGGTTTGTTTTCCTTGATAATGAGTTCTGCCTCAGGCAGACTGAGATGTTCTATGGAGCTTTTGTCCTCGAACATCACCACGTTGATGATGAGGATATCGCCAGGGAAATAGGAGGCGAGCTTAGGGAAATAATCGGTGTCAGCAATAAGGGAGATTGTATGTTGTTTTCCCTGTATGTTTAACCCGTAGGTCTCCACACCGTGTTTCAACTGTTTTGAGGTTTCAAAGGAGATGTTTCCGATTTGGTAGTGTCCTTTTTCTTTGAGGGTTTCGATGTGATTTACTTGTTCACGTACATATTTGAATATCACGGGGTCTCCTTGGAGTGCGTCCTGGGGTGCAAACACGATGCCTTTCTTTTTGAATCCCCCGTTGGTCATCGCTTCGATCATGATATTGATGTCATTGGAATGATCCAGATGTTTGTGAGTCAGGATAATCCCTTCCAGGTCTTGTGGGTCAAGCTTTGGTCTGCTGGAGAGGCAGCGGAGGAGTGCCCCTGGGCCAGGATCGATGAGTATTTGGGTTTCATCAAGGGTCAGCCAGATGCCACCGGAGGCTCGTAGCTGTTTCATGACGACAAAGCGGGCTCCTGCGGTGCCTAGGAACTTAATAGTGTTCATTGTTTCCCTGTGGAAAATTTTTTTTAGGTCAATGTCTATGTGTCCATATGAATCTTTCCGAATATACGTATTATCTTGTCAGGCAAATCCCGAAAGGACGTGTGTCAACCTATGGGGCTGTTGCCAAAGCCTTAGGGGATAAAAACTATGCACGGGTCGTTGGATTGTATATGAATCGGAATCCAGATGCCAATACAATGCCGTGTTTTAAAATCGTTTGCTCTGATGGTAGTTTAGGTGGGTTTGGTTTGGGGTTACCGGATAAAATACGTCGGTTACAAAACGAGGGGATCCAGGTGAGAAAGGGGAAGATCGTTGATTTTGATTCTGTGTTCTTTGACGGGTTTCAGACGATGTATCCTTTAAAGAAAAGGAAATCATAGGTCTTTGAGGTCTTTGCTGGAGATTACCGTGATGCCTCGGGTTTGGAACCAGTTCCGGAAGTAGGTCACCTGGGATTTCTTGAGGTCTTTTTTATGGAGGTAGACTCCAGTGAAACCTGGTGTTTTTTGCATTGCTTGTTCGAGGATTTCATCGGTGATTGCTCCTTCATCGATTTTGTAGGTTGGGATCATATGACCGAATGCGACGTTCTTCTGTAATGCTATTTCGGTGAATCGTGGTGCGTAATGGCCTCCTCCGATGCCAATGAGAACAGGGATGTCTTTTGGGAAATCATCTTCCTTTTGATGGGAGGGGAGCATCTCCAAAAGCGATGTGGCTATGATGGTTGCTGGTTCTTTTTGCTGCCATTGGGTTTCGGTGCTGCCTACCTCGACGAAGACGGTGGGGATTTGAAGATATGGTCCATGGTGGGTGACTTCATAGCAGACTTTGTAGGTGAGATCTGTTTTTTGGAGGTTTTTTGCGATGAGTCGGAGAAGGTGGGTCATCAGTTTTGGTACGGTGGGTATTAGTGTCTTTGGTTGGCCACCGAACAAAGCGTCACTGAAATTACCAATTGGGTGGACGGTGAGGGTTGGTTCACCTGTTTTACTCCGATGTCTGGAGAGGAAGATGGCGATGTCTGGGGTGAGGCTGAGTTGGTCATGTAGCTCGATGTCGATGTTTTCATGTCGTATTTTTTTATCTGGGATTGTTACTAGTGCTAGGTTCTTCATTGAAGTGTGTCGATACACAGGGGTGTTGTAAAAAGACCCGTGTTCTTCCCAGGGTGAGTGTTCTAAAAGACCGTGTTTGATGTGGGTGCTTGCTGGGTCCTCTGTTGATGAGATAATAAGAACAGTCATATGGTACTGGAGAACCAGCAGGGTGTTTTTGTAATTTGTGTCAGAGGTTTTCTTCTTTTCTTACGAGTTGTTTTATTCGGTCGACGTGGGCCAGGTATCGGATGCGGTTTTCGACGGTGCAGATCTTTGCGATGAATTGGATTTCCTGTGCTTCTTCCTCGGTTGATAAAAGTCCGATGACTATCATGCAATCTGGGGTTGTCTTCATGCTTATAAAGTCTTGTTGTACAGGTCTTATCCATTTATATAATAATAAGTTTTATAAAAATAGGTACTACAAAAGAGAGGTTCTCCTTTCCTTAATCACTGGGTATTAATAGGTCGTCCTTATTTTAGGAGAAATATGGAACCGCTCGCACCCATCACTTGTAAGAAGTTCACCTTGCGTTTTGAGAAAACACTGATTATGGGTATCCTGAATGTCACCCCTGATTCCTTCTCCGATGGTGGACGATTTAACACATTAGAAGCCGCGGTTGCCCATGCAAAACAACTCGTTACTGATGGAGCTGATATCATTGACATCGGCGGAGAGAGCACCCGACCCGGCTCAGAACCTCTCTCTGAAAAAGAAGAACTCTCAAGAGTCCTCCCCCTTATCACCTGTTTAGAAAAAGAACTTAATGTCCCTCTCTCAGTTGATACCTATAAGCCAGGGGTTGCCAAGGCTTGTCTGCAGGCTGGTGCGCATCTCATCAATGACATCACGGGATTGACGAATCCTCGGATGCAGCAGGTCGCTGCGGCTCATGACGTCCCTGTGGTCATGATGCATATGCTTGGTACACCTAAGATGATGCAACAGAACCCGGTCTATCAAGACGTTATCGGTGAAATCCATACATTCTTTCAACACCAGATAAAAACAGCGAAGAACGCAGGGATTACCCAGCTCATCATCGACCCAGGGATTGGGTTTGGGAAAACCCTACATCATAACCTGCAAATCCTCAAACATCTCGAGCGGTTCACCGACCTTGGGTGTCCCTTGATGATTGGTCCTTCCCGAAAATCCTTCATCGGAACGATCACGGGTCTCCCCGTGAATGAGCGCCTGGAAGGGACACTTGCGGCAGTCACCATCGCAGTCCAAAACGGTGCGAATATCATACGGGTCCATGATGTGAAACAATGCAAACGAGCCCTTCAAGTGATTGATGCGATACGGAGCGTCTGATGACCATTGTCTATCTGAGCCTTGGGTCAAATGTCGGTGATAAAGAACATGCGATCACCAATGCCCTTACGCTTCTCTCAACACACTGCACCATAAAAAAGACCTCCCGACTCTATCTTACCGAACCAATCAGCACCATCCCGCAGGACTGGTATGTAAACTGTGCAATACAAGCAGAAACCACCCTAAACCCTGCTGAATTGCTTGCTTTTATTCATACCATCGAACACAAGCTAGGCAGGGTGAAAACAAAAAAACATGAGCCGCGGATCATTGACATCGACATCCTGTTTTATGGCAAACAGATCATAAATACAGAAGACCTTATCATCCCTCACCCATTGCTACAGGATCGACTTTTCGTCCTCCAACCACTGATGGATCTCAATCCTACCCTCAAACATCCTGTCATCAAAAAAACGATCCAAACGCTCTACAACGAGGTTTCAAAAGAAAAAAAAGTCACACTCTACAAATAGATGATGTTTATATTCCTCCATTTGATTCTTCCACAGAAACAAAAGGAGCATTGCTTTATGAGACTCTGTCGTGAATTTTATTTTGATGCCGCCCACTACATCCCAAACTATAAGGGAAAATGCGAGAAGCTGCATGGACATACCTATAAGCTTGAAATCGTCATTGAAGGCGGGGTGAAGAAAGACGGGATGGTCGTGGATTTTGCCAAAATGAAGGTTATTGTCGAAACAGCGGTCCTTGAAAAACTCGATCATCAAGCATTAAATGAGCTCTTCGAGAACCCCACCGCAGAACACATCCTTAACTGGATCGCTGAGCAACTCAAAGGAAAACTCCCTGTCTCTTCGATTAAGCTTTGGGAAGGACAAGGAAAATGGGCAGAGATACTCCTCTAATGCTGAGTTGAGTGTGTGAGCCATCTAAAAGACTATGTGAAACTCATTCGCCCCTATGGGATTCTCTTCATTGGTTTTACCCCGGTCTTTGGGGCTTTATGCAACGGGCAGTTCGATATCTTTCGTCTCTGCATCCTGCTCCTGATCGGATTGCTTGGCCACATCTTCGTTTTCGTCCAAAACGACTATTATGATGTTGAAGTCGACCGTCGCTCCAAATACGTGGACCAACGACCACTCACCAGTGGGGTCTTGTCACAAACAAACGCACGAATCCTCTACCTTGGTTGCTTTTTCATCTCCCTACTGCTTGCTTGCGTTTTTTTCTTTTCTGTATGGTCTCTTACCGTTTTGTTTCTCTCATTTATCCTCATGACCCTCTACAATCGATACAGTAAAAAACTCCCCCTCATGGAATATGTGCTCGGAGCCGCAGTATTCCTCTATGGGATCTTCGGTGCGTTGACCATCTCAGATGAGGTCTCCGGGTTTGCTGTCATCATCTCAGGTGTTGCTTTCCTCCAATGGGTTTTCAGCGTCGGGGTCTCTGCTAATCTCAAGGATGTTGAATTCGACACACAGCTAGGGATCAAAACCACCCCTGTCCTCTTCGGTGTTCATGCCATTGGAATACAGCTGAAAAAACCCGTCTCATTTGTGATGTATACCTATGGAATCCTACTCCTTCATTTGAGTATCGCCCTGCTTCCGTTTGTTTTTGGATATTCCTCGTTCCTGCTCAATGGATATCCAATACCCCTTGGTGGATATCTCCTACTTGCTCTCATTCTCTTCATAACCACCCAGGGAATTCTTTCCGCTCCTCTCAACCGTCGGGATCAGATGCTCCGATACGAAGGAATTCATGAGGGACTCGCCCTGCTGTTACTCCCTGTAGTCCTTTTCAGCTACCTCACAGAACACTTTGATATCATCCTACCAAGTCTCCTCTTGATCGTGATGATTCTCTGGCCGTTACTTTGTTTACGTATCCTCTATGGAAAAAGACTCATTCCCTTGGAATAACCCATAAAAAAGATGATTTTTTTCGAAATTATTATATAGCGCCGAGATATTTTCTGTCTAAATAAGATTGTGGGGAGGTGAAAAATGGTAACCATAAAAGAAATCAAGAGCACAATAGCAGTATCAATAGCTGCGGCTTTCGGTTTTATTATTGCTCTAATCTGGAAAGATATCATTGTCGGAGCAATGCAATTAGCCGGACTGTGGCAAGAAGGTGGATTTCCAGACACGATGTCTCTTATTATTGGGATCGTCGTCGGATTAGTAATCACCGTCGTATCAGTTGTTGGTATTGTCTATATATCAAAATGGGGTGGTGTTGTACAAAAATAAAATAACCCCCTCATTTTTTTTCTTTTTTAAACACGACAACCACATTGTTTCTGACGGAGCAGAAGAACCTGTTCCTCATACGAATTCACAAAGACCTCTTGGGACTCTAATCCAACTGCATAGCGAGACTCCAATGGGCTCTGATGATGAAATCCACGTCGCATCATCTCCCTGACGAGTGCCTCATGGCGATGATACAATGCTTTTTGTTTCCCTTTCCATCGAACCGTCTCCGGATGATGCGCGTACCCTTTCTTCCCATTGATTAAAATAGACCAGATCGCATGAAGCTCTCGATGTTCCCCTAATAAATGATTTCGACAGAGC
Source organism: Thermoplasmatota archaeon (assembly GCA_025457885.1). Taxonomy (GTDB): domain Archaea; phylum Thermoplasmatota; class E2; order DHVEG-1; family DHVEG-1; genus SM1-50. Next base: position 28,238 of record JALOTN010000010.1, on the reverse strand, counting down.
TGCTCTGGTGGAATATCCCAGATCCTCATAGGAATAATCCTGTTAATTCATAGTCAATGAGGCGAGATGCTTAATCCGTTTGACGACATTTGGATGCGTACTGAGAACCTCGATAAGTTTATCGGTGGTCTTTAAGGAAATCTTCTTTGTAGACAGCATCATTAGCTCGCTTTGATCAATCGTCCCACTCATGTCTATGTCAATGTCCTTAAGCTCCCGGACCTCGAACATTGCTCGGGAAGGATCATTGATAAAGAACGCTTTCATCCCCTCTGTCTGTTTTAGTGCATTCCGAGGTGTTCGTGCAGAACTGACTGTTAGTTTATACAACGCGGTCGCCAGATGGTGCGGTTGATTGCCTAATTCCGCGCTCCCTTGATCCGCATAGTACTCCCTGATACGTGACCCGTACATCACCAAGAGATTTGTAATAAAGTAGACGACCAACGCAAGGACCCCGATTGCGATTGCTCCACCGCTGTCCCGATCTCGTCGCCCCATGCCACCCCAGAGGAATGACACGTAGATCATGTAACAGATCATCGGGATGACACTTAGCATAGTGATCACTGCGACATCACGATGCTTGATATGGGAGATCTCATGACCCAGGACTGCTTTTAACTCATCTTCGCTTAAGAGATCCAAGAGTCCTTTGGTGACACAAACACGAGAACCTCTCTTGGTTCTCCCAAACGCAAACGCATTGGGGATTGGCAGTTGTGAGATGCCAACCTTTGGTTTATTGGGTAATCCTGCGCGTTCTGAGAGTTCTGCAACCATCTGATGGAGCCGTGGGTATTCCTGTTCATTGACGTATTTGATACGCATGGACCATTCGACGATTTTTGGTCCGATCACATATTGGATAAGGACGAATGCTGCTGCGATTCCAACGATGAAGAGATAAAAAGTAAGACCCGTTATTTGAAGATAATATCCGATCCCAACAAGAATTCCATAGAGGATCGCAAACATTAGACCTACTAAGATATATAGACGAGCTTGTAACCACATAGTACCTAGTGCCTCCATTGGCATGTATAAAACAGAGAATTTAAAATTTTCTCTTACCTTTTTCATTCATTCTTTCAACCTCAATCAGTAATTTTCTTTTGTTGCGCTGACACGTACTCTTTTATATCACGAAAGCATTTCATGCTTTGATGGGATGTGGTAACGGAGATTCAAACAGGAGAATGGAAACTAGGATATTACCTCTAGTGAGACTTCTTAGGATTTTTCTTTCTTCCATTCAAAGGACGGAGGATGAGATGCTATGACCGATGAACCTGATATCGTCCAGATATTACGGGAAGAGGAACGTCTTGGTACACTTCAGAGTTCACCATCAACAGCAACAGATACAACAATGGTCTCCCCACCCTCTGGTCACCAAAAGACTCCTCAAACAACCACTTCAAAACCAACCTCCCGGTATGAACCGAAACGAACGATCATCGATCTGGTCAGCCCTCAAGAAAAATTCGAAACCATTTTTGAGAACTTCTCGGTCGCTATAACCCTAGCAGATAATGAGGAACGCATCGTCTCCTGGAATAAATACACCGAAGAACTCCTTAACATGCAGGAAGCAGACTTGTTCATGAAACCAGTCCGCACTCTTTACCCACATGAGGAATGGGAAAAAATACGCAAAGAAAACGTACGACAAAAAGGCATCCGATATCGAATGGAAACCAAGATGATTAGGAAGGACCACGGAGCGTTCGATGTGGATCTTTCCATCTGCATCCTGAAGGGTTTCAAAGGAGAACTCGTTGGATCTGTCGCAATCATCACTGATATTACTGAGCTAAAAAAAGTGGAAAAAGAACTCAAGGAATCTGAGAAGAAATATCGGACGATCTTCGATAACTCTGCAGTCGCAATCACAATGACCGATGAACATGAGCGAATCATCTCCTGGAACAGATACGCTGAACTGCTTCTGGGGATGAACAAGGAGGATTTATTACTCAAACCCGTCCGGGACTTATACCCGGAGGCTGAATGGAAAAAGATACGGTCACAGCATATCCGGCAGAAAGGCATGCAACATCATCTTGAAACAAAAATATTAAAGAAAAATAATGAGCAACTCGACGTGGACATCTCCTTAAGTGTGCTGAAAAACCATGAAGACCGGGTGGTTGGATCCATTGGGGTCATGAAGGATATTAGCGCTCGGAAACGCATTGAAAAGATCCTTGAGGAATCCGAGAAAAAATTCAAGCTGCTCTATGAAAAAGCACCTGTGCCGTATCATACCTTGTCTCCCGAAGGTTCTATCACCGATGTCAACGAGAAATGGTGCCAAGCGTTCGGGTACACAAAAGACGAGGTCTGTGGGAAATCCATTTTTGATTTCATCTCAGAAAAAGAAAAAACCTCAGCTCAGAAATCCTTTGCTCAGAAGATCTCTGAAGGGAAATCCTACACGGGTGGACGTGAACGGGAGTATCTGACGAAAAACGGGGAGAAAAAACTCTTCGTCGCCCATGATTTCTTCCTGTTCGATGAGACTGGCAAGGTCCTCTCCGTCTATACCACCATGGAGGACATCACAGAGAACAAACAGATAGAACAAGCGTTAAAAGTAAAGGTCAATGAACTGGAACGCTATAAGACCATCACCGTGAACCGAGAGATGAAGATGATGGAGTTAAAAAATGAGATTAACGAGTTATATATAAAACAGAATCAAAAACCAAAATATTAACGCCTTCACTGAGTTCATACAAATCTAGTGACACTCGTCATGATATTATTCTTTTGGATGTGTCAGAAAAAAATCCCATATCACATTGTTTGCGTTAATATCATGAGTAGTCCTTCCAACAAGAGATTCTGGGAGATACTGTAATCCATCCGGCCAGGTATGTCCACCATTGTAGATCGTGTAAAGAACAACCTCTGTATTGTTTTGACCGTAAGAATAGATATCTTGTTGCACCCAGGTTTTATCCTTTGGATCACTATCCGGAAGAAGCGTGCTGTTTGGGGTGTTCACACAATTATTATGTTCCACCCAGTACATCACCGAATCCTGCACGGATAGAACGATACCTCGAGGATTCCTCGGAAACCCAACCAAGCCACCCTCCCAGGGGACAAGGGGATCTTGTGTTCCACTTAACACACAGACGGAGATTGGGATATTTGACCTGTTAAAGGAAACCAAATCAATTGGGAGCGCACCAGCAACCGGTGCGATCGCAGCGATTTTCTCAGGTAATTCGATAGCGAGCCGATAGGACATCATTGCACCATTTGAGATCCCTGTAGCAAAGATTCGATTCGGGTCAACCGAGAACTCCTCAGAGAGATTTTCAATTAGCAGAGTGAAGAAACCGACATCGTCGATCTGTTGTTCGTGCGCAGGGTCACTTACATTTGTTCTTCCATCATTCCAGTTTTTCTCAATTCCATCAGGGTACACTACCAGAACATCCTGTTCGTCAGAAAATGTATTGAAACCCCCGAGAGTAAGACTCCGCTCCATTCCTTCCCCGGTACCGCCACCACCATGAAGAACAAACAGCAACGCAGGAGTGCTGTTTTCAGGTAGATTTGGTGGGATATGGATCCGATAAGTACGCAGAAGACCATCTGATATGATCGTTCTTTCCACGGTATGTGGGTCCTCTGGGACTTTCCGGATACACCCTGATAGACTGATCAGGATGACCATGGAGGTTGCGATTACTGCAAAAGATAATATCCATACGTTTCTATCTTTCATACTCTCACAGTTGGTTATTCTAATTAAATTATCAAGTATTCAATATATATTTTTTTACCCGATTTGCACCCGTTTTCACTTACATAATCATGCGATTTTAACATATAATCAAGAAAAAACTCTATAAAGAAATATATAAATATCATAATCATGTTATGATTTATTGGAGGATTCAATGAAAAAGAAAGTAATCGGTTTATGTATGCTATTGTTCATCTGTGCAAGCACCATCCCCTATGGAACAGGAGCACAAGTAAATACTCCGGATACCACGATAGTATCAAGTTCATCAGGGCAGATACAGGTCTTGAGTAACGATTTACTCTGTTATCTTGAAAATAGGGATTCGGAGAAGAGTCGCACCGATGACCCAACTCCTGGGTATTATGATACAAGTGAATATCTCATCGGATCAGTCGGAGTTGGACTGATTTTCCTAGAAAGCAATGGTGCTATTGATCCAAGTACGGAGAATTGGGATTCAACAGAAACAACCAATGTTCAAAATCAAATTAATCAGGCGATGACCTGGTGGTGTAATCAGAACATCTATGCTGGACTAAATTATGTGCTTGATGTTCACACGGCGGTACCGACGAGTTATGAACCGATTATCCATCCCTCTGCGATGACCGATCCTACCTATGAGAAACTCTGGGTGTCCGAGGCGATGGCTTCCCTAGGGTACAGCTCAGGTGATTGGATGCAACGGACCAGGGATTATGTTAATGCTATGAGGACTGCGAAAGGAACAGATTGGGCATTAACGGTGTTCCTCGTGGATAGTAGCGTGGATATTGGCGGTGATTTCTCTGATGGGTATTTCGCGTATGCTTATCTTGGTGGTCCGTACATCGTGATGACGTATGATAATGACGGATGGGGAATTTCCTGCATGAATCAAGTCATGGCTCATGAATTTGGTCATATTTTCTGGGCAACCGATGAATACGATGGATACACGGAATACAGTGGGTACCTCAATGCCGCGGATGTAGAAGGATCAGGGTGCCTCATGGACACCAATGTCCTCAGCCTGTCAACAGGGACACGGTTGCAGGTGGGCTGGCGGGACACTGATGGAGATACGATTCAAGATATCATCGATACATTTCCTGAGACGGTCTTAAATCCCTATCCGCAGGATCCTTCACCCATCCCAGCGTTATCCTACACTGGGATAGCCACAGAGATCCCCTATCCAAATAATAACCCACAACCTGGCTGTGCCGGTAATGATGTGACAATAAACAACATCGCATGCGTATTCTGGCGGTTTGATGGAGGTGGTTGGAGTACAGCAGCACCCAGTGATGGACTCTATAATCAAGCAGTGGAATCCTATTCCTTTACAACCATTCCACTTCCACATGGGACCCATCTAATTGAAACGATGACATTAAACAGTGTGAGTAATTTTGATGCAACACCGGCATCCGATACGATCACCATTGATGTCCCCCCTCACACTCCGACCATCACCGGTACAGTTGAAGGCAAACCGAACCAGCAATACATGTACACCACCTCTGCAGCGGACCCTGACGGTGACCCGTTGTATTATTGGTTCGACTGGGATGATGGAACAAACAGTGGATGGCTTGGTCCCTTCCCACCAGGAGCCCCGGTTAATGCGAATCATTCCTGGTCTGCGAAAGGATCTTATGAGGTGAAGGTTAAAGCAAAAGACTTTTTCAGCATGGAAAGCCCCTGGGCGACCTTGGATGTGACCATGCCAAAGAGCCTGCTGTTCGATGGGAGTTTCTTGCAGGTGTTTCTCAGGAACCATCCGTTGCTTTCATACCTTTTCTCTTTTCTTTTTTCTCCGTTGATCGAATGACATCCTAACAACCACGATGAAACCACTTCAAAAAAAAATTCGGATGTACTCCCGAGAATTTGCTATCGTATGAAATGATGATAAAAACATTTATTAGGTCTTTTCTTATCAGTTCATCATGAGAATTGTTGTCATTGGGGGAAAGATATGACACGCCACCCGCTTGTAACCGTAAAAAAAACTGATTTTGATGCTGCCGTTGCCATCGCCACAAAAGGGACACATTGTGGCATGTGCCGGATTGATTTTCTCGGAACCGGTCTATGTCCCTCTGGGAAAAAACACGGGTACCTCGCGTATTGGCCACAGGGTCGCATGGAGCTGATAAAACATCTTACGGATGGAACCATACCACCTACAGAGGCACTCATTGAAATCGCAGAATCCTGCTCTTTGTGTGGTCTTTGTGATAAACAATGTAACTTTGCCACACAGCTTCGACCCGAGAAAGTCGCTCAAGCGATAAAAGACTATGTTGCTACTCTTGATACAAAGGATTTTTTAAAGATACCCAAGGATGCTATTGTTACTGGTTTGCAGAAAATCGTTGGAGAAAAATGGGCGACGAATGACCCTGTGATCATCGCTTCCTATATCCGATCGATTATCGCACCCAACGTTCCCCTGGATTTTTATGTCGTTATGCCTGAGACCACCGAGCAAGTATCACAAATTGTGCAATTTGCAAACACCAATAACATGCCCTTCCTCCCACGGAGCGGTGGGACTGCATTATCGGTCGCATCCCCCACGGTCCTTGCCAATGCCACCAACCTGGAACATGGTATCATCATCGACCTCTTACGGATGAAAAGGCTGGAAATCCATCCGGAGAGCAGCACTGCAGTTGTTGGTGCGGGAGTCACATCATTTGAGCTGCAGAAGGAAGCCTATAAGCATCATCTCCGGGCGAATGTCGCAGAAGCAGGAGCGCATGTCTGTGCGAATATCGCGACAACCGGGATTGTCACCACCTGGGGAAATTCCTATGGCTGTTTCGCGGATAATTTCATTGACCTACAGCTGGTCGACAACGACGGGGTGATAAAGACTCATCATGACCTGGAGATATCCAACCCCTATGCTGTGGATAATGGATTTGCGAATATTTCCCTCAGTCCACCTTATATAATCACGGAGACAACCGTGAAACTCTACCCTGTTTTTAATGATGAGGAGGCGGTGATGGTCCCGTTTGATAACGTTGAAGACGCTCTTGACGCGGTTATCGAGCTGGGACGACGCGGCGTTGGATTATCCCTCGCAGTCCTGTCGTATAAATATCTCGCGGAGTTTATCTGCCCTACACGGCAGATCGCAACAGACTTCGAAGATGTCTGTAAGAATTATCTTAAGTTGCGGTATGTACTCGATGTGGTGTGTAAAAAAGAGGATAAGCAAATCGTTGAAGACCTGCTTGGGTACACCATTGATGAATCGATGCTGCGAACCTTGATACTAGGTTCACCAAAGCTTGCATCCCTGAAAAACAGCGAGTTTATGAAAATCCTTTCTGAGGAAAAAGACCCCCTCCGGGCGATTTTTGCTGGCCCGATGAAGAAACACCTCGAACAAGGGTTAGAGGCGACCCCTGCAAACATCGCCAAGGTCTATGATGAGGACCTGCAGGATTTTTTTAAAAAAATCTATGCAAAACCAGAATTTACTGATGTGGTTTGGCTGCATGCATTCCGGATTCTACCATCACGACTGATGCGACAACGGATGGCGATGGGACCTGGTGGTGCGATATGGGCTGGTGATAAGGCTCATATCTTGAAATGGATTAAGATCTTCTCTGATGTGGGAGATAAGCATCGGTTGGAGCACGCGTTAGGATTTATCAGCCCATTGGATAATGGGAAGTTCATCTACATTGAATATGATTATTTCTATGACCACAATGACCCTGAGGCAGCTGGGCGAATCAGTAAAACGTTATTAGAAACCACCGAACAATCTCTTGTGCTTGGAGGGATTTTTACTCTCATCAACTATCTTTTTAAAGGGATTTACCGAAAAGAACATGTTCTGTATCCATTGCCAAAGGGATTGACTGTTGAAGAAGACACGATGTTTAAAGACGTGCTTCATTCGCTGTTAGGAGACATTGAGTAATGGTAAAATTCCTCTCCGATGAATGGATTGAATATGGCAAGGAGTATATCCGCAGGAACCTTGATCCTGCAAAGGACCTAGGGAATCTGACGACATCGCTCCATGGTGTCATTGAGCATGTTCCACCAACTGATTCAACAACGACTTTTTACCTGGAGCTTGAGAACGGTCAGTTAAGCGATTTCATCCTGCGTGTTGGTGCGACTATCCCAGAAAAAACACCAGTGTTTGTCATCACCGGCACCTATGGAGCCTATCGTGATATCTTTGAAGGGAAAGTTGGAACTGCGATGGCGATTCTGAAAAACAGGATAAAACTGAAAGGAAGCAAGGTAGAAGCATTAAAAATCATTAAGCAGCTCGATGGTCTCATTGATGCGTTACGGAAAGTCACTGATGAGTTCGAAGAAGGACCCTCTCCCTCATGATCAGATTGACTTAGAAATTGAAATTTTTTAGGATTATATTTTTCTTTGTTCTACAAATTCTTGACTACATAAGAGATAAATCGTTAACAAGAAAAGAGAGCAAATAACGATGATGATTGATCCCTGAATCATTGTCTGTAGCATCGAAAGAATATCATAGATCATCGGTGCATTCGTGTACCACGTTAATCCTGAGAAACTGTAGGATACACAGAACAAACCAGGGATTGCCAAGGTAAACATTCTACCAAAACGCTCGAGGAGATAAACAGATGTCCCCCGCATATGGTCATGAAAGATGTCAAACCAGCTGAGGAGAAACAACAACAAGGGGAGAGCAAGAGTGAATTTTAGAAAATTATTGAGAGGGAAATCCCCCTCTGTGAGAAATCTCACAAACTCGATGTTGGATTCACTGGTGACAAACACATCAGTGTCAGAGACGTAATAATTGTATGATAACGTTAAATCAACCAATGCACAGAGAAGCAATGCAAGATACATCAGCAACGATACTTTAATCGTTTTTTTCTCCGTCTGGGTCCCTCCACAAGTAACATTATTTACGCCAGTGTATTTAATTTTTTTCTTTGATTGAGTATACCATGGTCTTTGTCTGGTTCTTGCAAATCCGTTTATAAATAATTGTTATTTTATACAACTTCTAGAGGGAGGGTTTCCCATGATGATGTATTTGAGTCAGGTATGGGTTTTTGATGGGACCTCTGAACCTATCAACCTTCCTTCGTGTTTTTGCACGAAACGATAAAAAAATACATAGAAAGTTAAAAGATATCCGGATTTTTCAACGCATGTTTTTTAGGCACTGTGACGAATATCATTAGTGGGGAGTCGTTTGAAGATTTCAAAGAGATTTCTTCCAAATCGTATTTCTCTTCTTTATCCTCCTTTCTCCCAGACTCCCCGTTTCCTCATTTCAATATACCGATTAAATTTTTGTAAAAAAGAATTTTAATATCTCTTTTTAAATCATCGTTTAAAAGAAGAGGAAAAACAAAAGATTCTTTCGATTTGTCCAATTATAGGACGGAAAGTATTATAGTTCCGAAAACAGTAATATCTTCTTTGAGGGACCTATGGGGATCTGTCCATATTGTAAACAATATATTGATCTGAATACCATCGTCATCGAAAAGAAAGGGAAAGGGATTGTCGATCAAGACAGAATATATATCTGTCCCTGCTGTGACTATGTCCTTGGATTTTCCTATGCGATGCGATGAATCTTCTTGTAGTCAATTTTTTCTTTTAAAATTTTCCCTGGATCGTTATAAATATCTTTTCCGAGACGAAATAATTAGTGTGAATGCCAAGGTAACAAACCAGATGAGGACTCGCACATTCAACCCACCTATAGTCCAATCGAGAAACCATGGCAAACAAGAAAGGAAAAAAAGACAGGAACAAATAAATTGATTATTTCTCCCGATTCTAAAATATCTGAGTTGCTGAGGCGTTAATGTCGTTTTATTTTCCTTCAGGAGGATTTGACTTAACGCAGCGGACACCCCCATCAAGAACGCCATATCCATCGCATACAACGTCGAAGACAATGGAAACAGAGCCACGTTTGCATTCAAGATATTCAACAGATACGGCTCAATTGCGACAAAAAACAACAACACAATATTCAACAGAACAGTGACCGGTTTGCTCTGGTTGATTTTTGACATGATCTCACTGGTCCCCCACCAGATCACCACCAGGATGATGAAACTCAGACTAAACAACACCAGGCTCCCGACAACATCCATAATAGTCTCAGGGTTAGCCTTTGTCAAAGACAACGCACCAACGGCGAGGGCGAACCCAAACACCGCGGTCGTCAACTTCTCAGTCGGTGAATCCTGCAGCATCTCTCACCAGAGCATGTATGGGAAGACTCCCAGAAAAGCTTTATCACCCAAAAAAAAATATATACACAAAGAATCGACGCAACTGAGAGTCCTTCCTTACGAGAATCCTAACAATAACCGCAGGAAGGAAAACACCTTCGGGAATACCCGGAAGACTCCTTCAAAAAACCTTTGTAACAACAACTCCTGCTGCAACGGCGTCTTCAGATACACCGGGATTTCCTCACAATCCGTGGAATTCCCCTGGTTCTCCACCAGAAGACTCCCCTGGAATTCCATGTTTTTTTCATCAGGAGCGACAACGGTTACCTGAACCGTCACCACTCCCTCCTCAGGAGTCAACCCTACTCCTGAGTCCGGAGTAAACGACCAGGACCCCCACGTAAGCGATGAGGCATTGACCGTCCAGTTCAACAACGACCCTGCATCCCCAACATTGTGAAGCTGAAAACTCCCCACCACCGTTGCGCCTGGTTGAATATTCGTCCAGGACAAATTCCCCATACACTCCAAATCCGAGGTAGTATTCTGGGGAGGCTGCGGAGGCTCCGAGGACGCAATGAAATCAATTTTAAACACATCATTCTGAGACGGATTTGGATAAGGATTGGTGTACTCCCACACCTTTGTTTCATCAGGGGTGACTTCAAAAAACTTCCCTGAGGTCCCACCACAGATAAGGGTGTTGCCATCCTTCAGACGAAGCGCTCCACCAAAAACCACAGAATAAAACGATGACGGCGGTGTTGCGGTATAACTCCATGTATACTCCTCAGGACCGTACGAGGAACCCGGCTCAAGATAATACTCTCCATTAGAATCCACTGGTGGGGCAAACTCATCCACCGAGGAATACTGTCCACCTGGACGGTTATTACCATTATTAAAAACAAGGATATGACCCTCACCAGGATAGCCTGATGGTATCCATGATGCGCCATGTTGGAAGAATAATTTCTGATCAGCAGCTACCCCTGCATCATATGCTTCAGCATTGCCCCAACGGTACAAGAGGTCCCCGCCTTTCCCGCTATTTCCACCACTATGACCCGCGGCTTCCTCTGTTGTGGTACTATGGTCTATCACCCAGACTTCATTGAAATTATGGATATCAATCAGTACTTGATCAAACTCAGGGTGATAATCAACCGAGTTCGTATGCAACCAATCCCCCACAAAAGAATCCCCATAGTTAATGTCAATCAGTTCCGGGTGATCCCCGACCACACCATAATTTGCTTTTGAAGAATCATAATCCTGAATAAGGTGATCCCAGACTTTCCATTCCCAGACGATAGTTCCGCTCGTCGGACCGGTTTGTTTCACCTCGATAATCTTGTCAGAGGTGAAGATGTTCCCAGGGATAGTATTAGGGTTCCGTCCCTGAGCAATCGCCTCATTTCGTGTTTTGGTCTCCCATACAATCATTAACACGTTCCCATTTGGCAGATATTTTATATCATGATGACACGTGCAACCACTCACCTGGTATCGATAATCCCATGCAAGAGTCCCATCCCAGAGGATTTTTTGAAGACCACCTCCCCCTGAAATAATCGGACGTAGGATGGTCCCATTCCCCAACCAATATGCTTCAGTGAATGGTTGATACGAACTTGGCCACGTATGATTGACGTTTCCCTCACGGTCAATGAGGTATGTTGTCGTTGTATAATACGGTGAGAATAAGATCTGTCCATCCATCATCGTACAAGCTTGTTCATTGAGGGAGGAAAGATCTTTCGAAGAACTCAGAGACGAGAGGATAGGTACCATTATCATGATAAAAATAAAAAAAACCAAGACATGAGTTTTCTTCTGACGTTTCATTGGGAATCATTCTATTAATATTCCATACGGTTTATATGGTTATTGGAATATTAAATCCTGTAAAACTCAGGAGAAATACCAGGAAAAAAAATAAATGAACTCAGGAATGTTATTTCACGCCCCAGACAAAGAAGAGGAAGACCCTTCCTGATACTATTGCATCGATAGTTCCTGCACTCACCGCGATATTGGTCTTTCCAAAACCCAGCACTGAGTTTTTTACTATGAATTCTTCACCTGGGTTAAGGTTCACAATGGTCCCGGATTTGGTTTTTCCAGCAAATATCAACTTTCCGTCAAGCTGCATTGACCAGTTAATGTTGGTTAATTCGGCTGAACCTACGTTTTTTATGATTGCAGTCACACCTACTCCACCTTGGATGGCGATGGTTATTGGAAGTTGAATGGTAAACGTCTTGCTTTTCTCCCCTTCGACGTTCCCTGCGGTATCAACGGAGTAGTAATACACGATATGATCACCAATTGCAGTAACAACGATTGGGACTGTATACTCCGTCCATGCGCCATTGTTGAGTTTGTATTTTGTATAGGCCACAGCAGACATGTCATCTGTCGCAGTAAAGGTGATGGTCGCATCATACACACCAGTTATCGTACAGGTCGTCACTGGTGGTGTGGTGTCTCCACCCGTAATAAGTACATCGTCAATGCACCATTGGTACCAGAGTCCATCTTCTTGGGTTGATACTGCATGCCAAGCAAGTTTTATTATCTGACCGTGATAGTCAGATAAATCGATGAGATAGGGGCTGGTATACGAATTCCATCCTTGATTTGGTGGAAATGAACTGAGATCAAAAAGCTCCGTCCATGTCGTCCCATTATCCGTTGATAATTTAACGAAGTAGTGGTCATCGTGTATCGATCCTTCGTACCCGTAGGACCAAAAGGTGAGTTTTCCATTCGGAATATCAACAAGATTAATTTCAGGAGTGATTAACCATTCGTCTTGATGTTGATAATCCCACCAGACATACGCGGATCTTGATCCATTATGAACATTTTCTGAAAATTGATTCCAGAAGGCGGAGTACTGTGGGTAACTATCACAATACCCGGAGTTTGTGATAATTTGTGTCCATCCTGTCGGTGGAAATCCCCATTCAAAACCTTCAGAGAACAATACCGCCTTGTTGTGCGGGTTTCTTTGTCCAAAAAAATCCTGAGGCTCCATAATAGCAGGAATATTTCCATCCTTCCCATCACTTTTTGCCAGTATATTTACCGTTCCGATGAACGATGAGAGAACCAATGATGATACGATGAGCAATATAGAGAATTCTTTTCCAATTGTTTTTTTCCTTATCATATGTTTTCGTCTTCCCCTATACACACAGTAATGATAAATATGACTTAGATTCATTTAAATGTTTTGGAAAAGATAATAATACCATTCGACTTCGTCGTCAGGGGAGTCTTACCCCTATCTGTTTTGAAGAAACAATATCACTATAAGGTTGCCAAGACGATGCGACTTATTTTTTCAGTTTGAACCTACAAACATTTCTCCTTAGGGTTTATCTGTTCGAAAAGACCAGCAAGTTTTTTTATTCCCTACGATATTTCATGGTAAAACAAGGGCATTGTTTTTTTGCCTTTCCAGCCCGTAAAACCAGGAAATGGTATGATTTAACAAAGAAGGAGAGGACTCAGCCTTGAAGAACGAACCATCCTGGTTTCTAAAAAAGAAAAGCATCATGTGGTTTTTCTTATTCCTTGGACTGTTTTTGTTGTCATTGGATTTCTGGAACTGGGGGTCTTCCCAGCCTTTGTTTTTGGGTCTACCCTTGTGGATGTGGTATCTGTTGTTTCTTACGTTATTGTTATCTGTTGCTTATTATTTGTTTTCACGGTTTTTCTGGAGCGATGAGGAATGATAGCATTCCTTCTGATGATCCTAGGGTATTTTTCTCTTCTTCTTCTCATGGGGTTTATTGCGTATAGAAAAACAAAGAAAACACCTGAGGATTATTTCATCGCAGGAAGAAGCTTCGGCCCCCTTATTTTGTTTTTTTCCTTGGCTGCGACGAATTTTTCTGCCTTTACGTTCCTTGGATTTGCTGGGAACGCCTATAAAATCGGTCTTGGTCAGTATGGGATTATGGGTTTTGGCACCGCCTTCATGGCTCTTATGTTTTTTATCATAGGACGTAAGGTTTGGAAACTAGGCAAAGAGAACCGGTATATAACTCCCCCGGAGCTTATCGGGGATCGTTTTCAGAGTAGGTCTTTGCGTCTCCTTTTCATGGGTGTGATGGTTGTGTTTACCATCCCGTATTTAGCGGTTCAGGCTGTCGGGGCTGGTATCCTTATTCAATATGTCTCTGGTGCTATCAGCTGGCAGATTGGTGCAATTGTTACCATTGTTGTTGTCATGCTGTATGTGATGCTTGGTGGGATGAGAGGCTCAGGCTGGGCTGATGTCTTCCAGGGTGTTTTGATGATTACCGCGATGACTCTTGCGGTTGTTTTTGTCGCTATAAGTCTGGGTGGTTTTGAACAGGCGAACCTTCTGGCATATCAAGCAAACCCGGTTTTATTCACTCGCCCGGGTGTTGGTGAATATTTCACCATGCAGATGTGGTTTTCTTTTATGCTCCTTTGGTTCTTTGTTGATCCGATGTTTCCTCAGCTTTTTTCGCTTTTTTATACTGCTAAGAACCAAAAATCCCTGAAGGTTTCTATGATTTTGTATCCTGTTATCGTCTCGTTTTTCTTTTTATTTCCTGTACTCATTGGTGTGTGGGCGCATGGTGCAGGTCTGCCTATTCCTTCTGGTTCTGAGGATATGGTGCTTCCCATGATGGTCCAGAGATTTGCTCCTCCTGTTCTCTTTGCTTTTGTCATGACTGGGGCGTTGGCTGCTCTCATCTCCACAGCAGATTCTCAGCTGCTTTCTTTATCCACCATGCTTTCTCATGATTTACTGAGGTTAAAGAAAAGAAAACAAGAGGTATGGTATGGGAAGATGGTGATTGTGGTATTGTCGTTATTCACGGTTGTGTTTATTATTACTGGGTATGATCCTAATGAAGGTATCATGGGAACCCTTGTGAAAACAACGTTTTCAGGTCTTATTGTTCTATGTCCAACGACTCTTGCTGCTTTATTTTGGAAGAGAGCCACGAAATATGGTTGTATGGCTAGTATTGTAATCGGGGAACTATCGATTGTTTTATTCCATTATAAGCTCCTTCCTGATTTTGGTTTCTTACCAGGTATCTTAGCTTTACTCATCTCTACCGTAATCCTTGTAGTAGCTTGTTTTCTTTTTCCACGAAAAACATAAGAACAATTTCTCCGCGTTTTCACCTCAAAAATATTTAAAAAAGGTGTCGGGGGCGGGAACGTACCCCTGGGGTTACAGTTCCCACCAAAAAAAATAATGTAAAATCGGGAAGATACCAACATATCAATAAAACGTTTATTTCTTCTAAGAACTGTTTTCCTCAGAATTCATTTCGACAATTTCAGATGGATATATTTTCTTTGATTAAGTGGACCAAGGATATTCATAAGATAAGGATATCCATGATACTGCCCCCAAATAAAAATTTAATAAATCGATTTTAAGACCTATGAAATTAGTCGCCCCTAAACTGCCATAAGTCGATATAATATCCCCCCCGACACCAGTTTGAAACTCAATTAATTTGATATTTCCCCAAAATGGACCATCCCAATTCTTTATTCCGTTCATGCCGTTTGTCCAGACCCATTTGCCAGCCGGTGTATATGAAGATCCTTCATACATATTGTATTGTCTTGTCCCATAATAAAGAAACGAATTTAATTTCAATGGATATAACCATATTGGAATCATTATAAGTGTAATAAGTAAGACAGGAATCAATAATATAAATGCAATATCGAAATTCCCAAGTTCCCAAAGGATTCCCCACATCACATCCACAAAGAAATAACGGTCAAGGGGGTTTCCTCGCCCTACGATGAGACAGAGATAATTTTCCATTTCCCCCATTAACATCCGAGGAATCTGAATATGTGTTCTAAGTAGGTATTTCCCGGTCACCAAGTCAATACATTGTTGAATGCTCATTCCTTCTGGTAATACCTTGTAATCATCTAATACAAATACAACCTCCTTGAAAAGAGAAATAGTTTCCTTCATTGTTGTAGTTTTATTTAACCTTGCTCTGAACTCAACCAGATACTCCTCCAGGTCCTGGTATTGTTCTCTGGTGAGTTTCACCGTGGTATTCCCAAATCCTTTAATACCACAGGCTTGGGTGGTGACTTCCACCAGGTCATCATCAATGGATGCTTTCACAGTGTGAAAGTTGATAGTTGGTGCTATGATCACATCAATGAACAAGAGAATGATTCCAACAATCAAACATTTCTTTATCATATGATTTCCTAATCTTACAAGTTAATTCGAGAGGAGGTCATCAACCGTCATCAGACCAGCAGCCATAACAGAGACGGTATACCCGACATATTCTCCAATGAAAAGAACAAGAGGTAAAGGAAATTCTTCTACATAATATCCAATAAAACCTAACAAGAGCATCGTCCCATATCCAAAATCCCACTGAGTATCTGATAACGTCCCATTCCAGGTCCAACCAAATGTTCTCATGCAGATACTGAAACCATACAAATCAATACCGGGTATAAAAAATGAATACGGGGGATCTAAATAGAGATCCAATGCATCAATAATCATAGCCCAGAAGCCATTCCACCATTGCGTCCATGCACTCATCCCCAAATTCACATTGATACCAAGACCAACGACTGCTGCGATCTCACAATGATTATTTACCATGATACCAGAAGGTTGAATAATCTCATGACTGCTCATCAATTTTGGAATAGCGGGAATATTGATTTTTTTCGCACTAAGATACTGATTATAATTTTCCTTAATATTCTGAATGCTAGCATCCGATGGCACAATACCATATTTCTTATAGACTTCGAGTTTCTTCTCAAGAGACGTGGTCAACGAAAGAGCCTGTCTCATCTGGAAATGGGCACTCTTTGGAAGCAATATCGTGGTTTTTTCAATGCTTCCGTCAGATTTAAATTCATAACAATTAACCTTAACTAAATTCTCCTGCGAATTATGCTTGATTTTTAATAATTCATTATCAACAGTGCTCGCATTGACGATGGATGATACGGAAAATCCAACGAACAAGAGAATGATTCCAACCGCCAACCATTTCCGTTTCATTGATCATCCCCTAATATCATAGGGGTCTTGTGCAGGGTGCCAGTCGTATTGGGGAAGACGGATGGGATAGGGCGTCCCTGTAATCCTAGTTAACAAACGAAGACTCCAAAAATAGATCACTCGATCAATTGGTCTTGGTGACGATGAGTTCCAATCACTCCAATAGTTCGCCTCCCATTTATTCCTTCCAAGAAGAGAGAAAAAACTTCCATTCCTTACATATTGGCGATGATAGTATAATGAAAGACCAACCCCGACAAGCGGGTGAGAGATACTAATCACCTGGTAATCTGAATTATTGATAAAATTATTCTCCATAATAGTATTCCCCTGTGAAGCTGTCAACGTCATCCCATACTGATTATTTGAAAATATGTTGCGATAGAAGATGTTTTTACTTGAAGCTATAGAATCGAGCCCGCCATGATTATTTCCATCGAGGATATTTTCAGAAAAGTTGTTGTAATGAGACATAAAAATTAACAAAGGGATACTAGAATTAGCAATCTTATTCCCATGGATAGTGTTCCAATGACATTCATACAGACCAATACTTTCATCGTTATTCAAAAACACGTTATGTTCCACGGTGTGATTCCCACCATAATCTAATAAGAGCGCAGCGGAATTATTATAGAATGTATTATTTGAGATATCTGAATACATTGCGATAAAATACAGGGCGTTATTATTATTATTCCGGAAGATGTTCTGTGTTATATGATGTTGCTCACCTAAACTGTTTCTAATATACACTGTCCAATACGTGATATTACTTTGACAATTTTGAAAGCAGAACCCTGTAATGGTGACTGTTATTGCAGTTACCTTAATCATTGCTTCTGCTGTTAACCCAGTGCCATCAATGATTGTTGTCTCCTTATTTTCCCCCATAAGAGTAATAGATTTGTTGATAATGAGACTTTCATAATAGGGTGCTGAATCATCAAAGACAAACACGGTATCTCCGTCCTGTGACTCGTTAATCGCATCCTGGATCCTGGAATAATTCCCTGGACCAGTACCACCGACATACAACCAATTTCCTCTTGATGTTGGGGATATTTTTTCAAAATTTTGTGCAGAAGTTGATATAAAACCAGATCCAACGAATAAAAGGATTATTCCTATTACGAACCATTTTTGTTTCAATGATTTTCCCCCTTTATCAATATTTTAAATGCAGGTTCTCCTATAAGAACATTATTTCCCTTTGAATTAAACTCAACTAGACATCTGAGCAATGTGAACTCATTTCGAAATAATTCTAATAACCATTGGATGAATGGAATAGAGTATGAATTATTTCATTAGTCGAGATTGATCTAACTTTTTTGTCATTATTTTGCGGGTTCAATGTCTATGCTTTTTGCGGGTTCAGAGTGCAGTCATGAAAAAAGGGTTGTTTTTTTCTCCTGTTGAATATATAAATAAGGTGTCGGGGGCAGACTTAGTCCCCCGGGGTTACAGTTCCCACTAAATAATAGATGTTTTTCATGAGACTTCATTTTTTCATATATTCTTTTAGGGCTCTACGTGATGAGTACCATGTTTGTTCGAGTTTGATAGCATCGAGTTTTCCTTGTCTGGCTCGTAGGCTAAGGTATTCCTGAGAGTAGGGGGCCTGTTTTGCAAGCTCTTTTAGCGGTATTAGATGGTCTTCATCGATGAACACGGAGATATAGAGCTGAAGTGATTCGTTCATAGCTTTTGCGATAAACTCGGCAAGAGGTGATAGATGTCCCTTGTCTGATTGATGGAGCACGTGATAGTAGGTTTTCCGTTGGTCTTGTTTCAGTACGATCGGAGGATATCCCTGTTGCATGAAAAAGAGGTTGGTCACTAATCGAGCGACTCGGCCGTTTCCATCGAAGAAAGGATGGATCCATACCAGTCGATGGTGGATGTATGCAGCTTTTTTCAATGGATAAGAATGAAGTGCTTTACTATTTTTTATGTAATCGTCCATGAGGGATATGATTTTTGTATAACTTGGTGGAGTTATTGAGGAACCTGTGATTCTCACGTTTCCTGTTCGGTACTTTCCGGCATCCTTCAGAAGACCTCTAGTAACGATATCATGAATTTGTTGAATGACTTCCGGGGAGAGCGGTGTCTTTTGTTGAACAAGGTGTACCATGAAATCAAATGCCTCTGCATCGTTTCGTGCTTCGATATGGTCTTTGAGTGGTTTGCCTCCAATGGTGATTCCTTCCTCTATCACGAGCTTGGTTTCTTGGAGCGTGAGTGTGTTGCCTTCGATAGCATCAGAGTGATAGGTATGTCGAAGTCGCAGGTCTTCAAGGAGTTTTTGTACAGCATCTTTTGGAAGAGGTCTGAGGCTATCTAATCGATGCTTTTTTTCGTCTATTTTTTGTAGTAAGGAATCATTAATGAGAATATCGGTATCGTCGTATTTCATACTGTACCGATATGTCATTGTAGATATATATCGGTATCGGTTAAATTTCTAAACATCCGATATTTTGTTTCATTGCGGGTTCAGAGTGCAGTCATGAAAAAAGGGTTGTTTTTTCTCCTGTTGAGTATATAAATAAGGTGTCGGGGGCGGGATTTGAACCCGCGACCTCCAGATATCTTAGCGTTAGCTGCAAAACGAACCTTTGAGCTGAGCTTATGAGTCAGGCGCTCTGGCCAAGCTGAGCCACCCCGACGTAACAGCATGCTGAATAGGGACGGTTTATAAAAACCTTCTTGAGAGAACCTCTTTACTCATCGAGCATCAGTTTTTTCTTTCCCCGGAGAAAAATCACTGAATTACCCTGCTTTTTCAACCGATGACGCAATGCGGTATCGTTCGTCACCACGATTCCTTTTGTTTTCTGTGCTATCTTTACCAATGCTTCATCAGCATAGGAGGAATCATCCTCAACTGTCTCATATTTTTCGATGAGTTTAAGGGCTGCAGCTGCTTTTTTCTGCCCAGCAGCTCGACTCGCAAGCATCTGCAGTTCTTTTACAACAGCGGTAGGAACAACCAGATGATACGCGCCAACCAAACTTTTCAGCTCGTTTTCCCAATCCCTGGAAAACTCAAAAAACATCAGGATAGCACTGCTATCCAGGATCACTATTTTATGGATTTTATCTCCCCGTACCCGATCAGATGCCATTTTCCTTCAATGCGTCTGCTCACCGCGATCCGCTGTCCTTGGTCCGCGCACACCGGTAGTTTCAGTTTCACCCGGATCCAATCCGGACGCAGCTCACTGATGATCCCTACAGTGGTTGCGGTTCCGACCGTAAGCATCAACGGCTCATTGGTCTTCAACGGCTCCACATTCTTCTCATCAATCGTCCCCACCGCCCGTTTCAACAAACACATGGATAATTCAATCATTTCGAGGACCGGTGGAAGTTGTCCGGGTCGACCAACGATTTTACCAGCGAGTGAATCTGATTTAACCATGGTTGGGTCCAGCTCGGTGCCGATTGCAATCAGCCCACCAGGCAATGCAACATTCGTAATCGTCCCACCCGTAATCAATGAATGCGCCGTAGTAAAAATCGGCTCAAGGACAGATTTGCCCTCCACTTCTCGTTTCCGACCGGGTGCAATCTCAATCTGTTCGCCTTTCTTCAACGTCCCCTGCAACAAAGACCCACCAACAACACCACCTTTCAATTCGCTCAGCTTCGTCCCTGGTTTGTTGACATCAAAACTCCGGGCGACATACATCAAAGGTGGTTTATCGGTGTCTCGTTTCGGCGTCGGGATATGCTCCTCCATGGTCTTAATAAGCACATCAATGTTGATATCATGATGCGCACTAACCGGGATGATTGGTGCCCCCTCCGCGCAGGTTCCTTTTACGAACTTGACGATCTGCTCATAGTTCTTCATCGCGTCTTCTTCTGAGACCAAATCGATCTTGTTCTGAACAATGATGATGCGTTTTGCTCCGATGATTTCCAAAGCCATGAGATGCTCTCGTGTCTGCGGTTGAGGACACACCTCGTTTGCCGCGATCACCAGCACCGCACCATCCATGATGGCCGCACCAGAAAGCATGGTCGCCATTAATGTCTCATGACCCGGTGCATCTACAAAAGACACAACCCGTAGCAGCTCGGTCTTGCCTTTGCAGTTCGGACAGATCTTCTGCGTCGAATAACACGAAGGCTCATCACATGTGGAACATTTATAGAACGCGGCATCCGCATACCCAAGGCGAATCGAGATCCCTCGCTTCAACTCCTCAGAATGCTCATCCGTCCACTTCCCCGTCAACCGTTGGGTCAGTGTCGTCTTCCCATGGTCAACATGCCCAATCATGCCGATGTTAACCTCAGGAGGTTTCGGAAAACTCATTATTGCTCCTCTTTCTTCTCCTTCGTCGCCGGTGCCTCTTTTGTCTCTACTTTTCCTTCCCCTTTGATGATCTCATCGATTGGTTTGGCACCAGGCTTCATGACCTTCATGTTCACCTGAACGATATCCTGGTTAATCGTATTCCCACGGACTGATTTTTTCTTCCGCTTCCCTCGTTCCGTTGGTTTATACCCCAAGCCTCTGCTCAGAAGCAAACGTCTACGGGTCGAGCCAGGCACATCATGTCGCATGGGGAACCCGTCTTTATCAGTCCCACCAGTAATCTGCAACTTATAGCCTGGAAGTGAGACGAAGATACCGTCGACTTCATCGTTAATTTTCTTCCCGATCAACGAATTGGCATGATGGCCAGTCACCGGGATGTTGTAGGATTTCCCTGTTTGGACGTCATTGACAACGACTTTGAACTCAACCATGATTCTTTTCTCCTAAACATTCTTCTACTGGAGTAGTTTTATAACTCTCTGGTACAAGAAGGGGAATAGCGAGTATTTTATAAAGATTTGGTATGATTTGACCCTAAGATTATAATTTTATTATTTTTTTTTTTATCGCTCATTTTGGAAGTTGGAAAATGATTTAGGAATACTAATCATTATAGTTTTTCTATTTATTATTTAATTGATAAAAAAAATAAAAAACTGCGGGGGAATGGATTTGAACCCTAGTTTACCGGTACGACAACGATTAACGGTCAGTTGAGATCCAGCAGCGATCGGAGTATCGGGAATGCATCGGGGAATCGTTCCAACAACCACTTGATTAAACGGAAATGCGGTGGTTGATACGAAAAAGGCATTGTTACGGTCAGATACCCCCAGTCACTGATAGCGCCCGCAGTATCCTTGACGCGGACTTTTATCGTAAACGAGCCTTGCAGCAGCCATTCATGCGAACAATTCATTACGGTGCCGGAGGGGATCGGGCCATACCACGGGTCGACGATGCCGTCTCCCCAGTCAACTTCGTATGAGAGACTCTGGTTCTCAGAATCGGTGGCAACGGCGGTATAGTTATACAGTATCTCTATTTCGCCTTGGATCGGGCCACTGATCACGGGGACATTTGGGAAGTGGTTCACAATGGTAGTAAAAAACCAGAGGGATCCTTTCGTGTAACCACCATAATCATCATGAGCAATGATTCTCCAATAGTACTTGGTTGCGCATGAGAGTGGCGCTGAGCGGAAGGTCGTTTGGGTTTGATTAATACTGACGAGTGGTGGAGGTGTTGTCGTACCGAGATAGACATCATAAAGAACAGGGTCTCCATCCCAATCTGTACAAGCTGACCAAGCGAGGATGGGTGTCAGGTTGACGTTGGCGGCTCCCAAGGCTGGACTTGGGTATTCTGGTATACTAGGAGCTTTGTTTGGATTGGTTCTGAAATGCCACTGGAATCCTTCTGCGAATTCACCATGACTATCCCAGGTGTCAATCCTCCAGTAGTAATAGCAGTAGGAATGTAGCCTTGGAAGGTCGTAGGTAGTTGCGGATTGGTTATTACTCAACAGTGGTGGTGGAGATGTATTACCGAAGTAGACGTCGAAGGTGAGGTTTTCCCCGACATTAGGATCGTTGCCGACCCAGGAGATATCAGTGTTACCTGGGAGATCCAGGTGGCCGTCTTCCGGGTAGGGGTTGCTAGCTGGTAAGGGGGGAAAATTGATGTCGACGTCAACGAGGAGGTACGGGTGGTTGATTTCATCTTCTTTGGAAAGGAAAACAGCGTAAGGGAGCTCGCCCGTCCCAGAGGTCTCATCGGCGATGATCCACCCATAGTTTTCAAAGGTCCCATTGAGAAAAGCTTGGACGTCGCTGGTGACATTCCAATCAATCCACTGGCCGGTTTCGTTCGGACAGTAGGCGTAGTCCGTGGCAACTGCAGTACTGTTAGGCTGGTTGTTCCAGCAGACGGTCTCTTCGTTCCAGGGTTCGGTGAGACGGTAGACGGTATAAGGCCTACCAGCAGGACTACCGTGATCAGGGTTGTAGAAGTAGAAGTAAAGATAGATATGAGCATAGTGGATTTGAGTGCCAATTGGAATATCTGAAAGGTTGAATTGTATAAGGGTACGGATGTCGTAATTAATATCGCTTCCATTCCGCAACCCAACTCGTGAGGAAAAACCGAAAATCTGGTTCGGCGAGTTGCTACTAATATAGGTGTCGTCGCTAGGTGGGAGTTCAGCAGTGGATTGCTCCTTAGGGGTGATGGCATATGCAGCGTTGACATTGAGCAGGAAGACGAGGCATAAGACGATGAATGCTATGTTTTGTCGCTTTGACATGATTGCATCCTTCAGGATTTTACTATTTTTATTTTCTTCTTTTGTTTTTCGTTACATCTTAATTTTTCTATAATGTAACATGTTGGAGGAATTGTCTGAGGGCAGAAAAGGCATATGAGAACCTTATCAATAGCATTGCCATAAATCCGTCATGCATAATACCTGTGTTGAACGGTGTCATGAGGCTGACAGGGATTTTATAGAAGTCACTGGCATTGTCTGAGTTGACGATGATGACTTGACCTTGGAATGCGTTGTCTTTAATGTCGGGGGCGATGACACTGACATTCACCGTTACCGGTCCATTTTGAGGAATAAGATTCATGCCTGAAGCGGGGGAGAACGTCCAGGTGCCCCAGTCAGGAAACGAGGCTATGGTCCAGTTCAGCAGCGAGTCTGGCTCTCCGACGTTCATAATCTGGAAGTTTCCAGTGATTGTTACACCTGGTTTAACATCAGACCAGGCAAGTGACCCCCTACAATCCAAATCAGCCTTCTGCGGTACATGGTATCCAAAAAGATAGAACGCCATGTCACCATAGCCCGCAATAGTCCAATACGGGACACCTAACAAGGGGAATCCTTGCACAGGCTCATGGAGCTGATCAGGATTAGGGCCATTTGTCCCCCAACCCCATTGTGGAAAGATAGGAAATACCGCTTGTATTGCAATCCAATACTTGGTATTCGCCATAGCAGTGAACCCTGAAGGTAAGACAACATCATATTCGAACCAACTATTAGAAGAACCAACGAGACTCCCATTCACTTGAGGTATGAAATACACTGCTAGTGCAGTCGAGGTTGGGTCCTCCATACCTACTCCTGTGGGCCTGTTCCCTGTCCCATCATCTGCGTAGAAGATGATGTTAAAATCACAAGGATTTGGCCATGGTGGATCACCACCAAAAAATACACCCCACCAATGCACGCCAGTCACTTGACAATCATTCTCTAACAAAAAATCATCAGCCACTTGACAATTGAGCGGATATACAGAATCCAACTGTGAGGCGAGAGCGTTAGAATCATAGCTATATCCATAATTGTTCCAAACAATGGAATCCGACTTTTTTCCTAGAGAGAAGAGATAACAGAGAGATTTGTTAATAACTATGGAACCTGAAAAACCTGAGTTTTGAACCTGATCGTTGTCATTAGATGCAATGACAATAGTGGAATTGATACTTGGTGCAAAAAAGACACTTACGAACAAAAGGATAAATCCAACCACCAAACATTTTTTACTGAGAGGATTTCTATCCATTGCTTTCCCCCATTGTTTATTTTCTAAACACCTTTCTTCTATAAGAACGTTATTAATTGTTGAAAATCCCTAAATCTACAATGTTCTATTAAATTTCACACTACAGATTATAAATCTTCTCCTAAGTTAAAAATACTATCAACTCCTTTGAGGCTACCAGAGGATTTTATCTTATTTTCTTCATTCTATTGGCATTCAAAAAGAATTTAAGGGATAAGTCTATTCCAGTTCGAACCTTAAAAATCAGGATAAAAAAAGTGAGAGAATGTACACCTTAGCAAAAATACGAGATACGATTCGTGTTCCACCGGAACGTTTCGGGGAGGATCTGAACGACGCGGTCAACGACATCGTCCAGAAGACCTTCGAAGGAACCATTCGACGGAACCATGGGCTTATCGTTGTTGTCGACAACATCACCCTCCTTGGAGAAGGTATCGTCATCCATGGAGATGGTGGGATGTATCAGAAAGTCGAATTCGAAGCCCTCACCTTCAACCCGCTCCTCCAGGAGCTCGTCGATGGTATCGTCTGTGAGATCGTCGAGTTCGGCGCCTTCTGTCACATCGGACCCCTCGATGCACTGCTGCACATGAGCCAGATCATGAATGATTATGTGGATGTGGATGCGGAAAGCGGCCGGATCCAAGGAAAAGAAACCAAACGGATCCTCAAAGTCGGCGACCCCCTCCGAGCACGCATCGTCGCCGTCAGCCTCAACGAGCTCTCTGCTCGGGAAAGTAAAATCGGACTGACCATGCGGCAACCCGCCTTAGGGACCCATGAATGGCTCCTAGAACCAAAAGATGAAAAACGCGGGGAGAGACGACGAGACGACCGCAAAGAAAAACGAGACGACAAGCACCCAGAAAAACAACAAGAAAAACCACCGGAAAAAGGTGACAAGAAATGAGGAACCTCAACGCCTGCAAAACCTGCCATCTCCTCACCGAGAAAGACCGTTGCCCGAACTGCTCCGATCAGACCGTGAGCCGCTGGCGCGGCTATGTCATCGTCCGAGACCCTGAGCATTCCCAGGTCGCCAAGAAAATGAACATCACCAAACCAGGGAAATATGCCCTGAAGGTCAGCTAAGGATGCATGTCCTCCCTGATGACCTCAAAGACACCCTGAAAGGGTATATCGGAACACTGGTTGACGAACCAGGTCTTTTCCAAATCCTGCAAAAAAAACATAAAATTGTCACCGTGGGTGATAAAGTCACCTACACCGTTTTGAAGCATGGGTTTACTCCCCTGCTCTGTATTGTGGATTTCATCCTGGAACGCAAGACCTATCCGGAGGAAATGAAAACCCTTATCCAGGGATACGGACGTACCCATCTAACTATAAAAAACCCTCCGGGGACCATCACCGATGACCTCTGGAGTGCCATTAAAAAGGTGTATCAGAACCCCCAGGACCAACCCGTCCGCATCGAGGTGGATGGGGAGGAAGACCTTGCATCGCTTGCAGCAATCTACTTAGCCCCTCGAGGCGTAACAGTAATATATGGATTGCCGAATAAGGGGGTCGTGGTCGTCAAAGCAACAGAAGCCCACAAACAGAAAGTCAAAGAAGTCTTAGATAAAATGTGATGTCCTATGGAAATTGAGATTCAATCAAAAAACGATAACGTCCTGCTTGGTCGAACCGAAGTCCGCTTTATCATTCATCATGAAGGGGAAGGAACACCGAAGCGTGAGTTGATTCGAAGTGAACTTGCTGAAAAATTAAATGCAAAAAAGGAATGTATCATGGTCAATGACATGCACTCGTCCTTCGGTATCCGGAAGACCATCGGATATGCGAAGATCTACAAATCCATTGAAGACGCGAAGAAAAGCGAGTCAGATCCTATTCTGAAACGGAATGGCTTAGGCTCAAAGAAGAAACCAAAGAAAGAAGCAGCAAAGGAAGGCGAAGCCAAGAAAGAAGCACCTAAGGAAAAAGCCCCGAAGAAGGAATAATCCATGGAAAAAAGAGAAGTATTTAAAATCGAAGGCGATAAGATTGTCCGGCAGCGGAAAAACTGCCCGAAATGCGGTGATGGTGTTTTCCTGGCGGATCACAAGGACCGGGCTAGCTGCGGGAAATGTGGGTACACCGAGTTTAAAACCAAAAAACAAGAAGAACAAAAAGCATAATATCCTCCCTAATTTTTTTAATAAATTTTTTCTCGGACTACTGTTGAATAGGATGTGGCATTATCGCAGAGAAGCAAAACCTATTAATTCTTCTGCGGATTAGCCGCTGTGTCCATGGGCCTGTAGTGTAGCTTGGATATCACAGAGGCCTCCGGAGCCTCTGACTCGGGTTCAAATCCCGACAGGTCCGCTCTTCTTTTCTGATGTTGATTACTAGACTTGCTCACAGCATCAATAAACTGGAAATACTCCTGTAATTTTAGCTCAAGAAACTTACTTATAACCAGTCCATTGTCTCTTGCTTTTTGTAATAAACCAGCCTCAATCAGTAGATTCAAGTGTTTCTTCATCATACGTATGCATACTCACAGATTGTATATAAAATCAGCTTCAGTGTAATTATAGAAAGCATATCCTGTTCTTAAATAAAAAGACCCCTAGAAACACAACTTAGTGCCGTGTGCATCTTGTAACGGTAAAGGTAAGATATTTCTCCTTTGATGTGTTTAGTATCATAAGCATCTAATCATACAGCTACATATCCCCTATACTGTATATCTTTACCCTGCCCCCTAACCTCTATTCCTGTATTGCCCGCTGAACCACCCATCCTTCTTCCCTTCTATCAGGTAGATAGGCACCAGCACCCCTTAATTCTGATGCCAACCGCCTAACATAATCAACAGACACATCATATCTTAGAGTAATAACATCATAAGGCACACCCAAGAACAAATCCTGAATAATCCCAATAGTCGTATCTTTTCCTTGATTTTCAACAGCAAGGTAGGGATACACATCTTCTGGGACAGCATCAGTGATATATGTGCAAAATGCATCTATGAACGAACTAAACAACTCACGTAAAACATCATCATTACCAATAGATTCTTGTGTAATATGATGAGTCATGGGTAAAATATGGATACGATGCCGTCTACAACGGGATTCAATTAAAGGTATATTCCGAATATTCATTGCTAATGCCCATGGATATTCCCTGGATGTATCCACCCGTTGAAAACGATGTAATATCTTCTTTCTAAAGGTATCAGGTGTAATATAGTTATAGCATTTCCAATTCTTCACTTCTATAAGGACCGTATGAGTAATACCTT
>JALOTN010000091.1 GCA_025457885.1 Thermoplasmatota archaeon | reverse complement strand
ATGATCAGTACTGTGCAGCAGATACAGACTCCGATGATTGGGTGATGGATATGATTGTCCCCCTGCGAAAGGAAGTATTCTCTATTTTAAAAGAACTTCCTCCTATATATATTTATACGGAGATGATTCTGTCAATCAACACTGTGTTTCCAGGGGGATGATTTTTTCTGTTATTTCAGGGGTTTTAGATCTTGTTGTATGGATTTGGTTTTTCCTTCTAAGAGCTTGGCTTGTTCCATAATGTCTTCGAAGGAATCCATAAACGCTTGTATCCCGAGATAGACGCCTGCCCCAAACATCTCTTCTGCCAGGTCTTTCTTTGACAAACTCTTCAGCTCTTCTTTTTTCTGCGACCAGATGTCTGGGAACGTTTTTTTGACCATTG
This sequence comes from Thermoplasmatota archaeon, assembly GCA_025457885.1. Lineage (GTDB taxonomy): Archaea > Thermoplasmatota > E2 > DHVEG-1 > DHVEG-1 > SM1-50. The sequence continues at coordinate 4,821 of JALOTN010000091.1, read as the reverse complement.
TTTGGGTGAAGTCATCAGCCACCATATCTGTCATGTTTTCCATGGGGATGTCGACATGGACGTTTCGTTTCTCCTCATCGGTGAATGATTTGGTTTTCTCCGGATCCTGGAAACAGGAGAAGCAGATATGTTTCTTTGAGGTCTTCATCATCTGTTCAGGGCATTCGATGTCTGCCCCACAACAATCACAGGTGACCTTGACAACCTTTTCCATATTGGTATTCTTCATTGGTTCGCCTCCCTTTTCTACGAGAATGAAGCCGATGTTCTTTTATATAGATGACGATACCGTTCTCTTTATTGTTATAATTTTTTTTTAACCGATGTAGCGCTTTTTGTATGATTGTTATTGTCTTATGTGTCAATTTTAATAGATTTTTTCAATACGATTTATCATGATGGTTTAATGAGATAACTCGGACGATGTCTCCATCGATTTTGTATATGATGAAAAAGGATCCAAAATGTAATCTTCTGTATCCAGCTAGAATATTTCTTAGGGGTTTAAAATGATCGAGGTTTTCGATGAGATCAATGAGTTTCTTTTGTATTTGATCATACATCACGTTATCTTTTTCTTTAGCTTTTTCATTGATTATTCAAATGGTATGCTGAATTCGATGGTATATGCCATATCAGAGGCTCTTAAGGTATTTCACGGCATCTTTTTGATTGAATTTTTTGACTTTTTTCCCTGCTTTCATCTCGTGTTCGACTTTTTGGTAGCGTTCCACGTTTTCGTACAGGACTCTGTTTCGGACGAGTTCGAGGATGAATTCTTGGACATTGCGATACCCGAATTCTTTGGAATAGTCCTTTGTCGCGTTCAATAAATTCTCTGGAAGGGTTAAGCTGATTTGTTTCAGAGCCATAGAATCACCATGTACGTATTAGTATTATTATGTACTTTTAAGTAGTTAAATCTTTGTATTGAAGATGCAGTATTGGTATAATGTTCATCTGAGTTTAACTCCGGATTTCTGTATCTTTTCGATCAAGGTGGGATTCCAGGTCCAGATAATCCTGCCATCCTTGTCTATCATCAGCTTCCCCGAGGTTTCAAGAGAGGTTTCAAGATAGTCGATGATACGGCAGAAGGTCTGGTACATCATCTTCTTGGGTAGTGCTTTCCAGAGCTCTGTTTTCCTTGGATAGTTCATCTGCTGTGCCACCTTCTCAACCATGAGGATGGAATCGAGGGTTGGTGAATGGAGTATATCGGTCATAGCGCTTCAGCTTATTATATAAGTTTATATAATTCAAGTATTTAAGCATTTTTCTTGGCAACATCCCATTGTTCATACAAAAAAGAGAAAGGGATTTCATCCGTATAAAGAATCAGAGGGAGTCATTGAACCTCTTAGAGTATCCAGGAATAATCAAAAAATATAAGACGGAATTTGGGTATGGAAGAAGCAATGAAAAAGGACAAAAATCTTGAACCAGAGCTTCGACTTTCATATATCAAGAAAATCAAAAAGATCCAGCGCTCTGGGAACTTTAGTCAGTTTTCCTCGATAGAACAATTACTTGGTGAAATTGAAATGAAAGAGGGACCTTTGATAAAAAGGAAAAAAAGGAGATTACTCAATTAGTTCATAGTATGAAGAAAACAATGAAATATCGTCTTATTCGTTTTCGATAAAGGATATATGGTACGCGATACTGGTACTCGACCATAAGTTGTTCGCTCTTGCTGACAGTGAAAGGTAATAATCTGTGGAGATTCTGAGTAACAACGGGGTTTCGGTGGTCTTCTTTTTTACTTCTTTCACAACATCATCAGCGTATAGGCCGCTCCCAACGATCTTTTTGTTGATGACCGCAATCCATTTTCCTTTGAATGATTCGAGATTTTGTTTTTGAATCCAATCATATTCATCTTGTAAGTTTTTCATACTCCACCCGAGAAAAAGTGGTACATTTCTGTGGTATTGATGATTGGTACAACTGTTTGTTGTTTGAGTCTTTTATCATCGGACCAAAGAACACTCTCTGGGTATACGAGTGCGCAAGCGATAAAGAGTGTATCATCCGGATCGATGTCTTTTACTATTTCATATGCTTGTTTCGCAAACGGGTGTAGAACATCGGTTGGGACAATGTGCACTTTTTGAAGAAGGATGGTGAGTAACAGCTCGAAATGCTTCGACTCCATCCCTGATTTTTCTAACAATTCTTGTTTATGTTTTTGCATTTCTTCGAAGATGAAAGAAGGAAACAGAAATGTTCCGGTATATAAGAGGATCATTTTTCTTGTAAACGAGTCTTTGATCAATGCAGAAAAAAACACATTAGAATCGATAACGATATTCAACCCAGGAACCTCTTGGTTGCTGATGTTTTTATCTTTTTGTTGAAAGCGGCGACGTCTTCTTCTGTTAATTTACTCTTCGATGCGAGTTTCTCCGCGAGTTGAAGGAGTTCAAGCTTCTCAATGATTGCTTTTCGTGCGATTTCACTCCATTTTACCTCAGAGAAATGCTTCATCTGCTTATGGATTTCATTTGGGATTGAAAGGGTCATATTTGCCATAGCTCTCACTACACTTAATTATGTGTATTCACATATTTAAGTGTTATGATGAACCTCCTATGCTTCATACAAAAAGATAGGGCGTTTCATCCTTATAAGGAATCATTGGGGGTCATTGAAACTATTATCCTCCTTATTTTATAGATTAAGCCAGACGTCTATTCCTTTCTTGGGATTTCCTCTGAAAAAATCAAAAAATATAAGAAGGATTAAATAATTCGTTGTCCTAAGTCTAGTATGAAAAGTCTGGGGGAAAGAACGGTATGCGTATTCGTAAGATGCCATGGTTTGAGAGAATTGCTCAATGGAGATTAAGATTTTGTTGGTTCGTTTCGTCGGATATCACAGTAACTATTAAATATTAATGCCGTATTAATATGATATTAAGGTGATATGAATGGTACAGGCGTTCATCGATATTAACGAAAGAGCCAATCGAATCATCAACATCCTGAAAGCAAAGTATGGTCTCAAAGATAAAAGCCAAGCTATCGAGCTTGCGATGGACATCATAGAAAAGGAACATCTCGAACCAGAGCTTCGCCCAGAATATCTTGAAAAACTTCAAAAAATCAGAAAAGGGAAGTACACAAAATTTACCTCTCTTGAGGAACTCAGAAGACTCACTAAATAACTGCGTCGTATGTATCAAGCGTTCATCAGCACCCATCTTCAAAAAATCATTACGAAACTTGCAAAGAAAGACAAACAACTCCATGAAGAACTCCTCAATAAAATTGATGAGATTATCCATACCGATCTCCTCGATCATTACAAGAACCTTCGATATGATATGAAGGATTCGAAACGAGTTCATATCGGACCGTTTGTCCTTGTATTTTACTACGATGAGAAGACTCAAACAATCTATTTTGATGATTTTGATCATCATGATCGTATCTATAAATAACACCAGAACATGCTTCTTGAGCATGAGAAATAAATTCTAGCTCTCATTTTAAAAAAATCGTAAAATATATGAATGGACAGATAATTATTTTTCCTAAGTCTATTGTGAAAAGTCTGGGAGATGCCGTGGTTTGAAATAGGTGGTATCTTCTAAAAAGATCAATCATTTATACTTACTTTTATTAAACTACATATTAATTTTAGTATAACTATTATTGAACTACATTTCAATTTTAGTAAATTATAAATAGAGGATGCGTATAAAGATAGTAGTATGTATGTTGAACGCGAGATAAAGAAACCGTTTGATAAAATCATCACCAGTTATTCCATGGTCGCTGTCGTTGGCGCGCGTCAAGCAGGAAAAACCACCTTTCTTAAAAAACAGATGGAGCATGCGAAATCCACCTATGTCCTCTTTGATGACCCCGATGTACGCTCGTTATTTGATGATGACGTGAAAAAATTCGATCAGCAGTACCTCGAAGGAAACGACCTCGCCGTCCTTGATGAAGTCCAATCATGCAAGGATGCGGGACGTAAGCTAAAATACCTTGTTGATTCCGGTCGAAAACTCTGGATTACCTCCTCCTCAGAAGTCATTCTCGCAAAAGAGATCCTCTCCTATCTTGTCGGAAGGATCTCCATTGTACGATTGTACCCGTTTTCGTATGAAGAATTTCTCGTGGCAAAGGGTCAGAAGACAATGACATCAGCGATTGCGCAACGGATGATATGGGAACATATCCAATATGGTGGATACCCCAAAGTCGTGTTAACCACCGATAAAGAAATGAAAAACACCATTCTGCGTGATTTATATGAAACGATGCTTCTGAAAGATGTTGCACAGACGTTCTCTATCGATGACATACGCACTCTGGAGAACTGTGCAAAATACCTTGCACTTGGTATCGGTAACATCCTTTCCTATGAGAACCTGTCAAGTTCCCTTGCGATGTCGTTTCAAACGATAAAGAAGTATCTTGATGCCATGGAGAAAAGCTATTTCATCGTACGGGTGAACCCCTATTTTACCAACAAGCTCAAAGAGATTGTGAAACAACCGAAAGTCTATTTCATCGATACCGGGTTACGGAACAGTATTGCGAAAAATTTTACCACTGAACCTGACGGGAAGGTCTTTGAAAACTATGTGTGTTCTGAGCTTCTGAAAGTTGGGGTGGTTCCGAAGTACTGGCGGACGAAGACAAAAACTGAGGTTGATTTCGTCGTCGAGAAACCCTCTGGTGTCATTCCCCTTGAGGTGAAACTCCATGCGGAGCCTGGGAAGATCGAACGAGGCCTTCGGTCGTTTATCGAGATGTACCATCCTAAAGTCGCCCTTGTTGTCACCTATCAAGGGAAGCATGGCCA
>JALOTN010000052.1 GCA_025457885.1 Thermoplasmatota archaeon | reverse complement strand
ACAGATGATACTGGCAGATACATTAGATCATCTCAACAAACAGGATATCCGCGTGGTGTACGGCGACACAGATGGTATTTACATGGGCTGTTCCCGCTCGATGGGTAATATCCCAAGGTTATGCAATGTATTGGATGTCTCATTGCCCATCGATGAGGGGAAATGGATCACCAAACCAGAGGTAGCAACAGCAGCAATCAAACAATGCAACGAGAAATGGCAACATGAGTTAAAATACCCTGATTTCGAATTAGAGGCAGAACAGCATGATAGCATGATTTTTGTCAAACATAAGAATTATCTTATTTTTGATGAAAAGAATGGGAAAGTCGAGATGACGACAAAAGGAAACAACTTTAAAGGGTCTGATAAGGCAAATATCGCACGAAGAGTCCTTGCAGAAATCATGATGACCGTCCTGAAAGAAAACCCCTCATGGGAAAAAGAAGAGGATGCACGCGCGGCAGTCAAAGAAAGCATTAAAAATGCTACCCGGGAAATCGTTTCCAAGCTAGATTTAGCAAAAGTGGACCTGAATGATCTGACATTAATCCAGTCGGTTCAACCTGAGAAACGATATAAATTGAACCAGGATGGTTCCTCCTCGACGTTCGGGAGAAGAGCTGAGGCCCTTGAAAAACTTCTTGGTCATCCAATCCGCAGCCGGGTGAAGATGAAGTTCGTGATTACAAAAAAACCGCTCCCTGGCATCCAAAAACCATCAAAGAGTGGGGTTAAACCTATCGATTATATGTATCCGGTGGATCTGGTGAAGGATCGAAAAGAAATCGATCTTGAATGGTACAAGAAAATGATCGAGAATTACGTTCAAGGCGCGTTTGGTTTATCTGAGATTACGACGACCGAACAAAAAGGACTTGATGCCTGGATGTAGATGAATTTTTTTCATTCATTAGCCTTCATCTGGGTATCATTTGTACAACAAACGCTTTAAAACAAGAAGGAAACAGGTATTCTTGAGAACTATGTTAATCGTCGGACAAGTATCCAGTAAAGAAGAGGCAAACGAAATCACTTTTATCGCAAAACTCTTTATCGTCGGTCAACGAGCACGGTTTCTTGCATCAAACCCTCAGGCAGCCTGCGCGGCTGACGATGAGGATTCCGAGGATGAGGAAGACCAGTAAATCATTTTTTTAAAGATTTGGATTGACCTCCTAAGATTTTTTTTTCACTTTTTTGTTTCTAAAATATCGTGATAGCAGAGGTTGACTAAGGAATCAATTGATTGTGTCGCATCCAAGTGGAGAAATCTCTCTCCTTTGGATATTTTCAGATAATTCTTGTGAACTTGTTCTAAAAATGCGAGTCGTTCAAAGGGGATGAGTTTGGTCCGCTGCTGGATGCGAGCCAAGGAGGCCTCCGGGTTAATTACGAATAAGTAGGTTCGGTCAGGGGGCAAGATTCGGTCTTTTGAGAGTTCTTGGAGCCAATGGATAGGGTCTGTGAGCTCCGATTTGAGCTGTGCTGCTTGATATGCATAGGTTGATTCAGCATACCGGTCGCAGAGGACTATTTTTCCGTCATCCATCCATTGTTGGATTTTTTTACAATGGAGAATGCGGTCTGCGATGAAGGTAAAAGAGGTGATAAAGGGATTGGATTGTGTCTTGATGCATTCTTGGACATATTTTCCAATGGTTGAATCGGTTGGTTCGTAGGTCCAAATAGACTCATATCCATCGTTTTGTAGTTTTTTTGTGACTAATTTAGATATCGTGGATTTCCCCGAGCCGTCAATGCCTTCAAAGGTCACAAATCGTTTCATTGTTTCTGTTTCTCCTGTTTCCATTTATTGCTGTAATAACTCAGAGGATGACGTACTTTTTTACAAAGGTCATCCATCTTATCAACGGGGCATATCCCGTAGGTCCGCATCTTTTCACAACCGGGACATTTGTACTCTGTTGAGGAGGATGTCCCTGTGATGTGTTCGACTTGATATCTGGTTCTGTCCTCTTGATAGTCGGGGGCGGTGCTGAAGAGTTTCAGGATGTCATTGGTGCTGAGTTTTAATGAGCTGAGGAATGCGACTAAGGCGAACCTTCCCATGTGTGGTACGTTTTCCCCGGATTGTATCGCGGAGAGTATCTCCTTCATGCAGGGAGGGAGTTTTTCGATGCTGACCTTCCCGACGGGCGTAGTCTCCATTTTTTTCTTTTGTAAGGCTAGCATGTTCTGGAACCGTTGGATGTCTGTGGAGAAAACATCGTAGATGCTTTTATCACATTCTCGTGCGGCGAGTTCTGTGTTGATACGTTCTCGTAATGCCTCCAGTAGGATTCTTGCTAAATCTTTTTGATTGATGGTCAGGAATCCTTTATGGACGCCCCTGTTGACCATTTTCCATTCTTTATATCTAGTTGGGGCGTTTCTGAGATAGTCCTTGAAGTAGATTTTTATGATGTTGGTCTCTGGATTATATTGTACGGTTATTCCGAGTTCTTTGGCCACGGTGAGAAGAAAGGGGGTGGGCTCATTGAGCAGGTATCGGTATACAGCCGATGCTTCTCCAAGGGCGTATCGTTTTTTGAAGAAAGGATCTCCGATGCAGACGGTGACCATGCGTGCGAGGGGATAAGAGAGGATTTCCATAAAGCAGTCTGACTCATTGGCAAGACTGCGTCTACCGACATCACGGTTTTTCAGTGCGTTGTCTAAGCGTTCGATGCTGATGAGTCGAGCACGTTCGTAAGGAGGGTCGTGGAGAAGTTCTTGGATTGATGGTCCGTTTTCTTTAATAAACTGTCGTGTGTCTTGTAAGAAAGGATATTTGGCTAATGTCACTAGCTCCCGCATGACGAACACTGATGTTTTTCTTCATTAAAGAATCTTCCTCTTTTGTTGGTTTATTTAAATTTTAAGTAGTAGTACTCTGATAGGGGCTGCAATATTGTAAGGGCTCGTAGCTTAGACTGGTGGAGCGACTGGCTCATAACCAGTTGGTCGTCGGTTCAAATCCGACCGGGCCCATACCAATGATTTTCTCAGAAAAACTGTTTTTGATCTTTTGTAACAATATTATCCTTGTTGTTTTGGAGTAAAACTCGAAAAACCATTTATGATTTCACTATAATTACTAATGTAATCAATATTTTATTATTATACTGGAACAACAGAGGAGATACCCTCATATTTTTATCTATTTTTTCTTGTATTTTCTCCTTTAAAATCCGTGTTGATTTAAATGAAAATTAATAACTAATGTCAATACCAAGTTTTAAAATAAGAGAACTGATTACAGGCACGGGGCATTTTTATGGTAGTTAATTACGACCGTTTATTTTCAGACCGATCAAAAAACCTAAAATCCTCGGAGATACGGGAATTATTGAAACTCACCCAAAGCCCAGGGTTTATCTCATTAGCAGGTGGGTTGCCTAATCCGGATGCTTTCCCGGTTGATATCATCCATGAATGCATTGATAAGGTGTTTAAGACAAACATCCACAATGCCCTCCAGTATGGGACGACCGAGGGATTGACCCAGCTTCGCAGTGTGATTGCTCAACGGATGAGGGAACGGAAGGGGATTGATTGTGAGCTTCATGACATTCTTATCACGAGTGGCGCGCAGCAAGCCTTGTCGTTTGTCGCCTTTAACCTCTTAGACCCAGGTGATACCTATATCACAAGTGCTCCGACGTACCTTGGTGCCCTGCAAGCGTTCCATGCGTATCAGGGGAACTGTGAATGCATCCCGATGAACGATGAGGGAATCGATATCGATTCGTTACGAAGAAACCTCAAACGTCTCCACCGGACCGGTATCACCCCGAAGTTTTTGTATGCGGTGGCTACATTCCAGAATCCATCGGGGGAGAGCATCTCATTGGAGCATCGCAAGGAGCTCCTGGAAATCGCATCCGAGTATGATTTTGTTATTATTGAGGACGACCCCTATAGTGAACTGGTCTTTGATGGAGAGCCGATCCCGTCTATTAAATCAATGGATTCGAAAGGCCGGGTCATTTATATCGGGACGTTTTCGAAAGTGCTTGCCCCTGGTTTCCGACTCGCTTGGATCATTGGCTCTGAAGAAATCATCAACCGTTTCTCCCTTACGAAACAATCTGCTGATTTATGTTCTAATATGTTCGTCCAATATGTTGCCTATGAGTACATTAAAGGCGGGTATCTCGACATCCAGATTAAACATATTAAACAACTCTACAAACATAAACGGGATGTGATGATTAAGGCATTACAAGAGTATTTTCCGAAAGAGGCGAAATGGACTGTTCCCGGTGGGGGGATGTTTCTCTGGGTCACCTTGCCGAAAAACATCAACACCCGTCTGATGTTCAAACGAGCGGTCGCAAAGCAGGTCGCCTATGTTGTCGGTGACGCGTTCTATCCTGATAGTAGTAATTATAATTCGATGCGGTTGAATTTTTCATATTCTGATGATGACATCATCCGAGAAGGAGTTAAACGACTCGCCGAAGTCATCAAAGAAGAAATGTCAGTGCCTTATGATAAAGACGAGTATGTCTCAGGGGTATAATCGCCCGTCCCTTCTTTTTTTTTTTTAATAAATTAAGTGAAGGATTGAGAGAAAACAAAGGATTTCTCCTCGCACTAACTTTAAATAACTAAACAGTATTCCGGATGGCTATATCTTAAGGGTGATTAACCTGGGTAACATACGACAGACTCATATAAAAAACGTGGCAATCGACTTAGTGAAGAAATATCCAGAGCAGTTTACAGGTGATTTTCAGAGCAACAAAGAAAAAGTAGATGCTCTGGTGATCGTAAGTAGTAAATTGTTACGGAACAGGATTGCTGGTTATATCACCCGGTATGTTATTTCTCGGAGTAAATCCAAACCAAGTCGACCCATTTCTGAGTAACATCCCAATATTTATTTTAACCTGTGAAATGTTCCTCACCGGTGAATCCCTATTACAACACAAGACGCCATCAACTCACTCCAAAGAGGACAATTCATTCTTATCTATGACAACGAATCAAGAGAAAGCGAAACCGACCTCGTCATCGCCTCCCAGTTCGTCACCCCCGAATCCATCAAACGCATGCGAAAAGACGGCGGCGGCCTCATCTTCCTAATGATCTCCCATCCTACAGCACAGAAACTCCAACTCCCTTTTCTCTCAGACCTTTTCTCACAAATAAGCAACGACTACCCAGTCCTTAAAGCACTCGTCCCAGACGATATCCCCTACGATACCAAATCCTCCTTCTCTCTTTACATCAACCATCGAAAAACCTTCACCGGAATCACCGACAACGACCGCAGTCTCACCATGAAGAAATTCGCTGAACTCACAGAACAAATCCACAATAAAGACAGCAACATTGCAATACAAGAACTCGGCAAACAATTCCGATCCCCCGGGCATATCCCCATCTGTATCGCCTCAGAAAAACTCCTCAACGAACGAAAAGGTCATACCGAGCTAGTGATATCCTTACTACAAATGGCGGGGCTCACCCCCGTCGGAAGTGGTTGTGAAATCATGGGTGAACATGGCAAAGCACTCCCCAAAGAAGACGCGCAAAACTACGCGAAAAAAAACAACCTCGTCTTCCTCGAAGGAAACGAAATAATCAAGGCGTGGAAACAATGGTCAAAGTAATGGCTACCGGAACCTTCGATTTGCTCCACATGGGACATATTTATTATTTAAAAGAAGCAAAAAAGCTAGGGGACCGCCTTGTCGTCGTCGTCGCTACCGATACAACCGTCCGTAAACTCAAACATGATCCAATCACCCCCCAAGAAATACGCCTCAATCTCATCAAAGAACTCAGAGTCGTTGACGAGGCATACCTTGGTCATGAAAACGACATATACACTATCGTCGAAGAAATTAAACCAGACATCATCGCCCTTGGATTTGATCAAATCCATAACGCAGCAACAATTCTAGCGGACCTAAAAAAAAGAAAACTTAACATACAGGTCGTCCGCCTCTCAAAATATCAAGGGGAAAGCGACCTTGAAGGCACCCGTCGCATCATACAAAAAGTCATCGCAGCCCATGAATTCCAAAAGAAAATGCAAAAAATCGAAGGAGAGCCATGAAACGAATCGGCATCGCAGACACCACATTCGCACGCTACGATATGGCCTCTGCAGCTATCAATGAACTTCAATCCCATTCCACTGGGTTTACCATCATCCGATACACCGTCCCAGGGATAAAAGATCTCCCTGTTGCATGTAAAAAATTATTCGAAGAACAATCCTGTGATATTGTCATGGCACTCGGGATGCCAGGCCCAAAACCAATCGATAAACAATGTGCCCATGAAGCAAGCACCGGATTGATCCATACCCAATTACTGTGCAATAAACACATCATAGAGGCTTTTGTCTATGAGGACGAGGCGCAGACCGAAAAAAATCTTGCAACGCTAGCGAACCAACGAAGCCGAGAACACGCAAGAAACGTCATCGACCTGCTCTTCCATCCAGAGAATCTAACCAAACATGCTGGTCATGGTCTTCGAGAGGGATTTGAAGATGCAGGACCAGTCCGAGAATAAAAAAAAGGAGGTAAAAAAAATGGTAAAAGAAACAATACGAATTGGGGCGGTCGTCTCTGATTTCAACTATGACATCACCATGATGATGTTCGAACGTGCAAAGGAGCACGCAGAGTTCCTTGGAGCTGAAATAACCAAAGTTGTAAAAGTCCCCGGGGTCTTTGACATGGGACTTGCGGTAAAAAAACTGCTCATGAGAAAAGACATCGACGGAGTTATCACTATTGGGGCAGTCATTGAAGGGGAAACTGAACATGATGATTTAGTCATTCAGCACGCAGCAAGAAAAATCGCTGACCTTGCATTAGAATACAACAAACCAGTTGGTCTTGGAATCTCAGGCCCAGGAATGACACGGCTACAAGCCGAAGACCGCATCGAGCGTGGAAAAGCAGCAGTGGAAGCCGTCGTAAAACTCCATCAACGACTTCAAAAAATCTAAAAAAATTTATCATTAATTTTTTTCTTTTTCAAAAGGAACAACCGTGATTGTGAGACGTTCCAACTCGGTTATTTTCTGAGTAGCAATCGAAATAATCTCTGTTTGGACACGATCCAGTTCTGATATCGTCATTTCTCCAGGAACCATAATCTCAAGCTCCCCCTGGACCACAGGTCCTGTTCTGCGCAGACGAACGACCTGAGCTGCTTTAACTCCAGGGACTCGCTCAGCGTAGGTCTTAATTAGCACACTATACATCAAACAATCCCCATCACAGGCATCGACCAGCATATACCCAGCTTCCTTTATGGCAGCAAAACCAATGGTTATAATCAGACCAGCGATGATAAAACCAATAATCGAATCAGCTATTGTGAAGCCCGATGATGACAGAACTAATGCAACAACGGTGAGAAACGATGTCGTACCATCCTTTATGGTGTTAAACGCATCGAGTTTCACGGAACTCATCCCTGCGGATTTGCATTTTACTATTTTATAGATACCAAGGACGATGGCAATTAATCCAGCAAGAAATGCAACAAGCGCACCGATGAAAGGCAATTGTACATCCTCTGGAGCAACTAGTTGGTTGTACGACCTGAACATGATATACCCGGCTAAAATAAACATAACGATTGTTGCTGCAATCGACGCCAGATTCTCAAGCTTGTAATACCCGAAATGAAACCGCTGATCTGCTGGTTTTTTAAAAACCCTCAGACCACCCCAGACAATCCCTGAAACAAACCCATCTCCAATGCAATCAAAACCATTCGCAATAAGGGAAACACTTCTTGAAACGGTTTCTCCAAGAATAATTTGAATAATACCAAGGCTCACCAATGAGATTGTTGTGATAAACGCAACCGTCTCAGTACGATTCACAACGGATTCTTGGTCAAGAGCCATCATACCAGAAAAGGAACAACATATTTTTAATAATTATTATTTATAAAACAAAAAGAACACTACTCTATAGATTTTAGTAAGATTATCAGGAGAAAATTATAGAAAAAAACATGAGTAGGAAAAAGTATATAAGACGTGTTTTTTATGGCAGCATGTTTATCGATAATTTTTTTCATAAAACAGAAGAAGGAAGAAAAAGAGGAAATAGCATGGTAAAAATCAACATTACTATTGAAGGGGAAGATGTTTCAGAGATCATTGATGAGCTCTTACATATGGGAATTAGTTTGTTAAAAGCAAATAGAAAAGAAATTCGAGAGGTCCTAAAGATTTTATCAGAAGAATCCTTAGAGATATTAAACGAAAAAAAGACTTTAGAAAAAGGAGCGGAACTCTACCGAAAGCTAAATTCTGAGATTAACTGGACATATAAACGAGACAAAGAATAAACATTAGAACCAACTATCCTATAGTATTTCGATAAGATCATGCGAGCTTTTTGTCAGAAGCTCGAATCCATCTTTCTTTATGAGAACATCATCTTCTATTCGGACTCCACCCAACCCCGGTATATAGACTCCAGGTTCAACGGTGAAGACCATATTTTCCTTCAATTCCAGTGGATTATCAGGAGCAAAACCCATACCATCATGGACGTTCAGGCCAAGACCATGACCCGTAGAATGAATGAATCTTCCTTTGAAGGGTGTTGAATCGATGAAGGATTGTACTGCCTTGTGAACATCACCGGCTTTTCCCTCAGGTCGTATGTTCTCAAAAGCGACCTGCTGGGCTCGAAGAACGGTCTCATGCATTTCTTTTTGTTTTTCGGTTGCTTCCCCAAAGACAAATGTGCGGGTGATATCTGAATTGTATTTTTTGTAGCAAGCTCCAAAATCACAGAGAATTAAGGAACCAGGGGTGAGGTGAACATCACCATGACCATAATGTGGTTCTGCTGAGTTTTTCCCAAATGACGAGATTGTGTCAAACGCTGGTTTTTCTGCCCCTAGGTTTTGTAGCGAATAATTAATTTCTGCAGCGAGTTCATCTTCACTTATGCCCTCAGAAATAATATCGGGTATTGTTGCCATGGTTTCATCGGCGATGGAACAGGCTTTCCTTATCCGCTGGATTTCTTGTTCATCTTTCTGGAGTCGTGTTGCAAAAAATGCTTCGGAGACATCAACGAATTTCGTATTTGGAAGAATCTCGGTTAATTTGATGAAATCTAGATAGGATAAACCTCCGGCGTGGATACCAATCGTACGAAACGAAGAGAGAAGTGTGCGTAGTTGTGTTGAAAATTCATCTTTTGTTTTATAGATTTGAACATGAGCAGCTGCTTTTCGCGCGCTTTCAGCCTCGAGTTCTGAGGTCAACAAATCAAGGGATCCGTCGGACTGAAGAATCGCACAGGCACCCTCAAAGAGACCTTGTTCAAGGTTTGTCACATAGTAGAAATTCTCATCGATGAAGGGCATGGAGCCGTTTTTTACGATGATGCAATCAACCGTTTGTTTGCTATTAAGAAAAATATTTTTTACTCTCGATATCATGAATAAACCACCTACCGGTCTAACACGCGTTCCTCACGGAGGTTATTAGAGAAGAAGTGAGGGGAATGACAAATCAACAATTACTTTTCTATCGATGTGATAAGGTTGTGTAGCTGGTCTAGGTCTGATCTTATGTTCTCGACTTCTTGCATCTTTTCCTTTTCAAAGCTCTTAAGGATCGATGGCAAGTCTGCAGTGAGTTTGTAGAGGTGCACTGGTCTTCCTTTTCCTTTCTTTTTTTCATCGCGTTTCTTTGCCCAGCCTCTCCGGCGAAGTTCCTGCATGGCGACGCTTACTTCAGGTTGTCGAAGATCTGCTCCCTGTTCCACATCCGCAGAGCGACATTCATCCACCTGAGAAATGTAGAGAAGCGTCTTTGCGAGATTCTTTGGCATCCCGAGTTCTGAGAACAACTGGACTGCTTTATTTTCATTATCATCCAATACGAACGACTTTTTCCGTTTCATACATTCTCCTCGCGGAATAAATCAATTCTGAAGTATATATATTTTTCCAATTTTTTCACTTAATTTTTATATCTTATTCTATTATTTAAATCTTTTTATTTTTAATGTGCTCTCACTCATCAATTGTTTCGCAAGCTCATCCGGATACTCCCCGGCATAGATGATTTCCGTGACACCAGCATTGATTAACATCTTCACACAAACAACACAAGGAGTATTGGTGCAATACAGGACGGAGCCTTTAATGGAGACACCAAAAACTGCTGCCTGGATAATCGCATTTTGTTCTGCGTGCAACCCTCGACAGAGCTCATGACGCTCTCCAGACGGAATATTCTGATCCTCACGAAGACATCCTGTCTCAGAACAGTGTCTCAATCCTTTCGGTGCACCGTTATACCCCGTGCTCAAGATATGTTTTTCTTTGACCAGAATGGCACCGACCCTCCGTCGCAAACATGTGCTTCGTTTCGCGACTACATGAGCCATTTCCATAAAATATTCATCATAGGACGGTCTGGGTTCCATAAAAATCCAACATCTGAATGAATGGAGAGTTTAATAAAATTATTATTTGCCACCCCGCGGTTAACTAAATTTGACCTTTTTGAGGCTACACCCTCTTTTTACCCTACATCCAAAAGTTCAAATCCCTTCTCCTACATAATTTTTCTTCCGTCCAAGGTTTTAAATAGACAAGGGACTTTATTTTCATAAAGGGTAGGAAAACCAATGAAGAAACACATCATCTCACTACTGGTTCTGTTCTTGATGGTAGCGAGTTCTCTGGTGGGTGTTTCAAATCCGCAGAAGAGAGAGTTTTCAGATATAATATGGGACAACTTTTCACAAGATACTAACCCAAAGGGGTTAGCATCCCAATTGGACATTGAATATCCTTTCAATGCACAAGTTGCTGATGATTTCATTCTTAATAATAATAGCCAAGTGACAGGAGTTCATTGGTGGGGTGCTTGGCTTAGTAAGACCGAAAAACTATGGCCAAATCCTTGTGATTTTAACATTATTTTCTACGTAGATGATGGAACAGGAAATATGCCCACAGGAGCAGGAATGGAAGACCCGACATCTACCGCTTTGACAGTTTATTTAATATCAGGGGTTTATGGGACTCAGTCAGGTCCAGGTTATAATTTTTATGAATACAATGTAAGTCTACCTGAACCTTTTAGTGTCACAGCGAATACGAAATATTGGCTTGCTATACAAATAAAATTACCTATTCCTCCACAATGGGGATGGGCTACTAATGGAAATAACCCAGAGAAACTTCACGTAGCAATGCAGGGTTTTCCATTATTAGGTTGTCCATATTGGACAGATACAGGTTGGGGTGATATGGCATTCCAACTCTACGGAGGTCTTAACTATGCTCCACTTCCTCCCGTGATACATGGTGCAAATAATGGAGTTGTAAACATCGAATATAATTTCTGGACAGACCCGATCACCGACCCATCAGGTGATTCTCTCTACATCCGATGGGATTGGGATGATGGAAACATCACCGACTGGCTTGGCCCGTATTCATCAGGTTCTATTCTGTACGCATCCCATGCATGGGAAGATGCTGGTGTCTACGATATTCGAGCACAATTAAAAGGTGCTGGTGGAGAGAGCACCTGGTCTGAGCCACATACCATCACCATTGTTCAAAACCAACCACCATCTACTCCAATACTCACTGGTCCTTCACAAGGGAAACGAGGCATCAGTTATAATTACGAAATTGAATCTGTTGACCCTGAGAACGAAAACATCTCCTATTACATTGACTGGGGTGATGAGACGAATACTGGTTGGATTGGACCATTTCCCTCGGGACAAGAACAGACCCTAAACCACACCTGGAACAAAAAAGGAACATATACGATTAAAGCAAAAACACGAGATAGCCATGACCAAGAAAGCGACTGGGGCACCCTATCGGTGACAATGCCCTATGCACCACAGTTCCCGTATATCCATTGGTTGTTGGAACGCTTCCCGAATGCATTTCCACTATTACGGTATCTGGTTGAGTTCAATCAGTATTTATAGGAGAACATTCATTTAAAATACTGATAAAGGGGGAAAGCAAGATGGATAAGAAACCTCTGATAGTGGTAAGTATCTGTGCTGTGGTTCTTCTTGTGATGGGTTCAATGAATACTGTAGTAGGTTATCAAACAATTAAGACTACACAAAAAGGCATTTTAAAAGAGAGAATCAAACAAACACGATTTCTTCAAAACAATTTTAATTTTCGTAAATCTCTAGGTGATGGTTATCTATTTATGTTATTCCTATATTTGATTGCTGGAATTGTGTCATTAATGTGTTTACCAATTGCAATATTCTCAGGGATTAGTAGCCTTTTTTTTATGATTGTTCTTACGACATTTAAAGGTCTTGGTATGAGTTTCAATAATAGCATTTTTTATAGATTTGTTGATGCATTAAGCTTAATTTCATTATCTGTTTTTGTACTGGCTGGATTATACATAGGAATATCTTTATTCTGGTTATTGTCTTTCATTACAGCTATTTTAATGGTGATTTTTGATATTTATCCATACTCTTTATCAATATTAATAAATAGAATGGTTGATATTTATCGGAAGAAATCAATCCCCTCTCTGGAAAATGGTTATGGGTAGCCAATCCCTTAGTCTGTAAATAACTCCTCGTTGAAGTGAGGAATAATTAAATGAAAAGCAAATGTTTGACAATAGGAATAATTCTCTTGTTCGTTGGTGTGACCATAGCACCAACTATCAACTTCAACACTGTGAAAGCATCCACTGAGGATGACCTGGTGGAAGTCACCACTCAAGCCTGTGGTATCCAGCGATATGGGGATACT
>JALOTN010000090.1 GCA_025457885.1 Thermoplasmatota archaeon | reverse complement strand
AAAAAGCAGAGGAAACGCTTCAAGAAAGTGAAGAAAAATACAGAAGGATCGTTGAGAACACCACCAATGTAATCATGGTGACCCAACCTGATGGTATCATCTCCTATTTAAGTCCCTCATGTAAAGAATTATTTGGATATTTACCTGAAGAATTAACTGGAACGAATCCAGAGATTTTCCACCCAGATGATACAAAAAAAGTTCAACATTCTTTATCCCGAGCATTACAAGGAGAAAAAGGCTCGAGTTTCGAATATCGGATCCTTACAAAAACCGGAGACGTTAAATGGATCTCTCATTCATGGTCACCTATCTTCATTGAAAATAAAATTCAATCTATTATTAGTGTCATCGCAGATATAACCGAGCGAAAAACAACAGAAAATAAAATAAAAAAATTAAATGACAATCTCATGCGAAGAAGCATCGAACTTGCTGTTGCAAATAAAGAACTCGAGACCTTTAGTTACTCAGTCTCCCATGACCTACGTGCTCCGTTACGAAGCATTGACGGATTCAGTCAAGCATTACTAGAAGATTACGGAAATTCAATTGATGAAAACGGAAAAGAATATCTTAACCGTGTACGAAATGCAACACAACGAATGTCACAACTTATTGATGATATGCTCAGACTTTCACGGTTAACACGAGTTGAAATGACCATGCAAAAAGTTGATTTAAGTCCCATGGCTAAAACAGTCATCGAAGATCTTAAGAAAACAGATCCAGAAAGAAAAATTTCCTTTATTGCCGATAAAAACCTTGTTGCTGAAGGTGATACAAATCTCCTACAAATACTGCTTGAGAATTTACTTGGTAATGCATGGAAATTTACAAAAAAACGCAAAAAAGCAGAAATTGAATTCGGAAAAACAAAACATGGCCAAGAAACAGTATTTTTTATTCGAGATAATGGAGCAGGTTTTAATATGAAATATGTTGATAAATTATTTATTCCGTTTCAACGTCTCCATGATGATACTGACTATCCAGGAACAGGTATTGGATTAGGTATCGTCTCCCGTATCATCCATCGACATGGAGGGCGCATCTGGGCTGACGCGGAAGAAAACAAAGGAGCTACATTTTATTTTACGTTAGGAGGAAAACCCTATGAGTAGACAATTAAAAGTATTGTTGGTAGAAGATTCAGAAGATGACGCAGCATTACTCACTCGAGAGTTAAAAAAAAGTGGTATACAACCTCTTGTGCAGCGTGTCGAAACAGAAGAAGCAATGAAAAAAGCATTAGCGAAACAGGAGTGGGATGTCGTCATTGCTGATTATGTCCTACCATGTTTTAGCGGACTAGATGCCGTGAAAGTGCTGAAAAAAACCGGAAAAGATCTCCCCTTTATTATTGTCTCAGGAAAAATCGGAGAGGATACAGCAGTAGAGACGATGAAAGCAGGAGCTCATGACTATATCATGAAAGGAAACCTTGCACGTCTTCTCCCAGCAATAGAACGAGAAATGGAAGAAGCGAAGGTTAGACAGAAACGAAGAGAAGCGGAGGAGAATTTAATTCATACCTGTAACAAATTAGCTGATACGACCGTTCAACTTGAAAAAACAAATAAACAATTACGAGGCGAAATTGAAGAACGACACAAAGCAGAGAAACAAGCCCTTGAGATGAAAGAACATTTACAAAATGTAATTGATAGTGCATCAGAAGTCATCATCTCAATTGATGCGAATAAAAGGGTCACTACCTGGAATAAATCAGCAGAGATAATCACCGGATATAAGCAGACCGATGTGTTGAATTGGAGTATCACGAAACTAACGATGTTTGAGAATACACAAAAACTTCTTGATCTCATAAAATACCTTTCTACAGAAACCCAACCGAGTTATGAAGATTTGGTAATAAACACAAAAAATTCAGTAAAAAAAATACTTCGAGTTACTGGATCTTCTATCAAAGAAAAACAAGGGAGCGGAGTTCTTTTTATTGGACGGGACATCACACGAGAAATTGAGATACACGGGAAACTATTAGCCGGAAATAGTTATCTGGTACCAGAGAAAAACAATACGGTCGCGGTTGATTTACTCGTCGATTTAACAACATCTGGGTACATCGGTTACTTGATTACCCGGATGGATCCTGAATCGATGAAAAGTGTTGTCTCGTCAGTAAATATCCAAATATATCACCTCGGTCAAGACCGAGGTCAAGGATATGATACGATTTCTGATCTACCAAGGTTACTACAAAAAATAAAAGACATATGCGGAAAAAAGAAAAATGCAGTGATTTTACTTGAGAGACTTGATTATCTTATCAATAAGTTCTCTTTTGAAAAAGTAATGGATGTGCTCTATGAGATAAACGATCATATCGCAAAGAACAAGTGTTTGTTATTACTCAGAATCGATCCAGCTACCATTGAGAAGACACAAATGGCAGTAATTGAGAACGAATTACAGCTTTTACCTAGTCAGAAAATTGAAGGATTGACTATTGAAGATGAAGTGTATGATATCCTCCGATTCATCTATGAACAGAATCAGAATAATGCAATCGTTCCTATTAAGAAGATTTTGGGACGATTCAAGCTTGCCTATTCAACAGTTGCAAAACGACTTCAAGTGCTGGAAATGAAAGGATTGATTTTTACAAAGAAACAGGGAAAGTCACGAACGGTGACTATTTCAGATAAAGGGAAGACTTTTTTACATAAACGACAAACAGCATAGGGGCAAAGGAAAGTAATTAAGTTACAAATGAGCGAGCGAATAAATAGACATCACTTATACAATATAGGATTATTACAACAGTACCCTCAATAAAATCTCCTTCACATAAATGAAGAAATAAACGATGAAAATGCCCTCTGTGCAATCATTGTGAATACATTTTTTATGTATTTTTTGACAATCTATATAACTTCTCTCATCTTATTACGTATAAGACAATAGAGCTGATAGTCAAATATGGACAAAAAAAAGATTTTACTAGTTGAAGATAGTAAGGATGACATCCTCCTCATACAGCGTGCTTTTAATAAAACAAAACTTGCTGAGAAGTTTGAACTAATCATTGCGCAGGATGGAAATCAAGCACTTTCTTATCTTCATGACCTCGGTATCTCTTCGATTTCTCAACAAAGTAAGATACCGATGATTCTTCTTTTAGATTTAAATTTACCAAAAATGAACGGATTTGAAATCCTCCAACGGATTCGAAGTAATGATAAAACTAAACTAATCCCTGTTATTGTTTTCACTTCCTCAAAAGAGGATCAAGATATCACAAAATCGTATTTACTCGGTGCAAACAGCTACGTTCGAAAACCAATCGACTCCGATAAATTTACCGCAGTACTTCAGCAAATCGTATCGTACTGGGGAGACATCAACGAATTGCCAGTCAAATAAAAAAGAGGTTTTTACGTTTTCTTTCTGAAAATCAAATTCATACGTTCTTAAAGTGTTTTTCATATGTTTTTAAATAAATATTTTATATCGCCAAAGAAATTCGTTCTCTTATGAAATCTGATGGAGATTGTAGAGTGAGAAAAAAAAATTTGTGTTTTAGTTCTTCCTTCCCCCTCTCCCTTGATTTTTTAGACACTCTACAACATCTCCTCCTCTGTCGTACCACAGAAAAGCAATATACCCAGAAGACATTTCAATAAGTATCATAGAAGACATAATTGAGGAAAAAAAATGGATGAATACGAATGTGCGACCTGCCAACGTACCGCAACAATAAAAGAAGATGAACATCTCCCTCTTTGTTGTGGAAAACAAATGAAAAAGAAGATGCCACGAGAGATATGTCTTCAACCGACGCATGCAGAACATGCTCGGCCAATGGAAGATGAAGATTCTTGTGATGAGTTCCGCGCTGGCGTCTAATAAGGAACTATGGATAAAATGAACCATTTTTTAATTATTTTTTAATCGTTTTTAAGTTATTGTTTTATGGTATCGAACGTTTAAACCAATTAGATGGAATAAATATGACACTTAAAAAAGGAAAAAAAGGTAAACTTGCTGTGATTCCAAAGCAAAAAACAGAAGTAATTGCGCAAAGACCATCTGAGTTGTGGTCAGATATGGGCGGCCATCTCTTCAATCGATTTAGAACAAACGTTGATGATCTATTTTGGGGACCACGAGCAAATCTGATGACAGTACCTGAATATCGAGTCCCGCTTATGGATATCGTTGATCACGGTGATAAATACGAAATGCATGTGGAAATGCCAGGTATCAAAAAAGAAGATATTTGTATCGAAGTCACGCCAACGATGGTGGAGATTAGCGCCGAACACGAGGAAAAAAGCGAGGATAAGGGGAAGAATTGGTTACGGCAAGAACGAAGCAACATCG
Organism: Thermoplasmatota archaeon; assembly: GCA_025457885.1. GTDB lineage: Archaea > Thermoplasmatota > E2 > DHVEG-1 > DHVEG-1 > SM1-50. The sequence continues at coordinate 1,067 of JALOTN010000090.1, read as the reverse complement.
ATTTCTATCGTTCATTCCAGGTTCCTGAAACCTTGAAAACTGGAAAAGTAGAAGCGGAACTCAAAGACGGAATTCTAAAGGTTTTGCTACCGAAAGCAGATCCAAAACCAAAATATGAAACGACCAAAGTCAAAATCAAATAACCAATAGGTCACCCCAACAAATAAAGCATATCCAATAAAGAAAAAAATGGAGATAAATATTTATGACGAAAGAGAAAATCATTGAATTATTGAATCATGGGTTGGAGCTGGAACACGCTGCTTATGTACAATACTTAAGCCATGCGGAAATAATCGAAGGGACAGATGCTGAACCTATCATTGCACGTCTCAAAGAAATCGCCAACGACGAAAAAGGTCATCAAGAGAAATTCAGAACCTTAATTGGAGATCTCGGCGGTATACCAAGTGTTGATTTTACTCCAAGACACTCAGCAACGACCATCAAGCAGATTCTTGAAGTGAATTTAAAAGACGAAAAAACGGCGGTTGATACCTACCGGAAACTCCTTGAAGCGCTCAAGAAAGAAAAAAGTAAAGGATATTACGATCATCTGCTTGAGCATGAAATTAGGCACATCCTTATGGAAGAACAAGAGCATATCACCGAGTTGGAACTGCTGCTTGGAATTCAAGGAAAAAGTTACTAGAATAAATCTGCGCGGTGAAAAGTTTGAAGGAAAAATACGATTCTGCCTCCATTAAAAAGGTTGTAGGCTGGTTGGACGAGCGTGAACAAAAAATGAAAAAAGAACAGGACGAATGCAGAAAAAAGAACACGAAACGAAGCCGATAGATTCAAGGATGTAAAGGAAAACCCCGTAGTCGATAAGAATATATAAATAAATAGTCAGGGAATCGATATGGATAAAAAAGAGGCGTATTATCCCCATAGCAATGGGGGAACATGGTTGTTTGTTCGTCTTTTTGTTGTTGTAAGCGTTGCCACTCTTTTAATAAATTTTTTATATTGATGATACATAATTCTATGAAGTATTCATGATAATCTTTTTCTCTTGTTTTTCAATAAGAATAGAATAGTGTTCATGAATTATGTTTTTATCA
>JALOTN010000051.1 GCA_025457885.1 Thermoplasmatota archaeon | reverse complement strand
TCCAGATGAGAACATCATTGTCCTCTGCTCAGATGGATTAAGCCCGGCAGCGGATCAATCAAACGGGTTGAATTCTGATCCGGATTTGGATGGTGACGGTGATGATGATATCATGTATTCCTGTGTTCTTTCGAATGTTGATGCCGTCTTTACGGGACTAGCGAACAATTTTACCGGCAGTGAGAAGTTGTTTGTGTTCACAACAGATCATGGAAGCTCTGCGGGTGGTTGGGACACCATTGAGAATCTCTGGAACCATGAGGAACTCACTGATGCTCATTTCGCAGAGCTCTTAGCAGCGATCCCTGCCGCTGAGAAAATCTGCACGTTTGAACCCTGCTTTTCAGGGGGATTCCTCGACAATATCATTAATGTGCCAAGTGAACCCGGACCAATTGTTGCATCATCCGCATGTCGCTATGATGAATACTCTTGGGCTATGCCTCCAGATTATGTATATGATACGTTTGTGTTCCACTGGACCGCTGCGGTGAAAGGGGAGGATGCCTATGGACAACCTGTTGATGCAGATGCAAACCAAGATGGAATTATCACAATGGATGAAGCGTTCCAATACGCATTTGATCATGATGAGGATGACGAAACACCACAATATGGGGAGTATCCTGAAGGAACAGGAACATATCTCTCCTTGAAAGTTACTAGTGACCCACCAGCACAACCAACCAAACCTCTGGGGCCGACACTTGGGATTTGGAACGTTGAGTATACCTACACCAGTAGTACTACTGAACCTAACAACGAAGAGATCTATTATCAGTTCAACTGGGGAGACGGTAGTACGAGTGCTTGGATTGGACCGTATCAATCCGGACAAACAGGGTCAGGGAAACATATCTGGACTGTTCTTGGGACTTACAACGTGACCGTGAAGGCAAAGGACTCATGGGGCGCTACCAGTACCAAATCAGAACCCCTGACGGTCACCATTACCGATAACACTCCACCAAACGTCCCTGAGATTTCCGGTCCTGCGGAAGGAAAACCGGGCAAACCATATCTGTTTAACATGGTGACAACCGATGCTCAAGACCAGGTTGTGTATTATTTCATTGACTGGGGAGATAACACGACCTCTGATTGGCTTGGTCCCTATGTCTCTGGCACAGAAATCCATATGACCCATACCTGGACAGATGAGGGCGCCTATTCAGTGAAGATAAAAGCCAAGGATAGTATGGACTCTGAGAGCGACTGGGCAACATTACCAATAACGATGCCTGTGGAGTACCGGTTCTCATTTATCCTCTTGCTGCAGCATCTCTGGGAAAAATATCCACACCTGTTCCCGCTCTTGCGACAGCTCATCGGGTCCTAAAGAACCTCTCTCCTTTTTTTCTTTTTTTTTTTATTACATTTTTTTTAAGTCCTTCTGTTTTCGAAACCCTAATAAAAATACACGAGATTCGATATCATGCATATGAAGAAACATATCGATCCAAAACAGTTGCAGCATTGCTGGGACTATCATGAGTGTCTCAACGAGGTTAAAAAACAATGTATCGTTTATCAGCTAGGTATCGAAACCGAATGTTGGGTCACCAACAGGATGAAACCAGGCAATCCAGGAATCATGAACGGTAGCTGTATGAACTGTCAATGGTTTAAAACACACCACCAATAGACCTTGATTCGTGACACAGGACACTTTTTTTTGAAATATGATTGTAAAGACTGAATGAGTGTCAAACGAAATGGGAGTCTGGTTAAGTCTGGGAGGTAAAGAATCTCTTCTTTACGAAAAAATAGCCAGACTCCCAAAAAAATATATGAAGACCCGCTATAAATACCTATCTCTCCCGTCTATTTTAAATTTATAAATAACGAGAACAAACATGTCAAAGAGCGCTGAATCTTCGACTTTTTATTCTAATTTGTTTAATGTTATACCAAAGAAGTAACAAATGATCAGAAATGAACTGATCAGAGTAAGACACAGGCCGATAAATTTTACCGAGGCATTAAGCACGGTCGAATCATCCTGAAAGAGTATCAGAACGACTATTCCAACAAGTAATAAACAGATATTTACCAGGATATATTTCTTCATTTTTCAAATCCTTTCCTAGTGTTTTTATCTTTTTTTATTCTTCAAAAATTTCTTCAAAGATTAACTCATACATGATATTAATTTTCATCTTCACCCACGTCTCCTCACTCGAAGAACGATAACACATGATTGTTTAAAAATATACCCGCAAAGAATATTATATGACTTATATTACGAAAAAAAATGATATAAAAAAACGACCATCATAAATGTTTAAATAGGAAGGATTGTTGATCAAAGGCTCATGAAGTATAAACGATGTGGTACACGGGTTTTTGTACGAATCGACAAAGGAGAAGAACTTATCGAGAATCTTAAAGCAATTTGTAAAGAACTGAACATTACCCTTGGTTCGATCTGTGGTATCGGTGCAACAGACAAGGTCACGGTTGGTCTGATGAACACAAAAACAAAAAAATATCAATCAAAGGAATTCACTGGTGATCATGAGATTACCTCAGTTCTTGGGAATGTGACGACCATGAATGGGGAAGTCTATCTTCATCTGCATATCACCTTGGGGAACGTTGAACATAAGATCATCGGAGGTCATTTGACGAGTGCGGTAATCAGCGCCACCTTCGAAGGCATCATTGACATTATCGAAGGCCAGATTACCCGGGAGTATCATGACGAGGTAGGATTGAACCTTCTGAGACTCTAAAAAAGAAATGGTGCCTTCTATAAAAAAAATAAGAAATCAGAAATGTTCACATCATTCCACGAAGGGTGGTTTTATTTTTTTGAGTTCTTCGACTTTCTCCCAATCTTTCTTCATCTTGTGTTTATCCATGTTTGTGGTGAAAATTAAAAGAATGATATAGGCTAATAAAATAATGAGAACAAGGGAAATCAAGAGAAAGACAATGAATAGTTCTTCGATGAGGATGACGAAGAAAAAAAGGGATATCAGTAAAACAACGATGATAACAATGATAGCTTTAATTCCATCTTCCATAGGAGACCTATCCCGTTTCGCAAGAAGATGAGCTGATTTCTTCTATAAAAATATATCCTTGAAATCGCTGAAATCAGACGGTTTTTTTTCAAATATTAATCGATTTCCTTTGAGACACTGAATGGGAAGAGAAGCAAGGTAATCCTCATGCGAATAAACCAAAATAATTTTCAAATACATTCTTTCGTTCTTTTTTTGAAGTATACCGTCTGAAAAAACAAAGATTTTTTCTCTAAGGGAATCTTCTACAATTTTAAGATAAATAGCGGTTTTTTATCGGTATCATGATAGGATGTTTCTGATACACTCCAGAATTAGTCTTTATACTAAATTTTAACTGCAACAATTGTAACGATTTATATTCTAAACTAAACATTTATAATCTAGGGATTGTTTTGTGATTAATGAGAGAGGATTAATTCATGAAAAAAACCTTACTTTACGTCCCATTTTGTCTTTTCCTTTTCCTACTGCCCCCAATCACGGCAGGGATGATGACTTCTGAACAATCAACAGGTGAACTCTGGCCGAAAGACTGGACGATCCTCATCGGCTTAGTAACCCGTCACCGTCATGTCCATATCAATGGAGGAGAATACGTCGAATTCAATGCACTCTTCGTTCATTATCGAACACATTGGTTTGGCAACATCCGAGCAGGGTTTTTCCACCATTTTGAAAAAATCATTATGCCCGCGTTCCATTATGGATTACTCGGTGCCCATCTTATTGCAGCGAAATTCAACATGGGATTAGCCCCCTACTAATCAAAAAAACCATACACCACAAATCGTTTTTTTTTAAAGAGAATATTTTACTTGATGGTAAAACGACGCAGAAAGCAAATGGACCGACAGTTTCAACGATAAAAACAGTGCCACAAGCTCCAAACAGATCAATAAGACACATAATGGGAGAATAGAGAATCCACCAATCGTTCGTAACAGATTCATCCCGGCGCCCACCATACTTAACAACACAAACAGAATCATTGCGACGCTATACAGCAATAAGATATCTGATTTCTTCCCGACATATTTCACTCCCAAAGGAACCGCAATGATAACCGCAGCAAGAAATGAAAAACATAAAAACCAGAACAAAAACAACAAATCACTCACCCCGAGGAACACCGGGATAAAGGCAAGAAACGGTAGAGTCGTCAAAAAACACAAGGAAAGTGCCAGGGTCTTGCCATAGACAATCATCTGATTTGACACGGGGAGACTCCGGAGAATCCACATGGTCTTCTCCTCAGTGAGAAATAAATTCAGCGCCGGGAACACCGCTGTATACATCACCACCACATAACACCCAAGAAACACAAAAAGAGACGGGAGAAACCCTCGCAGATACCGCTGGATCGACTCAGGGATGAACAGATCCGTCCCATATAAGAAAAGATACCCCGTCCCCAGCGCGGTAAACACCGACATCGACACAAAACTGATATACAAACGATCCCGCCAAATCCCAGTCACCTCCCGCAGAAACAGGGAGTGCAGCACGCCCCTGGTTTTTTGAGGAGACCCTGTACTGGTTCGTTGCTTGCGTCTTACAAATCGATACGAATCCAATGGATGAGATACAGCCCAGAGACAATGCAACAAAGCAAGCGGAAGCATCCCTGCAACAAACAGCATGCTTTGTGAAAACCAACAGAATACCAGCAACAGAATCGACGGGATTAATCGAAATTGCTTCGAGGAAAAGAAATGAAGCGAAAGAGAACATCCCAGAAGGATACCACCTAAAATACTCATGCTAAACAATAGATACTCTATTGGATAAAACAATTGGATACGAAGTCCGGAGAGGACCACCAGATACACCAAAGAAAATGAAAACCACAGACCCATATTCATCAACACAATACCAATGATGATACCTGCCACAGTTCTCCTTGATGAAACATCCGCAGAGAGCGCATAGGAGACTTGAGGCGCTGAAATAAAATGTGTATGCATATCAGAAGCGGATTTCATAAGAAACAAGAAAAAAACGGTGAAAAACACATCCATGAAATTAAATGTCGTCTCAGTATGAAGCAGAAAAAAAGTAAGAAACGCAAACATCACAAGAGAAAAAAAAACCATCGCGGAAAAAAACAAATATAAGATAGGTGAAACCCTCATCTTTCTTCTCAGATTCCGTGTAATTTCCAATAGAAGTATTTTACTCGTCTCAATCATAGAGTACCCAATACCCTCGTAAGAGAATGAGAACACACAGTATCTTTTAAAAATATCGGATATCCAGAAATAATCTCAAAAAAAAAATTGATGAAGACGACGATACGTCCACATCAACCATCGAAACAAAAGAATGCCAAAGGGCCGAGCATCAGATGTAATCCTTTAATTTATTCGCATCAGGATGAAAGATATTCTGACGTTTAATATCAAAGAGTGTTTCAACAAGGTCGATCCTCTGAAACGTTTCTGGATAGGTTATCTTCACCAGCTCACTGAATTTCTTCGCATAGACAATATCCGGGGCAAGGAACGAAGCAATCCAGTCATACTCCCCATGCACATACGAGCTAGTCTCAATCGTGATACCCAGTTTTGAAATAACCTCTTCGAACTCCCGCGATAACAGAATATCAATAATCTTCCTATTGATCTTCTGCGTGTTCCGCTTCATCAGAAGAAGATATCGTTTTTTCTTCAACACCTCCGGGTCGACGATCGCAGTATACCCCCAGACGACCTTCTCCTGCTCCAAATTCTTAATAATCCTCCACACCTTCTGACGAGAAAAACCACATTTCTTGGCGAACAAATCAAGGTTTTCCATGCAATTCTTTTGAAGCTGATCAATCACCTTCTTTTCATCCTCTTCAATTTGTTTTTTACTTGTTTTTGCCATACTTCCTCTCCCGATAACCCAGTATCATAATGCTTCTAGCTATAAATAGATATCTTCCCCTGAAAAAATAAAAAAAAACCAACAATGAAACACTCATAAAAATAAAAAAAAAGAAATAAATACTATTGTGGTGAATGAAACAAAAGAAGATTGCACAACAGTTAGGTTTTCATTTTCACAAAAATCAGAAACACCGATGCCTCCACTGTTTTTGATACAACAACCCCTTCATCACAGGTCGCGCTAACCAGGATTGTGATTTTCCCAAAACCAAAAATAAACCGGTCTAATGAGATATTTACGGTCTGCTGAGTGTCAAGCGTTGGGACGATATCTGAACGAGTACTGTTGATGCGCCCAAAGATTCCTCCGGTCACCAAAATCTGCCAACTCAGATTCGTTGCTGCAGCTTCCCCGATATTGACAATCGATGCAGACACATGGGGGAATACCCCGGTCACGTTGAGGTCTAGGATCGGCTGAGCAGCCTGATATGCGCGTATATTTGTCCCAGTGCCACACAGTAACAGAATCCCATTGTTTCCCAGGGATGGTCCTCCAATGTTGATATTCTTCATTGTCGTGTTCCAAAGAGGAGTCAGATCTGTAGTGAAAACCGATGCTTTTCCTTCAGAAAAACCTCCATTAGAGAAAAACACAGTACCAGCGACATCCACAGCAAAATGCGGGGAAAGATAGGACTCTTCCACCTCCAACACCTCACTTTGTGCAAGGATATCCCCTGTCTGAGCATCCAACTTCCCAATACAAGGACCAGGCAAGATACAATACACCGCTCCATCAGCACTTGCAGCATACTCACTAAACGTGGTCCAAGCACAGATGCGATGCCATTTCTCAACAAGACTTGCCCCCGTATCAGTAAAAGCGTAAAAATAATCGGTCACCGGGTTGTTCTGCGTACGACTCAGGTAAATCGTCCCATCCGGCCCAACGAACGGAGTGTTCTGCAGAGTGAATCCCGTCATCACCGAGCTTTCATAGAGCCGCTGACCAGTCTGCATGTCATAAGCGACGATAATATGACCACCCGGGGCAGCATCCGCAACATAGAACCTTTCTTGGAATGCTGCGCCACCACAGCTTCCCGAAACCGAGCCGAGACGATCCGCATGCCAGACCAATGAGCCATCCTCGTTATTGAAACGCCAGATATCAGTAAACGACGCCACTATCGGGTCACCATCAGAGGCAAACACCACTCCATCATATGGCCCTGCATCAATCAAAACAGTCGAAACCCAAAGTGTATCCCCGGTCTCTACATCCAGTGCATACAGGTTATCAGCCACTGAAGCACCATTACCAGAACGCGATGCATAGAGCTGACCGTTTTTCACACCCCCCACCCAGGTGGTCCAATCGTTTGTATGATACGGAATCTCCACACTCCACAGTTCTTCACCCGTATAAAGATCCATAGCAACAATAGGTGAGTCATGAGCAGCCCCCGGCCAACCAGCTTGTCGTACAACAAATAAACGATTCCCCTCAGTCACCGGAAGCCAGGAAATCAATGAGGTACGTCCACCAGACCATAACAGATCTGCCGAAAGAGGTCCCTTCACATCAGATAACCCGTTCCGTTTCTGATTTCCCCCTGCATTGCTCCAGTCAACCCCATCGAATACCGCTGAATATGGTGTTCTCAAAGAAGAATGAATCTGTTGCTGTCCTCCGTTTCGGAGATTAGGTAAAGAAACGACCGCATCACAACACACCTGCACCTCTGACAGATATCCTGAGGGCGTCATAAGACTAAACCCGGTATAATCAGATCTTTTGCTCTGAGAAAAAACCTGGTTGCTTTTTATTGGTCCTGCTAGAACAGTAATACCTGCCAGAACAACAGACAATACTACAACGACTACCATCAGACCTATATGATTTCTTTGACCATTCATAGAAAATCCCCTTTAAGAATTATATCTTTTCATCGTATAAAAGAATTTCGTCGAAGAAAAAAAAAGAAAAAAGGAGGGATGGTTAATATCCCAAAATGATGCGCAGCAATGGGAATGCATGCGGGAACTGTTCGAACAACCGCTCTAGGAAATGCAACAGCGGCTGCTCATAGGAATACGGCATGCTGATGGAGAGGGGATCTGACCATACACTTAATTTCCCATGAGAATCCTTTGCGACGACTTTAATCTGGTATGTTCCCTCAGTGGTCCATTTCTTCTTCGCAGAAGCAGTCGCCCCACTATTCAGAGGCCCAACCCAGCTGCTATATGTCCCATCGCCCCAGTCGAACATATACGAGACCTGGTCGCTTTCAGGATCGGTTGTCGAAGAGGTGTACGTATATTCAGTGTTTATCCCACCAGAGGCGGGCCCGCTTGGCGCCTGTGGTTTGGCTGGAGGCTGCGATGTTTCACCAATCGCTAAGGTAGGATCTCCGAAAGCCTGCCATTCCTCAACGGTCTTATGCTCCGTCGCATCCATCCCTGAATTGATATTCCGGATCAATGAACGTGCCCAAAGCTCACCAAAGGTCTCCGCTTGATCTGTTTTGTATGCCCGATAGACATCTAACCCGATCTTCCCGACTAGTCCTTGAACAACACCGGACCCGATATAGCTATATCCAAGTCCTGTGCATCCGAATGACCCAATGGCTCCACCATTGGAGTTGTAGAGGAACACCCAGTTGAAACAATTGCTATCAGAAGCAAATTTCGCTGTCGAACAGGCTTCAACAGTCACAATGGGCAGTTTATTCCCATTGGATAATGTAGAGATTGCATTGCCATAAATACCACCAGTGGGAGTCGGTAACCAGACACCAAAATTATCCTCTGGGTGGCATGCCCAGATGTTCGTGTTACCATGCCCGGAGAAATCAACAAAGCCACACCCGGTGTTAATCGCACTTTTTATGTTTTCAACACCGGTAGGTACGATACTGTTTAATTTCCCGTTCGTCACCCAGATCTTATCTGGAATGAACCCGGTCATAAGGTCAGCGACTTTCTGATTTGCAAACTCCCCTTCCAATACCACATTGTTGTCAGGGAAGGAGTCTCCACCGACAAGCACAAGGTTTGGGAACCAGCTTTGCTGGTAACCAGGGGTGTTCTCATAGGTTTTAATCTTGTTAACCACAGCAGTCACTTGACTTCCTGATGTCGCTGGTAATCGAGCAAGATACACATCAGGTTCAAGGTCCACCTCATCATACTGGCCTCCGTTCCAGTCATATTCTCCAAACACATTATTACTATTGGAATCCCAGCTGCAGAACTGCATGGTCCCATCATAGATATCCGCATAATAGAGATCACTGGAGAACACCTCATCATCAGGTTCATCGGCATCAATGTAAATGTGGGTGTCTCTGACGGGTAATTGTGTGCTGCCAGACCCAGCGGCTCCTACTAACAGAACATTACTCGTGAGCCAGGAGTCAATCGCATCTTTAATGAAATATTTTATTTTCTCTTGGTTATCCCTTCCGTTTGCAGGGAAGTACGTTCCATCATAGATCTCCGTTAAACTAACGAATTTTGAGGTAATCCCCCGACCAATCTTATGGGTAATCAATGGAGCAATCTGTGAACTATACCCGGAGGGTCCGATGATGACGAATTGATAATCATCACGAGCTGATGTCTGAGGAGTCGAGGTTGAGTATTGAATAACGACATCAGTTTGTCCCGCATATTCAATGGTATTCTCAAGAGGATGATATTGAATCGGGTAGACATCAACGGTGACAATAATACTGAGCTGTTCGTTGTATCGTCCACATCTCACACTATAGTCAAACCAGGTAGCAGGATACACATCAAATCCGTAATTCACCGGAGTTTCCTTCTCAGCGGGTGTGGCTCCATTCAGGACTGCATATTGAGGGGTTGGTTCTAGAGGCTGTGTTAGAACCTGTGTCTGAATATTTATTGGTGTGACCGTCACACTTTCAATGGTTGTGCCAAATGGGAAGGTATATATCTGTGAATATCGTGGCAATAATGGTTTGTCTTGTTTCATTAAAAATGAGTTTGTTTCGTCCAAAGTCACCGATGCATAAAGATGGGTATTTTGTATGATTGGCGGTGAAAAACGAACGGTTTCCCGTTCATAGGTGTTTTCTGTGCTTGATTGTGCGGCAGCTCCAAGTCCACTTAGGACCATGATTCCTATTAGACATAGTGGAATTAATTTCTTCATAAATTATCCCCTTATATATAGCTAATGTGCTTCCTATATATATTGTTTTTGTGAGTATTTAAACAGAACAAAAATTTTGGTATAAAATTCTAAAAATAATAAGAGTGGATGGTTTTACCATCCTAATAAGAGACGCACTAAGGGTAGTGCATGGGGGAATTGCTGGAAGAACTGCTTCAGTATCTGGAAAAACCAGTGAGACGGTAAAAGGGCACTTTTTGGCATCGTAATCGCGAGTGGATCTGACCAGACGCTCTCGGCACCATTGGTGTCTTTGGCTTTTACTTTGATACTATACGAACCTTTCCCAAAGGTATGGGTCGTGTTTATTGTCAGACCAGAGGCATACGGCCCAATCCACGTGGGTGTTGATCCATCACCCCAGTCCCATTGGTAATAGACTTGGTCACTATTTGGGTCCGTGGTACTAGTCGAGTAGGTATAAGCCGTCCCTGGTGTTCCTGATGCTGGCCCAGTGGGTGTCGCTGGTTTGTTTGGTGGCGAGTTTTGTTGTTGTTGGGTGGTGAAGGTGAACCATCGTCGAGTGTACTGATTACTCCCGGTAGGATCTGTGGCGTTCACCCAGATTTTGTAAGTTGTTAAATAAGCAAGTCCGGAGAGACTTAGTGTTTTGGTTCCATTCGTCGCACCTGTACCGGAATTTGATTGTCCGTTGCTGCATTGAATCGACCAACTAAAGGTGTTTCCTTCAGGATCACTGATAGGGATGCTCCAGGAAAAACTCAGAGGATTATTTGTTGAACCATTTGCGGGGGATGGTGTTCCGAGGACCGGAGGAAGATTAATCATTGTGGTGAATGTGTACCACGCCCTGGTGTATACCCCACTCCCACTAGGATCAGTTGCATTCACCCAGACCTTATACGTTGTAGAATAGGAAAGACCAGAGAGGCTGAGGGTTTTTGTGCCATTCGTAGCCCCTGCTCCGCTGTTTGATTGTCCGTTGCTGCATTGGATCGTCCACGAAAACGTATCTCCCTCAGGGTCATTAATGGGGATGCTCCAGGTAAGGCTCAATGGATTATTTGTTGAAGCATTTGTCGGGGAGGGTACTCCAAAAACCGGTGGAAGGCTTGCTTTCGTTGTGAAGGTGTACCATTTCCTTGTATAGATTCCACTGCCAGGAGTAGGGTCGGTTGCGTTTACCCATACCTTGTATGTGGTTGCATATGCCAACCCTGAGATGCTGAGTGATTTTGTGCCATTGATTGCGCCAGTGCCACTTGTGGATTGTCCGTTGCTGCATTGAATTGACCAACTAAACGTGTTTCCTTCAGGGTCATTAATCGGGATGCTCCAGGTCAGAGTTCTTGGGTTATTGGTTGATCCGTTCGCGGGTGTTGGTGATCCCAATGTTGGTGGGTAATTATATGCTCGTGGACAGAGGGTGACTGCTTGTTCGACAATTGTATAATCGTAGATTGAAACATAGTTCTGTAACCACCATTGATAGGGGAGTGCTGGCAGAGGACATCCAATAGCAACGGTATAGATATCATGTGAAACGTTGGCTGCATCATTGTGATTCCCATTTGGGTTTTGGATGTTTAGCTCAGGATCGCTGATTGCGATTTTTGATAGATTCGAGTTCACCCCCGCGCAGGTAACAAAATGACCTTTTTGACGTGCTGTTTCAGGGTAGTATTCTGTTCTAAACGTCCAGTCATAGTTAAAAGGAATGCTATTCATCCATCCTTGTCCTGGTGGGTAATTATTTGACGAAGAGTAATAGAACCATTCATAATGATTCACGTCTGGTCCTGGCACTTCTCGTACGTCAAAATAATACGTGCTTCCAGGATTTAATGGGATTGTTGTTGGAAAATGGAATTGGACCCACGTGGGAGAGACAAGATTCCCAGGATTCATTATTGAAGTTCCTATGGGCGCACCTCCAAGGACATTATAGAGATTAATTTGTACATCACAGGGAGCTCCGTTACTGACTAAGGTGATATTAATCGCATCTATTTTATTGACACTTGGAACAAAGCTTTGATAATCCCACCAGTTCTGAGGTTGCAGATTATCATTTGTATTCATCAGCATCTGCATTTGATCAACTATTTTTTCTGTCTCATTATAGAAACCAAGTAGGAGGATCACATCTTGGCAGCGTTCAATTTCATTTTCGATAAAAGAAAAGTTTGGAGCGTTGTATTTATTGACGGTGTAGACTGGGGAGAGTCCTTTGTTGATTAACCAGGTCTGTATCGCGTTCTTCATATCGGTGATGTTTGTGGTTCCTTTTGTGGTCGTGTTCATTTTCACCGCAAGATCCTGTATCAATGGTGGGACGTTCGTTTTCAGGTGATCATCGCTTATGCCGGTGTATTTCTGTACCATCGGATAGGTATCGACCCCATCACCAGGATACCCAGTTGGATCCTCATATTTTGAGTCAAACCACCACAGACAATTCGCAACCGCAACCGGTCCGCAGAATGACCATTTTGCGACATCATCACCAGCAGGATTAGTGTTTAATATGCAGTTTGGCCCAGGTGCGACAACCGCTGACCCGGGGGTGACTGCGCCACCAACAGGGACAACCTGAACATCATCACCAACAGCTGCGGAGTTTGCTATACCATTTCCACCATCAACGATACTCTTCCATGTATCTTGGGTCTGATTGAAATCAGGCATTCCCTGGGGGGCATAATTCGTATATGATGGTTTGTAATACCAACCCTCTTCCATTGTTTGATTGATCAGTAGCAGGTAGTCTTCTGTTTCTCCATCTTCAAAAACGCCTTCTCCCGTCCAATCCAGAGGGAC
>JALOTN010000009.1 GCA_025457885.1 Thermoplasmatota archaeon | reverse complement strand
AAAAAGCAAAACACAAATCTTTGTGCGATTCATCTGGCAAAAAGAGAACTATCACGAACTTCTTGAGTTCAGGAACTACTGGAAAATGAAAGGAATCCCTCAAGAGATAGGAGTGGTAAACAACAGAGCAGGAGCCGTATCAAACTTCAAAGATATTGGCATACCCAAGGGAGACATACCATTTCGATACAGACTGATACAAAACATGTGGTCACGTCTCACCAAAGGATGCTATCATTTAGCAAATTCTTTTAACATTCTCTACAATGGAGACGTCATTCTGTGTTGCAATGATTACAGAAAAAAAACAATCCTAGGAAATGTCCAGAACACCTCAATAAAGGAGATCTGGACCAGTAAAAAATACCAATCAATCCGAGAAGCGATTTTCAACCATGATTTTGAAAAAATCCCTGAATGCCAACAATGCTCAGAGCTATGATCTTCGTAGCTAGAATAACCTCATCTGGATGAACAAAAAAAAACCAACAACACAAAAGCTTTCATGAATACTTCATGATAACTCTCTGAAAAGAGTATTAACCAAGGATTTTTTTTAAATCCTTTTTTCATCAACATTAAAAGACATAGTGAAGATACCGAATTTTAATGATAGAACTATTTTTCGAAAAAAGTGCGATGATCTTAACAGGTATCCTTGTGACCTTCATCTCAGGATTTCTCTATTCCATGAATGCCCGTGGGTTTATCGCAAAAGGAAGATACCGAAAAAAAGAGGAAGCAGTCATCATCTACCTCGTTGCCGCCCTCATACTAGGAGTCTTAACACCTTTTATCCATGAACTATCAACCATCATAATAGGAATAGTACCAGCTCTCGCCATCATTGGAATCTTGATTATCGGAGCGAATTTTATTATTCACCATAATATCCCCGGGTGGAACCAGACTTCAATGAAATCACTACTAATTTATCTCCTTGGCGTGATGTTGCTCATCGCCGGCATCCTGCAAATTCCTGAAAAAATCTTCTTGATCCTCCAACAATAACCACATACTTACAAAAAAAACAATTATAAAGAAAAACCCTGGGATTCAGGAGAGGATTTAGAAGAAAAAACATGAACGACCGAAACGATTCTCCTGAAAAGTCCCCTCTAATCAATCATTTTTCCTCCTTTCTTCTTTATATTCTCTGAAGAAAGTAATTAAATAGATGAACCCTGATTATTATCTCATAAGAGGGATTTGATTAGTATGAAAAAGATACTCGCAATCGTAATAATAGGAATAGTCATCATAAGCGGATTTGGCACCATCACCTACGCCACAAACACAACCATACCCACACCAGATTCCACCACCCAAACATCCACGGTTCGTTTCACCGAACCACCCACACTCATAGAAAAAGATGGATTCAATCAAATAGAACTCGCCGGAGCAACCACGCAACTCCTCGAACAACACAAACCAATCCTGCCTCTCTATGTCAAAACCTTTGAGATCCCCTTCAAATCAACCAACATCCAAGTAACCTGCATACAAAAACAAATCAACACGATGACCCTCGCACAAGACATCATCCCAGCGATGATCGCACCCCTCTCCAAAATGACGCAGACCACCACCTACGTCACCGACCCCTCCATCTACGACAGCGACCAGTGGTATCCACAAACCTGGTACACCTATGATCTTGGCGCAGGCCGCAATCAACAAGATCAGCAAGTCACCTTCGTCAAAGTCATCTGCTATCCAGTCCGGTATTCACCGGTAAACCATCTGGTTGACTACACAGAAGGCTTCGACGTCACGGTTACCTATACTCCACCCACCATACCTCAGACGGTGAGCACAGAATATGACATGGTGATCATCGCACCAAAGGCTTTTGAAGATACCCTGCAGCCTCTCATTGACTTTAAAAACACCAAAGGAGTCGCAACGATGTTCAAATCGGTAGAAGACATCCTTGCGGAATACAATGGAACCGACCAACCAGAACAAATAAAACTCTTCATAAAAGACGCCTATGACACCTACAACATCACCTATGTGTTCCTCGCAGGAGGACTGAAAAGCCATATCTACGCCAAAGACAAAGACACCACCTCTGCTGGTTGGAAAGCCTGGAATGTCCCTGTCCGGTATGTCAGCATCCCCAACGATGAGGACGAAGGATGCCTCTCCGACCTCTACTACGGATGTCTCTACAACGCCACTGGTGCGTTCGACAGTTGGGACTCCAATGGTGACGGGGTTTTTGCTGCCTGGTATCTACCAGGGTATCCAACCGATAAATTCGATATGTATCCTGAAGTCTACGTCAGTCGCTGCGCGGTGGCTAACACCATTGAGTTAAGACACATTGTTAAAAAAATACTCAACTATGAAGGCACCGGCCCTGAGGAAAAACCCTGGTACACCAACTTCATAGGAGTCGGAGGCCGAACCTTTGCGTATTTCCAAGGTCAGCCTGATGGAGAATACCTCTGTCAGCTCGCCTATAACCACACCAAGCAAGCGATCCCTGCTCTGACACTCACAAAAGTATTCACCACCAACAGAGACATCGGTGGTCTCGTTCCTGATAAGAAAGACATCCCAGCTGCGATAAACAAAGGCGCTGGTTTTGTCGCTTTTGAAGGACACGGTAGCCCCTCACGCTGGGATACAAACTGGTTTGACATCGACGAACGCACAGGGATAACCATTGTGAATTTCGGGAGGATCCAGAACAAAGACATGTACCCTGTCATCGTCGTTGGGGGTTGTCACAACGGAATGTATAACATCAGTATGATTCCCGCCATGAAGGATAAGGAAGGGACCACCCACTTTGGGTACGGATACCCCATCTACATGTGTTTTAGTTGGGGCTTGCTCCTGAAAGCATTCGGTGGAGCCATCGGCTCAACCGGCTGTACCGGATATGGAATGGGATCTGGAGGCAACCCAGTCAGTCTCAGCGGAGAGCTAGAGATGAATTTCTTCTACGAGATTGGAAACGGCTCCACAAACCTAGCTCAAGCCCATAGCTTAGCCATCCAGAAATACGTCTCTGAACAAAGCATCACTTCAACAGATGCGTTTGTCATCACCAACTGGGCGGTCTTTGGAGACCCCAGTCTTAGATTTGGTGGATACTCTTCGTAAACACCCAATCCATCTTTTTTTTTTTTTTTTATTTTATTGGAGTCGCAACCCAAACACCAGTGGTCCTAAAATGAAGAATCGTTCTGTATGCGTAAGCCCCTCAACAGCAATCGTCACTGTTCCCACACCGAACCCAACAATGGGAATATGAGTACTAAATGAATATTGCTCAGAAAGCAAGGGTATCTTCCCATTGGTGTGACGTGCATAGAGAAGACCTGAGAAATCAGCAGACCAGTCAACATTGTCAAGGACCTGGGTGCTGCGGCTTTCCACCGTGACATCGATACCAAGATTCCCCTGGGCGTCAAGAGTCACAGGGTCTTGTCCAACACCGACCAATGTCGTATCTGTTCCACTGTTGCCTTCGCTATCGGTCACGGTAAGCGTGACACCATAGACACCTGCGGTCGAATACGTATGTGATGCGGTAGGTCCCGATCCGGAGGTGTTATCACCAAAGTCCCATGCATAGCTTTCGATGGGGCTTTCGGGATCTATACTGGCAGTTGCATCAAAGATAATCATCTCACCAGCTTCGGTGCGGTACAGCCCACCAGCATCCGCGATGGGAGCCCAATCCACACTCTCAGGGTCATAAGTTCCTGTCGCATAATACATCCCGAAAAACAGACTATAATATTCAAGGTTAAAGAATCCATCATAGCCCCAGTCGGTCCCCCAGCTGTTCTTCACAATCCAGTACCCGCCATTGTCTATCGATGCATCATCCTTCCACCCCACAAGCATCACCATATGGTTTAGCATGTTTCCCCAGGGCTCATGAGTATCCGGGTAGTACACATCAGGACTGTGATGGATGCCCCAGTAGTTGACGAACTCCTCGGTGACATTCAGTGCAACCACAAATGGTCCTTCCTCATACAGGATGGTTTTGATAATGTTGGTATTTTCCTCAGTCGCATACCCGAGGTCTAGGAACGTTAATGAACAATTGGAGAGAGGAATCAGTTGATCCATCCAATCCTCACATTTCTCATCGCAGGGGATCTCATGACTCGCTTCATAGGGGAAACATGTCTCTGGGATGATGCCGTTGACATAGTTTCCTGCTGCTGAGGTATTCATGATATAATAATAAGCAGCATAGGGAGTCCCCCCTTCGCATCCACGTCCATAGGTGTTGGCTGCAGCAGGGAGACAAGACAGCACGTACTGTTCGGAAAGATCAGGTTGTAGTGCTGGGCAGTCCTCAGTAATCATGATTCTGCTTTCGAGAGCACCAAGGGCACCAAAATCCCAGCAGCTCCCACAGTTCCCCTGGTTCTTCGCATCGGTAGTATAATCCACGCCGTCGACATCCTTCCAGCTGAACTGTTCTGGAAGCTCTGTTGGAACGAGAGTCGGTTGGGCGATTGGAAGGGTTGTACAGTCCATTGGTGAACTCATCACCGTGTAGATGTTCCCATGTGAATCACAAAAGATATTGTTACCATTCTGACAGTCACATTCATCAACGAATGGTTCAATTTGGTGTTCGACAGGTGAGCCTGACAGTAAGGGTACGACAATACCAATACTGCTAAAAAATATAAGTCCTGCTACGAGGATTGAGATTTCCTTCTTCATAGTCTTCCCCTAAGGATTGAAACTGGTATTTGGGTTAATAAAGTTATCTAGTGTTTTTTGGACGAAAGATTAGTATGAAATTATAAAAAAAGAGTATTACTTGTTTTTTATCCCATCAGCAGAAATTTTATATAAACCATATTGATAGTAAGACATAAAGGGGATTCTTTCCATGAGAAAAAAAGATATGAGTATATTTTTTTGCTTGCTAATCATCTTGGCTACCATCATACCTGTTATTGGAAACATAAATGGTCAAACACCTGAACAGGATATTGGTCAAAGCGGTAGGATTGATTGGATACAACTTCCGGAACCAACGCCAGTAGATATGATTTTAGAGCAATCCATCTGCCGTCGGATGTCCTTCCATAGCGGATTCCCTGGGACGCCGCTTAGTGATGTGGAATTATCAACGATTCTATGGGCAGCCTATGGGGCGACTCCTACAGGCGGACGAACCATTTATAGTCCCAATGGGACCTATTCAACCACCATCTACGTTATCCGCAGTGACGCAACCTACATCTATGTCCCCTCCAACCATTCCTTGTTCCTCTGGAAAACGGGTAACTATCTGTATCTTGGTCAAAGCACTGGTGCACCCGTTAAACTTGGATTGGTCTGGAACCAAAGTATCGCTGCTGACGAAAAAGCAGCAATGGCGGAGATCGGTATGATTGCCCAAAACGTCTACTTCGATGCAAACGCACTGAATCTTGCTGCGCTTACCACCGGAATGAGTGTCAATGATCTCTACGAGCTCGATCTTCCCACAAATGAAAAACCAGAAATTATCATGCATGTTGGTCGTCCACCCAGTGCGTATGATTTCTATTACAACCCGTTACCCCCTTCAAATCTCCCGGGTGTTGTAAATAATACTTTGACCCTGGCTGAGGCGGTCAACACAAGACAGATTGCATACAGCTGGAACAACACAGGACTTTCTGTACTGGAACAATCCCAGATTCTCTGGGCATCCTATGGAACCTCATATCTTTATGATGACATCAACAACAAGAGACATCGTACGCCTCCCAGTGCCATCAACATCTACCCCTTCAAGATCTACATGGCGAATCAAACCGGTGTCTACCAATATGCACCAACCACCCATTCAATTTCCTTGATCGTTTCTGGGGATAAACGCGAGTTGATCCAAGACGCAATCGACCCGGGGAACATCTCGGTAGCATCTGCACCCATGATCATCCTGCCTTTCTGGGATAAGAATATCGGCAGTCAAACCTACCTTCTTTGGTGGTGGTATGAGTCTGGCGCGATTCTCCATAACATCCTTCTTGAGTCAACCGCGTTGAATCTTGGTGCAAACATCGTCTCTGTCATCACTGATCAAAACGCGTTACGAACAGCACTGGGGCTCTCCTCTCAAACCAATTTAGTCTGCTTTCATGTCGCCATGACCGGTCATACAAACGGTGGAACACAGAATCATCCACCGACAGACCCTATCGTGACGGGTCCGTCGAATGGGAAACGCTTGGTCCTGTACAATTACACGATCGTTTCCACTGACCCTGATGCTGATGAGGTGTATTATTTCGCAGACTGGGCTGATGGAACCAACAGTGGATGGGTTGGTCCCTATTCCTCTAGTGAGACGACGGTTCTAAGTCATGCCTGGGCACAATCTGGGTCATATATTGTGAAAATAAAGGCGAAGGATACCAAAAACCTGGAGAGCAACTGGACGACCATCGACATGATGATAGGTGGCCCTGTCCTTGATATAACGATTAAAGGTGGAGTCGGAATTAATACAGCCATCAAGAACACTGGGACTGCTACCGCAACCAACGTCTCCTGGACTGTGTTCTGTGATGGTGGATTTATCATTCCTCGTCAAATAACAGGAAAAATTAATTCCATTGATGTGGAAAAAACTTATTCTTTACGGCCATTGATCTTTGGTCTAGGTCGGTCAACGATCACTGTAACAGTCGTTGCAGATGACGGCGTGAATGCCGAAGGAGTCGTGAATGGGTTTTTCCTTATGCTCATCGTTGTCGGAGTGAAATAATCACCTCGCAACTCTCCAAAATATTATATCATATATGATATTAATAATCAAAAGTAAAATACTTTTTATTTCTCAATAAATGATTTGACCCGATGAAAAAAAGATAAAAAATAAATACTAAAATAACGATTGAAACTACGAATGTTGAAAAATAAAAATCTCATAGTAGGACTACTTTTCAGTCTACTCTCCGGCCAGTTCCTCCTCGTCCTCATGCTTGGCGCATCCATCGCCCCTAACTATTCTGTCCATGATGATGCGATAAGTGATTTAGGAGTGATACCACAGACGCAATTCTTGTTCAACATTTCATTAATCCTGTTTGGCGTATTCATGCTTCTTGCAGCATACCTCTATCATAAGTATCATAATAAACGCTGGATAACTTTCATGATCATCGCTTCATCAATCGGTGCTATTGGAGTAGCTTTGTTTCCATTGAACAACCCAGGCATCCATGCAATCTTTGCCTTAATCGCTTTTCTTTTCACGAACCTCGTTCCCATCAGCATCTCAACAATTCTCCCAAAACCAATCAATTTTCTCTCCATCGCACCCGGTATCCTCGGGATACTTTTCCTCATCATACATCTCATGAGTGATATCAATATCCTGAATTTATATGGGATTATCGGACATGGTGGATCAGAGCGGATGATCATTTACCCCGTCATGATCTGGTTCGTTGCTTATGGAGGCTATCTCACAGCATCAACGACGATGATACATCAACCAAATCCTGAGACAAAGGAACCTTAAACACCCGTCTCATCATCTTTTTTTCAAAAAAGAAATCTGTGGGTACATCGTCTCTTTTGGGGCGCACCCAGCAGCCCCACCACCCGCACATGCGCAGGCACACGCACAACTCGACACACACGCACAAGACACACATGCACAGGAATGCGACACCGGGGCTTTTGGAGCAATATCCTTCTGATACTGACGCGGATAAAAGATATACGGATAGAACCACCACCAGCTCGGAGCATAATACGCTTTTTTAATCTCAGATTTCTTCTCACCAACCTCCACTAAACGGTTCTTCTGCTGCTGGTCTTGCTCTACTCGTTTGTCCTTAATCGCTTGATAAATATTCTTATTCATCCAAATCCCACGACACTCCTTACAGACATAGATACGATAATCCTTATACTCACTCGTTCGAGTGACCGTCTCCATGCTTCCATCACAACGCGGACAGGTACCAACCGGTGAGGAATAATCACGGAAGGAGACCACTGATCTCGTGTTAAACTCCCTTTCATTGACCCCAGATTCCAGTAAAGATTCCACCTCACCTTTGTCAAAATAGCTCCCCCCGCAGGTCTCACAGAAATCAATCGTCGTCCCATGAAACGATCGACGCTCCAGTCGTGTCCCGTCATTTGGACAATCCAGGCTGATACGTTTGATGAGTTTCCGAAAACCCCCGGCATACATCTGTGGATCCTCATACGATGATCGAAACACACCACGCAGCACCAACGCTATGATTACGACTGCAATAATTAATCCAGGGATAATCCACAACATCCAACTATATCCTGATAGAAAATCAAAGACCCCTGGCCCAGGTCCAACATGAGTAAACACCGACAAAGGCATAAGCATCCCTGTGGTTTTTTTCTCACCAGCCGGGATATCCTGCCAGGACCACAAGACACTCGAGTTCATAAAAGCCGTTGGCTGCGACGTGGTCGTCACACTATGAATCTCCGGCGGAAGATGAATCATGACATTCATATGATCGATTTTTGCGTTATCCCACCAACACGGGATGAACTGCAAAGACGCCTGCTCATCGTTATATTTATAGATGAACTCCTTCTGCAACACCTCAAACAAGAAGGTGAATTGTTCATTGGCATAGAACGTCCTATCCAGTGTGACATACACCCCAGACCAGCCACCACTGTTTTGGGGAACAACTGCTGCAGCATCCCCTCCGCTCGAACGAACCTCATAATTGGATGTTGGTAACCCAACCGTCACCCAAGGGATATTCCCCGTATGCACCTGCATCGATATCTCATATCGGATGAGAACATTCCCATCCGTCTGCACCCACAAATCAACATTCTGAGTAGAAATCGTATAAGTCCCGGTATCCGCTACCACTGATGATGCTAAAAACAAAACCAATACACTGATTCCATACAGAAAGATTTCAAGCACTTTTCCTCTCATCTTCATACGACTTCCTCCTTGTTCAAATGATCAAGAGGGCATGCCCCAAGACAGACAGACAGATGTTCACATCCTTTACACTCGTCTTCAACAAACGCATGATTTCTAATCTGAACCGCCAGCGGATGACCCCAGATTTTTTCCCAAGGATCTGTAAGAATATTCCCAAGATTCTGTTGCGTCCAGCTCTGACAGGGGATGACATCACCATTTGGTTCAATCATCATATTCACAGAACAAGCTGAGCAGCATCGCTGGCCAAATCCGAGTTCTACTGGATCTATATTCTTATAGCAGGTTGGTAAGAACCAGTTGAATTGCATCTCATGAGATGCCGCGTACTGTTGTGCCTCCTTAAGGATTTTCTTTAACTCTGCTTCTTGTAAACCATATTCTGCTTTCTCCGCTATCCCACGACCTGCATTGATGATGGCGTTAGCAGAGACATACCGTACACCTAGTTTCTGCGCAAATGCGATAAGCTTCTTTAGTTCCTTTGCATTCTTTTTTGAAAGCGTCGCATTCACACTCACTGAAAGACCAGCGGCCACGGCATGTTTGATTCCTTCCACGGTTTCCTCCCAAGCACCCTTCCGCCCCTGAATCTCGTCATGTACTGCTTTTTTTGCAGACTCCAATGTGATCTGGATCCAATCAAGATGCGCATCATGAAGCTTCTCCGCAAGCGGAGCAGAAAGCAGTGTCCCATTCGTGATAACACCGGTGGTGAACTGTTTACTATACTCAACAAGCTCTACCAGATCATCCCGCAACAGACACTCCCCTCCAGTGAACACCACCTGAGGGATCCCTACTGCCCATAACGTGTCAATAACCTGTTTCCATCGCATGGTCTCAAGGGATCCTTTCGTATCAGCATTCTCAGACAAATAACACTGTGGACACTGATTGTTACAGGCATACGTCAAGGAAAGATCCATCCGACCCGGGGCTTTCATACTCTCTGGTTCTATCTGGGTCATTCCGATTAAATGCAGTGGAGGCTCCTCACGAGCAAAACTATTGATCACCCCGATGATCGCATCAAAATCATGTCGGGCTTTTGCCTTTGACACCCGATATTTCCGGATGATCTTCTGCACGGTCTTCTCAGGAACCTGCTCTTTTGATACTTCATAACAACTCTCAATCATCGCCTCCAGGATAAAACACGTCGTCTCATTCAAAAACAACACATATTTACTATTGATCCATAGTTTCTTCTCATCTGGTTTTAAATGAAGCCGCACACCATCCAACGTCACATGTTTCAACATACGACAACCCCCGGTTTTATCGGATATCTATCCTTTAAGACTTTCGATGAAGAGGTATGTTTTTAAAGAAAAAAAGGATTCAAAATAAAAGAAGCACGGATGGGAGATCATGACGTGTCCATACTATGAAGATTTCACTAGACTCTGTATCACACGGTTCCCTCATATCAAGAATTTAATGAGTTTTGAGACCTGCGAATCTGACAAACACACCAATTGTCTAGTCTATAACGTCTTGCAGAAGAAATTTAACTGCAAGTACCTGGAACGCTGCGCTGAAGAAGCGGTGAACGGAATCCCTGTGTTACTCAAATATTTCGTTGAAGATGACATGACTATCAAACTGTTCAAAGAAATCGTCATAAAATACTGTACTATCGAAGAAAGACATACCCGGTGTGCAAATTTTCAAATGTACGAACAAGGTCTACAGCCTCCCTTGGAACTATTACCCAATGGGAAAAAGATAAAAATCTCAGATATCCTCCTCAAAAAAGAAATCGTTATTGATTAGATGATACCATCATCATCTCGTTTGATTTTTTCATTCAATTATCGACGTTCTACTACGAAAGATAAATGAACGAGTGCGAATTTCTGGACTCCTATGTTTCGCATCCTTCGATTGATTGGTACTATCTCACGGGCAGAATTCATCATGCCAAACCTTGGTTCCCTCATTCTTGGTCTTGCTTGGGGTGTTAACTCCACAATTAGCCTTTCGACCCTAGTCGTACTTATCGTACTTTCATTTACGATTATCAATGGTAGCTCTGCGATCGGTGCACAAATTAACACGTTATCAGATTATGAGTTAGATCTCAAAGATTCACGAAAGAAAAACATAACAGATGCAGTTGATGCAGTAGGGAAAAAACGCATCAGATATCTGCTGTTCATCGAATTTATCATCACGCTAGCATTGGTCGTTCTTTTCATGTATATCCAGAAGAACCCCTGGTTGTTGTTGATGTGGGTCATCGGAATATCCCTCGGCTGGATTTATTCAGCTCCGCCTATTAGGTTGAAAGCTCGATCCTGGCTTGCCCCTGTTTCACTCATTCTCGTCCTGGGCATCTTCCCTGTATTGTTTGCGTATTTTACCTTTACTACTCAAATCCAACCTTTCTTCGTTTTGGCACTCATTGGACTCACAATGACCATCTACGGAGTAATCATCCCAACTGAGATACGTGACTATTTTGGGGATAAAACTATGCGGATAGAAACCATGACGGTTCATCTTGGTCTGGTCAAAGCCTGTGTCACATGTATCAGTCTTATCAGTATAGGTGCAATATTCTTCATCACCGCCTACCTCCTTGAATGGCTCAATGGATCTCGACCGTACCTCGCAGTTCTCCTTTTAATTATTCCAATCTCTGTTATGTATGTAATAACCAAGATAAAAAAACTCCTCATCCTCTCAAGACAGTACACGAACTCTCAAGGAAATGTCAATCTCAAAGAACAAATCGTCGATATTTCCGCGCACAATCCACAATGGATCATAATCATCACCCAGACCTACAGCTTTCTTTCCATTCTTCTTCTCTTAAATAAATTCATCTAACACTAGATCTCAAAATACTTTTTTTCATTAGAACTAATGGTTATCCTAGATAAATTGCCCCCTGGATGAAGCAATGATAAAACGATAAAAAACAAGTATAAATAAATAAAAAAAAAAGAGAAAAATGGGGTGTACTCGGTTTACGAGTACCCGCCGATAAGGAGACTTGGGTCTCCCATTAGCACCCATTGCTCAACGGATTTCTGGTGTGAGAAGTCCCAGGGGAATTCCGCGGATGCTTTGAAGTGGCTGACGTACTCAGTCAAGGTCGCTGCATAGGCGTCTCCAAGAACTTCATGTCCCTCGGTCCCATATTGGACAAAGAACTCGGTGGTGATATATCCATCAAGTCCACCAGCTGTACAGTATTCTCCAAGGAGTCCATATCCGAACCCAGTGTTTCCCATTGAGGCGATCGCACCAGTCTTTTCAAGTCGGACGAGTCGTTCGCTCCAGCATTCTGCAACGGGGTACCCGTAGGTTTGCATCTGAGCCGCGTTCGTTTTGTCTTTGAGGGTTGCGAGGAATGACACGTTGAACTGACTGTTGTGACATCCACCGACGGCCACCACTGGATTCTTGTATTCATTGGTGAGCGAATCCATGGGGAACAATGGCAAGCCTAATTGGAACCAAACGAGTCCTTCGACTTCTGCGTTCTTCCGGTTTCCAGGGATACCTGGGTATTGGTCAACCCATACTCCGGGGTTTCCGTGACCGGAGAAGAACATGAACCCACAACCAGCGCTGAATGTGCTTAGCACCTGTTTCATGTTGGTCCATTCACCGCTTGATGTGAACAGGTAGGTCTTTTCAAAACTGGATGGCATGTAGTATCCACCACCAGCCCGTCCAAGCAGCTCCTGATCTCCGACACACCATTCTCCTTCCCAGTACATCCCAAACCCGGTTTTTGTCTGTTCAAAGACTTTGGTTCCTGCACTGTTGTTAACCCAGACATGGATGCTGGTGTCAACACCATAGGGTCGTGGGTCGTAGGCTTTCCCATTTATCTTCAGTGTACCACTGGAGTATTGTATGTTTGCCCACCCGGAGAAATCATTACAGTATGCTTCTCGTTCTGTGGGGACATAGGAGTAATCTGTGTTCCCGAGGATATCTCCAGGGGAGACGGACACGATTTCAGCGACCGGTGGGAATGGGTAATTCAATCCCGTGGTAAGATGGTCATCGTGGTTAAAGGTGAGGCTGGTTGCTTTGGTTTTATCTAATGTAATAGTAGTCTCATCGACTGGCCCGTACACATTGTTGATGTTCTTAGCTTGTGCATAAATCGTGTACTCCCCATTTGGGAGGGAATTGGTGTTCCAATAGATGCCAACCGGGGTTAAGATGTCCATAAACCCGTCACCGGACACACCGACGAATTTATTGAACCAATCGCCAGCAGGGGTGGTCTCGTAGTGGACGATTTTATCGACGACTGCCTTGACTTCCTTGACGTTTCTGCAGGGGAGTCTACCTAAGGCGACATCAGGGTAGGTGTCTTTTTTATCGATGTTTTGACCATAGATGTGGTTACTATTGGTATCCCAGGTTTGGAAGACACCAGTTTCATTGTAAAGATCAGCGTAGTACAGATCACTGATGAATCCAGGGTCATCCCCAGCACTGGGCATACAGTTGGAATATCGGACCGGCACGTACCAGTCTTTTGTGCCTTCATTTTGGTTATCTCTTGCGACACCGTTCCACCAGGAGTTTAATCCACCGACGAGTAACACATAAGTTGTGTTGTATGTTTCAACAGCGGATTTTATGAATAATTTTATTTGCTCTGGTTTGTCATATCCGGTTGAGAACTCGTCATAGATTTCTTCAGTGGTTTTCAACATCGTCGAGATCCCTTTGGAGATCTTGTGGTCTATTAAGGGTTGTAGCGCGCTGCTAAATTTGGATGGTGCGATAATGACTAATTCATAGTCTGTTTTTGCTGGGAATGGATTGTCAGATGGGAGTTTATAGGTGACAGTGACATCGATGTTCTCAGCATAATAGATGGTATCTGTTGTTGGTTCGTATCGTATCGGATAGGTGTTGATAGTTAAGATTGTCACATGGCGGTTGTTGTCGTCCAGTCCACCACCGAGGTTGTAGCTTACCCAATCATTTGGGAAGAGTCCTTCAGCGTTGTAGATTGCTTCATTCATTGTTGGAAGCTGAATTTCCTCTGTTCCTATGATCATGGGAGTCGGTGCTGGTTCAACCTTCTGGGTGAGCACCTTAGTTTGTACTCCTTGTACGGAGCAGACAACGCTTTGAACTACAGTACCGAATGGTAAGGTGAGTGTCTCAATTCGTCGTGGAACCATCGGACTGCCTGCATCAAAGACCCAAGAGTCTGTGCCTTCTGATCGTAGTTGGACGTACGAGTCTTTTTCTAGAATGGTTGGTGTTGAAAAGCTGAAACGTAGGTCTCCTTGTTTCTTACTAGCTTCTCCAATGCCTAACGTAGTAAAACTACTTAGAATAAATAGTCCTACTACTAAATATACAATTTTCTTCATTTTTTTTAGCCCCCTAAATTTCTTTTATATTAGGTTGTACTATGTTATTAATATTGATTACTCTTAATTATATAAACTTTTGTATTATGGAGCTGTGAACCTGAGTGAGGGGAAAGAAGGGTTTAATCGGGGGGTTAATATAGTATTAAAAGAAGAGGTTTATAAGGAGAAAATAGATTGAAATAAGGATCTGAAGCAGCTTGATATGAGTCTTTATCCCTATGAGAGTGTTTTTAAAGACAACGGTGATAGACGCTGCAGTTGGATTGTATGGAACTGTGGCTGATCTATACTCTTGTGGGATACACGATTGGTGCTATTTCGGGTGCCCTGGATAAGTATATGATGAACAGACAGTATCATCCGGTGACCACTGTTCTGCTTCGGACCATGTGCAACGCGATTTTCTTGGGCACCACTGGTTATGTGTTTCTCAACATGCAGTTGTCGGTTTCCTTGCTACTTCTGGCAGCGATTCCTGCGTTCCTGCTTGCGTTCAGTTTTGTTGTGTACCTCTTTGTGTTGAAGAAAAGGGATGCCAGCGAGATTCAGCCATTCTCCCAGTCCCTGGACACGTTGTTTATCTTCCTTGCCTCCATTGTCTTGCTTCAAGAATCTGCAAGCTTCCTTAATTACGTCGGGATAGTCATCATCGTCATCGGTGTGTATCTCGTCCTCACAGAGCATATCACAAAAATCCCGCGTCTGGACAAATCTTTGCTTATTATCATCGCACTGGTACCTCTCGATATCGCATATGCGTTACTCGTGAAGACGTTATTAGGGGAAGCAGATCCTATCGCCCTAGCCGTCTCTATTTACATCATGGCGTTTCTGGTTCTTTTCGTCGTGTCTCTGTTGCTTCGGAAGCGTATCAACAATAAACCAGCGTCCTTCCTGCCACAGCTACGGATCGTCCTTGTCGCCTCTTTGTGTGCTGCGACCGCAGCAGCATTCTTATATACTGCTCTTTCTCAGGCGAACGCCTCAAAGGTGTACCCAATGGCAGGGCTTAGCTCTGTTACGGTATTTCTACTTGCCACCTTGTTTTTACAGGAGAAGTTCCATAAGCATAAGTTCATTGGCACCCTCATCGTTGTCGTTGGTATCTATCTGATTTCATTATAACTATCATCACTGTCGTGTGGTGGCGAAGGGAGCAGGAAGAAATCTATGTTTGTTGTATGAAAAATTCCTTAGGGTCCTTCGTATTGGGTGGATATGGGAGGATCTGATACACACAGACGTTGTAATCCGCCTCAGAATACTCTTCGGTATCTTCCTGATCGTTTTCCATGAGAACATTTGAGGTGAACAGCTTCATCATGAGATGTAATTTATCGAGGGTTGCTTCGATTCTTTTTTCCTCAGCCTTTTTTTTATTTTTTTTTGTTTCTTTCCCCATCTCTTCCAACCGTCTATATTATTACGTGCGTATAATATATAAATATTATCATCAAACGTTGAAAACCTCATTGGATTCTAAGCAAGAGCTGATGATCCAAAATTTCGTACAAAAACTCAGACTCAATTTTTTTATATCATTAAACATAATGGGGAGGATGGTATCAGAGGTTATCGTGAGATGAAAGAAGCTGATCCCAGCAAGAACATTGGTATTCAATTGTATATGAAATCCGTTCTGATTTTCCTTGTCTTCATCCTTGTTACCTTTCTCACCGCCGGCCGTCTGGATTACTGGCAAGGCTGGGTGTTCAACATCCTTAACATCTTCTTCCTTGTCGTTACCTTCCTGGTGCTTCATGACCGCAAAGACGTCATCAAAGAACGTCTGAAACCTGGGGCGGGGATGAAGCGATGGGATCGGGTCTATTACGCAGTGTCGACCCCTCTTTTCTTTGTCATGTTCATCATCTCTATTCTTGATGCCACCCGATTTGTGTGGGGACCTCTCGTTTCATTCATGATGATCATCCTGGGGGTTTTCCTGTATTGTCTGGGTCAATTCATCGTTCTGTGGGCAAAAAGAACAAATCGATTTTTCTCCTCGGTCGTTCGGATACAACATGATCGGAACCAGGTCGTTTGCTCTGAGGGACCGTACCGATTGGTTCGTCATCCAGGGTATCTTGGAGGAATCATCTTCACGATAGGGACGCCATTGCTGCTTGGGTCGTACTGGGGGATGCTTCCTGCTGTGTTGACCATCCCGTTCATTGTTGCGCGAACATACCTTGAGGATACAACATTGAAAAAAGAACTCCAAGGGTATATGAGATATACCGAACAGGTGAAATATCGGCTTTTTCCGTTCATTTGGTAAGCTAATACCAGACTTTCGTTTATGAGAGTGTGGCGTAATTGTGTGTCAATGGATCGATTGCGATTTTTTCTCCGATGATCCCAGCAGCATAGCCGGGGAATCCGAAATCATCTAAGATTGGATCCAGTAGAATCACCTCTTGTCCATCCATGGTGTACACCGAGAGTAGGTCTTTGGTATAGGTCTTATAAAACAAAGGTTGGAATGAAAAAGTTATATCCAGAGTCACTGTCGTGGTCTGATTTCCTCCATTAAAAAGGACAACTCCTCCATAGGTGTACAGATGAGGTATTGTCCCTGCTCCTGATGTGACATTGAGCTGGGTGTATTCTGGGATTGGGGTAAAGTTATTAATATTTCCATGGGGGAGGACGAAGAAATGTATTGGGAAATCAGATTGGAAGCTATAATCAATGGTCAGGTATTCAATTAATCCATCGAATGTTTTATTTTTATCATCCAAGGCAGTCAAGGCTTGAGTCACCTCAAGAGTTTGCGTCAGATAAAATGACTGCTGGAGCGATTCATTAAAACGGTATTCTACTAGTCGAATCAGTGACTGCTCAGCGATGATCCATAATTGATCTGGATTGACATTCGATACCGTTGTATAGATATGTGTATCGGTAAAAACCAGATACGAGCTTAATCCAATATTCGTGAGTAGCGAGCAAAGTAATATGGACAGATCCTCGCAGGTTCCTTGTTTACGCTGGATGGTTTGTTGTGGTGTCTGAAGGGTAGTGATGTTCATCGGGGCGGTGATACAGGTATAGTTCACAAGGATATCCCGATATAGGGCATTCACGAAACATTCTGTGCTGGATGCATCACAGCCGGTGACGATGGTATAGGCATATGATCGTACCTCGCTGTCATCCAGCGCAAGTTTATTCAGAAATGGTTGAGCGGTTTGTAGAAACGAATCAGCAGATGGTTGTTCCCAGCGTGTGGGATCCTCCGGGTAGTAATCCGTGTTATCACCCACACCATCCCCATCTGTATCATGTGATTCCGTGGGATCGGTGGGGAATGCATCAGTGTTATCACCGACGAAGTCTCCATCCGTGTCCCGTGTTTCTTTGGCATCATCTGGGAACGCGTCGCTATTGTCTCCCACGCCATCTCCGTCGGTATCAGCCCATTCGGTGCTGTCTGTAGGGAATGCATCTACGGCATCCTTGTATCCGTCAGCATCGATGTCCTTTTCAATAGTATTTAATGTATTATTTTCTGTGCATCCATTCATCAGGCAGATGGAGATTAAAAATAAACCAACAAGTATCACGAGGATTTTTTTCATATCCCCTCACCTCTTATTCAGAAGATCATATAGATTGTTCCCTTAAAAATATACCTTTTCTTGTGTTTTTTTAATGATACTATATCAAATAGTTATCTCTTTTTTTTAGGGACGTTCCTTGTCCTGCCGGGAGAATCGAACCATCCAGGAGACACGGTGATTCCTCCAAAACATTTAAATTAAATCATATCATATAAAATACATAATTTGGGGGAAGAAATCAATGAAAAAGAAACAACATTATCTTTTGATATGTATGCTGGTTCTTACGATGATGACACCAACAGCAACCTGCCTTGGAAGTGTATGGACTGAGAAACAGAACGTTAAAGCCGCGGATGGGGCGACTGGTGATATTTTCGGTCATTTCGTCTCGTTGTCAGGTGACACTGCAGTCATCGGAGCGCATGGTGATGATGACTCTGGTGCGGATTCTGGTTCTGCGTATGTCTTTATCAACTCCGGTACAAGTTGGACTCAGCAAGCCAAACTGCATGCACCCGATGGTGCTACTTATGATTGTTTCGGCTGGTCTGGTGCCGTGGATGGAAACACGGCAGTCATTGGAGCGACTGGTGATGATGATAATGGTGCGGATGCAGGAGCAGCGTATGTCTTCATTCGCGTGGGGACTGTTTGGTCATTTCAACAGAAGCTACTTGCAGGAGATGGAGCTACCGGGGATAGTTTTGGATACTCTGTGTCTTTATCTGGTGATACCGCGGTTATCGGATCACCCTATGATGATGATGTTGGTGCGTATACCGGGTCTGCATATGTCTTCGTCCGTTCAGGGAATGTCTGGACGCAGCAAGCGAAGATCCTGCCGAGTGGAGCTGCAGCAGGTGATTATATCGGGGATGCAGTATTTGTCAGTGGAGATACTCTCTTCGTCGGAGCTCCGTTTGATAATGATCATGGGGTAGGTTCTGGGTCGGCGTATGTGTTCACTCGTTCGGGGACGGCCTGGACTCAACAAGCAAAACTGCTTGCGGATGATGGTGAGGACTGGGATAATTTTGGTACCTCTCTTTCCTTTTCAAATGATACTGCTTTGGTTGGGGCGGACGGAGACAACGACAACCAGTATGATTCTGGGTCTGCCTATGTATTTGTCCGCACGGGGTCTACGTGGACGCAGCAAGCTAAGATTCTTCCTGATGATGGTGAGATGTACGATTTCTTCGGCGGGTCTTGCTCGTTGTCCGGTGACATCGCGTTAATCGGAGCTGCATTTGAAGATGATAACGGTGATTCGGCGGGTGCTGCATACATTTATGAGCGGTCTGGGACAAGTTGGACAAAACAACAAAAACTGCTTGCCTCTGATGGTGCCGACAGTGATTGGTTCGGTGGGTCGGTATGTGTCCAAGGATTCACTGCGTTCATCACCGCGTATGGGAATGATGATCTGGGTGTCGAATCAGGTTCTGCGTATGTCTTTGCTGGGGAGATTAGTAATCAACCGCCAGTCGCGAACTTCACATGGACACCGCAATATCCCTATGTGGATCAGTCGGTTCTGTTTGATGCATCAGCTAGTTATGATCCTGATGGTGCTATTGTGTTGTATGAATGGGATTGGAACAACGATGGGGTCTATGAGGAGAGCTCTGCAGTAGAGACTGCGACGCATTCATGGGGGTCAAGTGGTGAGTATCAAGTGACGTTGCGAGTCACCGATGATGGTGATACGTCTGAGACACAGACACGTACAATTACTGTGTATGAGAACCAGCCACCTAGTATTCCGCTTATTGAGGGTCCTTTGACGGGGAACGTCGGGTCACCAACCAGTTATAATTTCACGTCAATAGATCCCGATGGAGATAGTCTTTATTGGATGATTGATTGGGGGGATTCCTCTGGGTCTGAATGGATAGGCCCCTATCCAAGTGGAATGATTATTCAATCGCATACGTGGTCTAAACGAGGGACATATATCATAAAAGCCAAAGTGAAAGATCCTTCTGGTTGGGAGAGCGACTGGGGGACACTCTCAGTGAAAATGCCATATTCAAGTGACATCCCTGGTCTGTTGTTCTTCGAACGGTTCCTTCTGCGGTTCCCTCATGCGTTTCCGTTTCTCAGACACGTCTTGGGATGTTGAGTAATCCCTCTTTTTTTTCTTTTTATTTGTGTTTTTTTCAGGGGATGTTATATCGTAAATCAGCAAGAACCCCGGACTGTAGGTCCTGATAGGCTTCTTCCCCAAAAATATATGTATAATAATCATCCAGATTTCTGAGATGATATTGGAACCATGCGATAAAATACGTCCGAGAGATGTTGTGTTGTTGTTCCACACTGATCCCTGGTGGGTTATCAATGTTCCATTGTTGAGCTTGTAATGCGTACTCCTCGTCGATGTACCCAAGATGGTTTCCACCGGTGATTGCAAGATATTCTTTTATTGTATCATTGGTGAGGTGCTCGGTGTAGATTTCCAGGACATGTTCTGGTGGGACGATTCGGTCAACTGTTCCTACTTGGATTTGTACGGGGACGAGAATATTATGTGCTGCAGTAAATACGTCTGGAAAACCCGCGAGCGCTAAGGCGACTGATGTATCGATCGGGGAACCGGGTAATCCGGTTGCTTCGATGCATCCTCCGCCGCCCATAGACAGACCGATTGCTCCCCAGGTTTCTCCATCGAGGGCTTGATGGATGGGTGACCATGGTCGGTTGTTCTGTCGTTGGAGTGCGGTTACTCCCTTAATGAATCCGAATGCCCATTGGGTGGTGTCAAACGATACTCGATGAGGTGGGGTGAAGCAGAGGGTTACATATCCGTAGGAGGTCAGGTGGTCCGCTATCCAGGTGATTTGTTTTTCTGATCCTGCGAAACCGTTCCCTACGATGATTCCTGGGCAGGGTATTGCGGTGGTGTTCAGAGGAGTGCGTATGCCATTTGTTGTGGCAGGGTAGCGGATGGTTGCTGTATACAATCCATAGGGTATCGCAAGATAAGCTGTCTTGTAGGAACCGATGGGGAAGGGTCCTGGTTGGTCGGGGGTGAGAGGATGTGCAGTCAATCCTGGGAGAGTACTGAAGAGGAGGAGGAAGATGCTAGCTGTGATTATGAATAATTTTAGTTGTTTCATACGAATCCCTTAGAAGATGAGTTAGAGTAGTATCTCATAGAATAAATATATTTCTCATGTTGAGTTGAGTTGAAAAGATAGGGGGGAAGGGGGTTGTGTCAGGTATTTCAGGGGAGGTGAAGAAGAAGTTGATCACAACCTCCTTTATGGGGTAGAAGGATGCAAAGAGAATGTCCTACATCAAGCCTCGACAGGAGAAGAGGCTGTTCGTTGAAAATTCTCCTAGTGACAGACTGCTTTGTTCCTTCTTTTGAACATCAAATTGCATGCGTGCAAACAGAGGGAGTAATTCGCCTGAAAGGTGTTCATGAGTGATTCCTTGTTTTTCTAATGCTTTGATGAATATTGAACTGGTCTTGTCTGTTTGTATTTTCTCCTTCGTATCTGAGGTCGTCTGCGCGTTCACCAGGGTTAGGGGATAGGTCGCAATTATCATACATGCGAGTGATATTCCGATGTATGGGTTGATGTTTGTTTTCCTCATTGTTTTCATCACTTCCTTTTCTTTTTTCTCTGATCTTGCATGGGTGGATTCTTTTATATCGATTTTTTACAAATGTATTCCAATTTATTCCAGATTTCTTCCCAAATTCAGAAACCAAAACGTATCGGGCAGTGGTTTTTTTCATGGCTGGATTTCTGTCTTTGGTGTGTGATATTCGTTGATGATTCCTTTGGTTTTTTTGAGGAAGATGGGTGTTTTTTGTTATTTTTGTTATGCGTTTTTACAGGAGCAAAACATTTAAATGAGCGAAGAGGATTGGAATCTTGAACCTGTGGTATCAGGGGAGGAAGTCTATGAGAAAGAAATTGTTTGTTGGAAGCATTATAGCTGTGGCTCTTGTTCTTTCGATGCCGATGGTCTCAGCGGTTGAATGGAAGAGCGTTGAAGAGAAAATGGGTGCGGTTGAGATTCAGAACCTCTCCTTAAAGGAGATTGTGAGGGATCAAAATCAGAATCCTCAGCCGTCTTGTATCATCATGATCTTAACAGTGTTGATCATGTTCCTGAAGTTTGTTCGGTTCATTCGTCAGACCTTTAAGATTTCGGAGATTCTTCTTGGCTTGATTGTGTTGTATATCCTTGCTCATTTTTACGGATAGGGGACTCATTCAGGGTGCTCTGGGGGACTTCTTCGTTTCTCTCTTTTTCTTTTAACAGTAGCCATGCAGAGCAAAATCATCTTTTTTCCCTTTATTTTGTTATGAATGTTACAGGGAATCTGTCTTACCCCCGTTTAAACGGGTTCTTATTATATATTTAATCTTATATACCAATACTCGTAATAGTAACATTTATTTAGTAGTACATCATATAATAGTATGGGGGCCTGGACTTTCCGTAAAGAAAGCTTTTACGTTTCAAACCTTTCCTCCCAGATTTTTTGAACATCCCCAGACCCCCCTTTCCTTCTCAACAAACTTCCTTAACTAAAACGACAAAAAAAGTTTCATCACTTATGAACGTGAAGGCAAATCACTGTCTTACTTTTCTTCTTGCTCTGGTAACCGGAGACGATGTTTCTCCACAAAGTCTTTTGCGTTCCCCAACCAGAACTTCACCGACGCCTTGCGTTCAACCAACCCCGCGGTCGCAATCCTGGCAAAATCATTATCATACGTGATAATCCCCCGCACCTCCGGATGCTCATACGCGGCAGCCACCAACGACAAATCCGCAATCGATGGTTGTTTCAACACCGTTGTTTTTATTTCTTTTAGTTCCTTTGGAATCACCCCGATATGGTACACCAGCAGGTCCCCTGACAAGGATTGTTCAATACTACGTCCAACTTCTTCTATGATTTGTTGAGTCGTCGCAATACAGAGCGAGGGATCCTGCAGCCCCAGTATCGCCTGGCAATATTTCTGGCGGGAACTACGACTATCAAACGCATAAATCAGAATGTTGGCATCAACCAGGTACACATCATAGGCGATCTTTTTATGAAGGAAATGGCGGTAATTCAGCAGCTTGCCACACCCACAAATGTTCTTTCGATTACGGACAAGACGTATCCGTCGTTTACAGTGAGGGCAGGTCACTTTCATGCTACAATACTGTATGTCATAAGGCTTTTATTTACTAATCCCTTCAAAACCATCGTCCTACTGGAATAACTGGTGCAGAAACAAGAATGTTTTCAACAAAATAACCACACTGTTTTTTGTGGATGAAACAACGAAAAATCACGAATCTTTTTAAATACCTGAAGGATATATTTTCTCTGAAGGAGGATTTCATGAAAGGAAAAATATTCATAAGTCTCTTAATAGCAGGCCTCTTTTTCGTACCGGTGCTTGCTAGCATCGGTCCAGCGCAACAAAACACCCAGAGGATCTACTCTGGACCAAAAATCGTGTTCGAGGAGAAGAATAACCATGATACGAACACCGATGCCCTGCCTGGCAACAATCCGAAAGGAAAACCACAACCACCCGCCCCTGGACCTGATAAATGGGCGGTCGTCATCGGCATCGCAGATTATCAGGGATCGGGAAACGATCTGCTCTACCCAGATGATGACGCGATGGACATGTACAACTACTTACTTTCCAAAGGATACCCCTCCAGTCACATCAAACTGCTGACCAATAGGAAAGCAACCGCGAATGCGATTGTCTCTGCTATCGACTGGATGAACTCTCAGGAGACCCAGGCGACATCTGAATGTGTCTTCTTCTACTCCGGGCATGGGACGACCTACGACGGATATAACGATGGAGATACCGAGTACACGGATGAATGCATCGTGAGCTACAACCTATATATTGTCTTAGACGGGCAGCTCCGACAGATGTTTAACACCTTCAACTCACAAAAGATCGCCATCATCTTCGACAGCTGTTTCTCCGGGGGGATGGACGACCTTGAAACCTCAGGACGGGTCGTCGATACCGCCTGTGCAGAAAGCCAATACTCTTGGGATGGAAGCCCAGCGATGAGTAACGGGGTGTACACCTACTACTACCTGCAAGGATTATATTCCCAAAACACCGTGGAAGGCGCGCATGCGTACGCAGCACCACTCGCACAGGATGCTGTGCAAGACATGTATGAAGCGGATATGGACCCCCAACAATACGATAGTTACTCAGGAACCTGGCAATTTTAACATAAAACTATCTCCACAGAGCGTAGGGATCGACATAATTGAAACAGGTGAGACAAAAAATCTTGCCTTTTTCTCTTTTTTCTTACATTAAATCAAAAAACCGCGAAATAAAAATCTATTAAAAGGGGCACGCTATTCAAAATATCGATGAAGGGAGGACTATCAGAAACACAGAAGAAACTTATTCACTGGCTTGAGCAGAACCACCAGATGTTCGTCACCACTAAAGAAATTTCATCCTTCCTTTCTTGCACAGAAAAAGAAGCACACAGCCTAGGGTTCGCCCTCAGCCTAAAAAAATGGTTTGCCACCCTTGGTCATGACCAGTACCTCCTTCTAAGATCAACACGAAATACACCACTGCCCATTATCAATCCGCTCATCATCGGAAGCCGACTCATCGAACCGTATTACTTTTCGTTTCACACTGCAGCTGCGTATCACAAACTCATCCCCTCGCTCCCTACTCAAGTGTACGTCGTCACTACCTCTATTCGCAACAACACCGATATCAGAGGCACCTCCTATCGTTTCATCCACGTCACCCCACGGAAATTCTTTGGGTATCTCCCAGTCACCATCGAAAAAGTCACCGTGAACATGGCAGACAAGGAAAAAACCCTCATCGATAGTCTTGAGAAATTCAAATACATCGGGGGACTTTTGGAGGTCATCCGACTCTTAAAGACCAACATCGAGACCCTTGACGTGCAACGATTAGTAGATTACTCTGTCCTGATGGGTTCCAGCACCCTCATCCAACGACTGGGGTACATACTGGATCACCTCAATGTCAGCTTCGATGAAGAGTTCCTGCGAAGCTACTCTCTGGGGGTATTAACCTACTTTGACCCTTTCAACAGCACTGCTCAGAAACCAAAACGGGATGAGAAATGGAACCTGATGATTAACATCCCTGACTCCCTTTTCACTAAGGATTAAAGCATTTCATTGAACCAACAGTAATCTGTTTTTTCTTTTTTTATTGTTCAACAAATATTAAATAATGAATCATCGATTAGTATCACAGGGAGTAGAATTCATGATACAAAAACTGATAGGAATACTTCTCTGGACCGTCCTCCTTCTGACACCCGTATGCCTCGCAACACCAAGAGAGCTCTCACAAAACACATTATCGCTGTACCCTGAATCTCAAATGTTTTCTCCATCATCCATAGGCACTGTTGATGGATGGGAACTGCAATGGAGCCATGACTATGGTGGTATGGGTCATTCACAACTCGCTCAACCGGTCGGCGACCTCGATTTTGACGGCATCAACGAAATCATCGTTGGCGGCTATGAAAGCGACGGATGGTGCAGGATACTCTCTTACGATATCACCCAGCAAACCTACGTGGAGGAACATGCCTGGTACGTCCCAGGAGGATCCTACCGGATCCCAACAGGGGCATGTATCCTTGACCTCAATGAGGACGGGACACTTGAGTTGGTCGTCGCCTGGGGATTCACTGGTGCAGATGGAGTCTATGCATACACCTGGGATGGAACCACATTGACCACCCTCGACTGTTACGACGGGGACGGGGTTGATTTCCTTTACGATGTATATGCCTGTGATTATAATGATGATGGTCATATGGAGGTCATCGTTTCAAACGCCCCAAATATGGGGACCAGCCCCTGGCATGTCTATGCGCTTCGCTGGGAGGTTGATCATTTCGTCGCGGAGGCCTTTTGGTCATGTCCCAATGGAGCCAGCTGCGAATGCCCTATGGTCTGGGGCGGTGATGTGGACAACGATCAAAAAACAGAGATTATCGCAGACGTATCAAACGACGGGTCGTTCACACCGGGAACCTGGGCATTGAACTGGAATCCTGAGATCGATGACTGGGATGCCGTCCCTGTGTGGACGGATTACGATGATGCGACCGTCTATGGGATTGGGATTGCAGACATCGATGAGGATGGGACACCGGAGATTGGCGTGGGAAGCTATGGGGGAACCCCTGCGGGGTGGCTGTTCGAATGGGCTGGAGACAGCTATGAGATGGTCTGGTATGGAGAATATCCGGGGGGAGAACCGGTGATTGAATCAGTCGCTCTGGGGGATGCTGATAATGACGGTCATGCGGAGTTCGTCTTTGGGACTCAACAGGTCCATATTATTGCCTGGAATGGAGAATCATACTACGAGGAAGCCACCTTAACTGATCCACAGTCGATGTTAGCAGGGATGAACATCTGTGACTTTGACTCAGATGGTCTGAATGAACTCAAAGCCTGTGAGATCATCAGTGGCAGCGGCACGGAGTTCATCTGGGAATATCATGTCCCTGATGTCATACCCCCGGTCACCACCTGTACCTTGAGTGGGGAGATGCAGGAAGAAATCTTTGTAAGCAACGTCTCGGTCAGTTTGACTGCAACCGATGACGGATCAGGGGTGTTATATACAAAATACAAGCTAGATGGGACTGATTGGGTTACCTATACAGAATC
Organism: Thermoplasmatota archaeon; assembly: GCA_025457885.1. GTDB lineage: Archaea > Thermoplasmatota > E2 > DHVEG-1 > DHVEG-1 > SM1-50. The sequence goes on along the minus strand of JALOTN010000009.1, from coordinate 11,410 downwards.
ATTTCTGGTAACTGAAGATGGAAACCATACCTTGGTGTTCTACTCCGTTGACAGAAATGGAAACACAGAAGAACAGCAGACACGAATGTTTACGATACAGCATCATCCTCTTCTGATGTTGACCATTACGGGTGGAAAAGGAGTGTCGGTCATCATTGAAAACAAAGGGCTCCTACCAGTGAATAAAATCCCCTGGCACATCAACCTCAGCGGGGGTATCATCCTGAAAGGTTCTGCAAAGAATGGGATCATCCCTCAACTCCTGCCCGGTCAACAAAAAACTCTTACATCATCCATCATCGGTTTTGGAAAAACATTGATCACCGCATCCGTTGGTGAGGCCTCCACTAGTACAAAAGGATTTGTCCTTCTTATCTTTGTCGTAGGAGTCCAATAACCTTTTTTTCTTCTTTAATCTTTTATTTTGCTGAGATACAACCGTTTCTTATGCTCAATCTCGACGTATTTCTGTATCGCATCCTGGACTTCTGACTCCCATTGTTTCTCCTGAAGGATCTTCCCAAGTGCCGTGGTATCCAATTGACTGACCTCCTCAAGTCTCCCATATTTCTGCAGGACCGTTTCCAGTTGCACTCGTTCCTTTGTGTTCTTTCCTGGAAATGCATATTTCTCAGAATCGGTGATACGCACCTTGTTCTTCGAACCGAACACCACGTCACAGTGTTGTTTCTCCGCAAACGAAACTATAGCCTCTTCAAGTTTCTCCAGCTCTGCGTCCCATTGGAGATTCGCTCGTTTCTGAGCTGATTTGATCTCGGCATATTGATTGATTAACACGACACCAGGATCCTGTAGATATTCGTTCGCAGGTTTTTCCTGTATCAGGTGCAGATGGGACCACTGGGGGCAGTAGGAATGATATTCACACCAATCACAGAGGAACCCGGGGTGTGCCTCAAAACGTTCATCCTGTTCTATGGTGTCAATCAACTGGATGGTGTCCTTTTTTAACTGTGAAAGCTCCTGGTCTGTTCTTGTTGAATCGATCTCCTTGTCGAACTTCAGAAAATGCCAGACGAGCCGCACATCCTTCACATCCGGATAGAGGTGTTTCACCCCGATCATATACAAGGCAAGCTGACGGTCTGTTCGGAGATACTCTGCGAGAGGCAACCGGGAATTGGTCTTATAATCATGGATTTCATAGTACCCATCTCTGGTTTCTGTCAACCGATCAATGTACCCTTGTATCTTGTATCTTCCTTCTTCATCAAGCGTTATTTTAATATTCTCCTCTAAGGCTACGGTCCTGCCCTGATCGAACGGGTGGTACCGATGATAATAATCGGAGAGGTATTTCCTCCCCATGTTCAGATAATTGTCCGCTTGATAATCCTGGTTGACGATGATGATATCATCGGTCCAATTTGTCCTCCATTCACTGGTGAAGAACTCTAAAAGCTCCTCGAGGCGGTTCATCTTCTGATGGGAAAGATCACGATAGAGTTTCTCCAACGTCTCATGGACACGGATGCCAAGGAACGCTTCAATGCTTTGTTCCTCTTCCGTCTCTATTTTATCGATATATTGCAGTTTAAATTTCTGAGGACATTGTTCGTAACAACTGAGGCGGGAATGGGAGTACACCGTCATGCGAAAAGACAATACATACGCAGGTTTAATGCTATCGTGGAAAGCCTCTAAGGTTCACCGGTCGTTTTGCTCTGCTGCACCAACCAGTCGTATATCTTCGGGTACACCTCATCCCGTGAGTGCAACCCCAGGTTAAGATCAAGATGTCCGTAATCAGCACGATACCCGGCTTCCTTAGAAAACTCCAGGTAGGTCACATCAGTACTGCCTACATGGTTCTTGACATACTCCATGTCAGTTTTTGGTGCCATTTTATCAAGTCCACCAGCAATCACCAGCAGCGGGGCGGTGAACCGATACAGGTTCTGCGTGTAACTATAAGGGGTAAAAACGTTTTTCATCCCTGGCACCCTTCCGAAGAAATCATACATCCAGGGGTACCGCGGGTATCGACAGAACGTCATATGTTTAAAGAACAAGGAGAACTGCGAGAGGACTTTTGAGGAGAGGACATTGCCAAATCCGACATGAAGATAGGTCTGGAGGACTACCGGGTCGATGTTCTCGATGTTCACCCCCAGGCCTTTGAAATGACTCATGAGGTCGCCTGATTTTTCCAGCAGATCAGCCACCCGGATGGGGATTGAAACATTCCGCGGGGTCACCCTGGTGAGGAACTCCAGGAACACCCCTGTCTTGCCAAACATGACCGGGGAACCCAATGTCACTACACCCTTGAGGTTCCGTTGTCCCTCCCTGGTCTCCCCGTATGCATATGCAATCATGCCTCCCATGCTTTTTCCTACCCAGAACACTGGTGGTTTCTCTTGTTTTTTTTCTAGGTACCAGTCCTGGACTCTTTTGATGATCGCAGGGGCATCCTTATCGATGTAATCATCCACGGTCCAGCGGTATCGCTCGGGATGTTGCTTGGGGTCGAATGTTGATTGTCCGACACCACGCAGCTCAGGAACCCATACGTCAAAGGCCATCCCATTCTCCCGATGCGATCGTGAGAGATACGCAGCGAGACTGTACCGTTCCCATTCTGATGTACCGGGTTGACCGAAATCACAGCTGTTCTTATTCGCCGCAAGTCCATGACAGAGGATTACTGGATACCGGGCGACATTCCTATCGAGAGGAGAATAATGATAAATGCGAAGGTACCATCCATCCGATGTCTTGGTATACACCGTCTCCTGACGCACCTCAAGCAGTTCCATACCATATCGAAAACACCGATGGATAGAAAAACCCTCTCCTTGTGTCTCAAAAAAAAATTGTTAATTGGTATGGTTAGCGCTCGTCATCGCAGTGGAAACAATAGTACCGCTCAAAATCATAACTAACGGTTTTTTCATCCTGTGCAAAAGTCTTTCCGCATCCCGCGCAGTTCAATGCTTGTCGTTTCTGAGTGTCTTTTGAAATAGTTCGCATCTCCCACACCATCCATGTTGGTTCTTGGTTGAAGTTCAGCATGTATGGACATACAGTATATATTCCTTTTCATTTGGTTTTTTTATATTTTCCAAAAATAGAAATCACTGTCCTGATTTTTTTTATATCAACCGCATGTCCACTTCCTGAAAAGCTGGGTCTGGGCTTAAAAGTCTGGGAGGAAAGAATGCAAAAAAACATTCTAAAGAGCCCAAACCCAGATATTAATATCGACAACAAATAAATAAATCTATCTATTTATTTATACTTTGAAAAAAATCCGTAAACAACCATCCTTTTTTACAAAAAATATCCACCAACATTGGTCAACCAATCAGACTGTTTCATAAAACCACAAAAAAATAAAGAAGAGCACCCTCGAAACCACCCACCTGCCTGAAAGAAACTCGGATAATGATCACCAGTCAAGTGGGCCCCAATTCCGACTTTGACATTTGGGACACACATACGTTGGATGACCTTTCTCCGCCTCGATTTTCTGAGGTGCGATAAATTTCGTTTCGCATTTTTTGCATTTGTAGAAGTTCACCATGTTACAATAAAAGAACAGCTGAACCTTATAAAAACCTTTTTTTTATCTCGACGTCGCTTTTGACACGATTTTCCTGAGTCGTTTCAATCAACACTAAATATAGATACTCCTTACATACCTGCAGGATACGATGATCCTATGACGAAGAAGAATCACGCTCAACCGGATAACCATATAAAAAGTAATCAAGAGAATCGAGAGACAAAAATCCTTAACCTGCTCTGTAACACCTCTCTTGTGCTTATGACTATGTTGACTGAGGCGGTCTCACAGGTGTTCACAAGTATTACGAAAGAAATGGTTACTGCTCTGTCTACCGGGATGGGGTCCTCACAAGATGTATCGGCTAGCTTAAATGATCTGGAAAAAAACATTCCCGAGAAACTTCGAGCAGAGCTGATGACGATGAAAAATGATCTGCAAAAACAACTCAACGAAAAAAAACAGGAACTTTCCGGTCTGCTATCTGATCCACGGTTCGACGAAGGAATTGCTATCGCTGAACGTGCCTCAGTATCCCTCCCAAAGCTGACACAGGATTTAGATGAACGCGCTCTTTTCGGGTACCTCGCATTGCTTCAGGCAGAGGATCCTGCGGTAAGTTCTATGTTCAAAGATCTCTTTGAATGGATGAATTCTCTTCCTAAGTTTGAGAAAAAAGAAGAATAAAAAAAAAGGGAAGAAAAATGGGTTTTTATGGGTACCCACCGATTTGGAGACTGGGGTCACCAAGCAGCTGCCATTGCTGCACGGTCTTCTGATCGATGCCATCCCAACCGTGATCCACCCGCCAGTAACTGTACTCCCAGGTCTTAAAGTTCGAGATGTACCCGGTGATTGCTTGGATGTAGGCATTACCAAGGACGGTTTGGTTCTCCTGCCCGTATTGTCGGTAGAACTCGGTGTTGAGCCATCCATCACCAGGGCCGATCATGCAGACGTCCCCTTCAGATCCCCAACCATACCCGGTGTTCCCCATGGTTGCGATCGAACCGGTATGCGGCATTTTCACCATATACCACCCCCAGCATTCGGGGAGAGGCGTCCCATACACAAACATGTGCATCGGGAGCCAGCGATCTAAGAACCCGGGGATCATTGAGACGCTAAACATGCTGTTATGACAGCCACCGACGTTGGTTACTGGGAATTTATCCGTGTTCGTTAACTTCCGCATCGGCAGGACAGGGAGATGGATGAACGGGAAGTAGGTTCCGACCTGCATGACGAGCAGTCCGGGTACCTGGCCGTATCGTCGATTCCCTGGGATTCCTGGGTAATGGTCCCCCCACCATCCGGGGCTTCCATGGCCTGAGAAATACGCAAATCCATATCCCTTGGAAAACTCGGTGATCACATCGTTCATATCATACCATTTCCCATTGGAGGTAAACACAACATTGCTCTCAAACTCCTCCGGCATGTAGGTGAGTGCTCCTCCACGTCCGTAGAGGCTTTTCTCCCCAACGACCCATTCCCCCTCATAGTAGGTCTCCATATGCTCCCGGGTCGTGTTAAAAATGCTGTCCCCATCAGCGTTTTCTATCCAGAGGACAAGATCAGTGAGGTTTCCATAGGGTCGTGGGTCATAGCATTTCCCACGGATGGTCAACACCCCACCCACATAGGAGATGTTTGCCCATTTGTACAAATCATTACAATAGGCTTCCCCATCCGAGGGTTCATAGGTGTAATCGGTGTTTCCTAGGGTGTTATTGTTGGAAATTGAGACGATCTCAGCGATGGGCGGGGCGGGGTACCCATCAGCCAACGCTGGATTTAGATGATCATCATGATTGAACGTGATGTTCGAGGCAACCGTTTTATCCAACGTGATATGGATTTCATCGACGGGGCCACCCGTCTCAGGGTTGAAGCATTGGGCAAAGATGGTATATTGTCCATTTGGCAGACCGGTCGTGTCCCATTGGATATTCCAATCCTCCTGGTCAAGGAATCCATCTCCGCTGATCACAATCATGTCGTTGAACCAGCTGAGGTCCGCAGCTTCTTTCTCGTAGTTGATGATCTTATCAACCACGGCTTTTGCCTCACGAGTATTGCGACACGCAAGTCTCCCATACGCTACATCTGGATAGAGATCCAGCTCATCACGTAATTCTCCTGACCATTCTGCGAACACATCGTTCCCGTTTGAATCCCAGTCCTCAAATACTCCACCATCTTTGTAAATATCCGCATAATACAGGTCACTGATATACCCGGGTTCACCACTGGTGAAGTTATATGACTCGTCACCATCCCATTGGAAGTTTGAGTACCGTATCGGAAGATACCATGATTTCGAACCTTGGTTCACATCATCCTGTGCTTTCGCAATGATATTGGACTTTAACCCTCCCACCAGGAGTACATAGCTGACTCCCCAGGTCTCCAGTGCATCCTGTATGAAGAGTTTTATCTGCTCAGGTTTATCCCTGCCGGTGAACTCCTCATAGATATCCTCCGTCGTCTTCAGGGTTGTCTGCACCCCAAAGCTGTTCTTATGGTCAGCAAGTCGTTGCATCTCTGAAGAAAACTTTTCAGGGGTAATAATCACAAGATCATAGGTGCTTTCTGCGGGGAATATCTCACTAGCTGCTTCTCGGTACTGAATTGAAACACAAAACTCTTCTGCAACCTGTAACTCTCCGTTCAATGGTCGGTACCGTACTGGGAAGAGATTCACCGTCAACAGGGTGACATGCGCCCCTTTGGCGTTCAATCCGCAGCCGGTATGATACCCAGCCCATGCATCAGGATACAATTCATTACTATAGTACACCTGTGAGTCTTTCTCAGAGTAGACTATGGGTTGTATGTCAGAGGAATAAGGCATCGGAGCCGGCGCTGGTCTGATCTGTTTGACCACCATCTGCTGGTGAATCGTGATTGGTTGGACCTCTACGACTATTTCGGTCGCCCCAAAAGGCAATTCATACTGTTGAATGATTCGTGGCATCATCGGCTGACCAGGATTTAACAGATATGATTCCTGGTCCCCGAGACGAACCATGAGATAATCATTGACGCTGTCTGTCACTTGAAGAGAGGAGATATCCACTGATACCGTTTCTGTCATCGTCTGCAGTGACGGTATGTTGGTCTTTTGTATGTTTGTCGCGACTGTTCCAAACCCGCTTATAATAAAAAGGCCTACCACAAGGATACTTATCCATTTTTTCATAACCTATGCCCCTTTTCCAAATAATACTATTATTGATTATTTACTATATAAAACATTGTCCTTCCCTAAAGTCCTTTTCCTCCTGAAACTGAGATGGGGGAAGAAACCTTTTAGCAGTCCATTTGCTCGAAACACTTTCAAAAGAAAAAAAAGGAAAAAAAAGACTGATGAAACGTTAAATCATCAGCTGTATTAGATGAGAGAGTACCGGGAATCTCTCAAGCAAACTGCGGAGCAGATTTAAGAGAGGATAGGTGTGAGCCAAGTCCACCGGTGTTTTCATAAACACCGAGATTTCCTCGTAATCTCCCGGGTCATGTGCATTGACGATCTTAATGGTTCCATTGTACTCACTCTTCTCTGAGGGAGCAACAACCTGGACTAAGACAGAAACTGCTCCTTCTTCCGGAGTAAGATCTGTTCCACTTGCAGGGGTAAACGTCCATTCTCCCCATTCAGGCCATTCAACAACAACCCAGTCAAGCTCTGAGGTTGGTTCCCCACTGTTCTGCACCGTGAAATTCCCCATGACGGTTGCACCGGGTTTGACCTTCGCCCAGCTTAGGTCTCCTTCGCAGTCCAAATCAGGGAATAACGGAGCCCAACCCGCAGTGTATCCTTTGATACAGAAGTTCGCCGTATGTTCCCATGTCGGGTCGGTGAAATCATAATCATACAAATCAAGCCAGGTATCACCACTTCGATAGTAACTTTCTCCTGCATGAGACACTGATTTGACAATCGTTCTACCGTCCCCACCAAGCAATACGGGGACATCAGAGGTCCGATCAAAAGGTTGCCCCCCGGAATACAACTTAAGATATAGGTAAAAATCATCATCTGCATTAAATCCGATCGGGCTGGGAAGAGTAACCGTATGATACCCTGTGTACTGAATAGTACCTGATACAGTGGCACGTTCATCGAGTAGAGTGCCACCCTCGAAACGATCATACACTTTCACATCAAAGGACACCTCGTCATCAGCGGTGTAAAAACTCACCGCTTGGAGGGCTTCTTCAGCGTTGGTCACAAACGCGTTAAAAGACTCAGTGACTGGGAGTTCATCTCGCCATCCATGGTAATCATGGGAATAGGTTTGATTAAAGGTCCGTAGTTCAACATCCTGGAATGAAATCGCACCCATCTCAGGGTTCTGGCAGCTGTGTTTATCATAATAGGATATCCAGAAATACCCGCCTTGCGGCCCCCATCCAGAGCCCCAACTGTTCTTGCATAACCATGCACCTGGGAGCGGTGCCGGGGTCACCTTCGTATCATCCCATCCGACAATAGCAATAGCATGATTGGGATCTAAGGATGAGGTTGGTGGTTGGTAATGCGCATAATATCCGCCCATATCATCGATAAAATTCCCATCATAACACATACAGGTTCCCATAACGCCTTCCGTCATGATTTTCTCTTTTATGGTGTTGATGTTGCTGAGGTCTGAACCTGCCACGTACCATTCAATATCGCGAGGGTAGAACAGTTCATAGGAACTATCATATCTCGCTGGTGCAGAAGGATACCAGTTATCATCAGCTTCGGTGGCGTCGTTTGCCGCTTCAGAATACACTGCGCCTTCACCACGGGTGATATACGCAGCGGTGATGAGATAATCTCCCCCGTTATGAACCTGCAAGCCACTTCCTGGAAAATCATCGTTATTAAACGTGTTGAAACCATTCCACCAATCAAGATGATATTCTGCTAAATTAGCTTCTTCAGTATGTCCTGTTTCATCCCAATTTCCCGTCATCAAGAGGTTGCCTTCAATGGCAGCCATCGCCCCATGTGTCCAGCAGGTACCTCCGGTCTGTGATTTCACAGAGGTGACATAATTCTCCCCAGCAACGTTTCGAAGGTCAAACGAGCTGGGTGGATCAAAGGAAGGCAGGGTGTCTGTGGTCTGGTTCATTGCATCAATTGTTGGTTCTGATGTGTTTGGTTGATTTTGAAGGGCACTTGCGGGTGTGATGATAAGAATCGTGGTCATCAAGATAACACACGCTATTAAAAATTTCTTCTCTCGAAACATAATTTTTCCCCTATAAATTCATTTATTTAATAGATAACAATGGTCTTTTTCTATATAAATATTTGTAAAAAAATGAAAAAACATGATATGGTACGAAGTATCGTCGAAGGGATTATACCATATCAATTGAACTTCAAGATAACAAATATTATCGAGGTAGCTTTTTCCGGTATGCTGCTTCACGATAAAAAAGGACACTTCCGACGAGACAGAGTACTCCAATCACCACCAATTCAACAGGGATGGGAATCGTATTGGAGATCACCACGGGTGCGTTATACGCCTCTGCTTCGGCATAGATGGTTGCATCAGTCGGTCCTCTCTCGACGACGAAGAACAATGGTTTTGTCTGTCCTGGTTCGAGAGCAAGAATCCAGGGGAAACTTGATTCCTGGATCGTCCAATCGTCAGGGATGTCCTGAAGATGCACCTGGATGAGGAAAGCAGTGGAATCACCGATGTTTTTCACATCCGCTCGCACCACAAAGATATCACCTGGATTGGTATGTTCCCATTGGGTATCCAGGCTCAGGAACAGATGGGTTTGTGGAATTGGGTCCGCCCCGGCTAGTGGGACGATGACAGCGAAGAACAGCAGCATACAAAGGAGCACTGCTCCTTTCTGTGTTTGTTTCATGGTTTTTTTTACCTCCTATTCATCTTTTGGGAAATTTCTTGTAAGCTTCAACCACAGTATGAAACAGACCAGGACCCAGAAGAAAATGAGGACTTGACCAAATGTTGCGTGGAAGAACTCTGAGGCATCCACGGAGAAACGGAATCCAACGATGATGCCAGTTAGGATACGCAGTGAGTTGCCTAGGAACAGAATCGGCAGGAATAATAATGCGAACAATCGGTTGTGTGCACTGAAATAGGGGACGACCGCGATCCCGATCAGAAACATCATATAGACAAGCAAACCGCTACATTCTGAGGAGAGTTCGTAGATTCGATCCACCTGTGAAAAGGAGACTACCACGTATCGTTCCAGGGAGATTGCTGGGATGCCGATTGTGCTTAGCACCTGGGCGTTGACCTGTGCAGTCAATTCAGGTAATGGTTCATAGCCTGGGAATGCCAGGATGATGTAGCCAAGGCAGATGAGCAGGATGCTTGCTCGGATGGCGATATCTAGCGTGTGCCCCATTTTGTTGTTTTTAATGTACATAATGCATACACTCTCACAGGGATAAGTAAGAAAATATGGCAAAAGGCATACAAGGGGAAGAGGAAGAAGACCCGGTCGCGGGTACGTAGGAACGCATATGATCCCCGTAGCATCGCGATCCCGATTAGAATCATGAGGTATCCGATAAGGTATATTGGGCTTTCGACGAGGGAGCGATATCCGACGTACAGTAAAGAGAGAACCAACAGGATAGGCAGTACGGTTTGCATACAGAGGTCATAGAGCATGTACACTTGGGTGTTGCGTCGTTTGAAGATGATGCGTTTTGCGGTCCAAAATAACTCCCGGTAAAAACTGCGGTTCCATCGGGTTTGTTGTCGCAGCCAGGCTTTCAGATGTTGCGGCACCTGTGTCTCTGCTTTTGCTTTTCGTTCGAACTTGACCGTGTATCCCTTTTCTAAGATAAGGTTCGTGAGATGGCGGTCGTCGCCGTAGGTACAGATGGTGCCAAGGAATCGTTCTGAGATGTACTCTTCTTTTACCTGCTGGATGAGCGAATTTCGGTATGCCGCAAGTGGTCCAGAGCAACACAGAACAGTACCAAACAGACTTTGTGCAGAACGCTCCTGGTGAAACGCGGTCCAATATCGTGCGTCTATTAACCGTGAGAGCAGGTTTTTCTTAATCGCTCGAACATCACCCGTAGCTGCTCCGACGTTGGGATCGGCGAATGGTTGAACTATGTAGCGGACGCTGTCATAGGCTAGGATGGTGTCGCTATCAATTGTGATGACGACATCCACTGAGTTTCCCACGACATCAAAACCATATTTCTGTGCATGACGTTTCCCCTTATTCTTTGGGAATTCATGAATCACCAGTCGAGGGTTATCTGCGAATCTTGTCCGGATGTTGTTGACTGCTGCTTTCTCTTTACTTCCGTCATCGACCAGGATTACCTGAAACGGAAACGGATAATCCTGATCGAGAGCGGAGCGAACACAGTTTTCTAAATCCTCAACACCCTCGTTATAGCAGGGGATGATGATAGCAACGGAGAATTTGAAATATGAATCCCTGCGCAGGTTTTGGATTTCCTTAGACTGGATGAGACGATGATGATGAATGGAGTTCAGATAATCACGGTGGCTCAGATTAATCTGGATGAACAAATGAGTCAGTGCAAGCAGTCCATAAAAGGTTAATAATGCGAACAATCAAACCACCCCCAATTGTATGGGAAAAAAGACTGACAGTTGCACATCCTTACGTTGATACCCTCGTATTCTCACAACCCCCTTATTGTATCAGTAAAGGCGCAGAGAAAATATAAAATCCAAGTTTCATTGATTCCGCCATTCAACCAAAAACAAATGATTTTTTTTACGTTTGCCGAACATGAAAATATTTTTTTTGTTTGACTACATCGATTACTACTTAGAGATACAGACAACTACTCGGCATTCATTAGTTCTGTCGACATCCATTTCATTTTTTTTT
>JALOTN010000050.1 GCA_025457885.1 Thermoplasmatota archaeon | reverse complement strand
CCTCTATTTAGCAGTATTTCATTGATCGATTGTTTCTCTAATTCTCTAAATCGATATGGTAGGTTGATCTTGGGTTCTCTACATGAATCGTATAGGCTTGTTTCTCTGATAGGAGGTTCTCCTGCAGAAGATTCTTGGTAAGCTTCGGCACAGACCGTGTGGCAAGCACTGCACCAGGGCGGTTCATATCGTCGATGTAGTCTGTCTCCATCAGGAATCGTGTTCCTTTCCTGAGTGCTTCGGTGATGTTCCTTCGTGTTGATAATACAGATGGCATGAGACCAAAGTTCTCCTCTGGTGTGATCAATGGTGGTGCGAAGTGTTTCACAATTCTGTCTGGTGGTAAACCAGCTTTTCGCCCCATTTCGACCAGTTCCCTGCATTGTGTTGGTGATGTGCTTTCGGTGTGTAGCACGACGGGGACGTCTGCGTCTTTTGCCTGTGCCATCCCGTACATCAACAGGTCGTTTGAATCCTTGAGAATCTGCGGGTCGACGGGGAAATGCGGTCGTCCGATTTCACCGATGGCGATGCAGTGATGGTCCTTACAGAGGCGTGCGGCTTCTTCCATTCCCTTTCTCATGATGGATAAAGCGCTGTCTCGTCCGAGAGTCTCTTGTAACGTGAGCAGGTCTACGGGGTAGGGTCCGACGACGACGAATACCCCTATTTTCAGACTGGTTCGTATCTCCTCAGCCATCTTGAGAGTTTCCTGGTAGCAACTCTGATAGCTTTTTTCTTTCAGCACGATATTTGGCATCGGGTATTGACAGAGGACGAAATGGGTTCCACCAACAACCTGGAACTCTTTGATTGCCTCAAGGAATCTCCCGTCTCTTCTGAGGTGAAGATGATTGTCGAAACAAATCATAGTCTCACTTCTCATAGATGAGAATGAAAAAGAAAGATATAAAGAGGTGGAATGTCAGTCGATGGTTTAGGCTTCCAGCTCAGCTTCGTTGTGGTTTTTCTTCCCTGCTACGATATCAAGGACATCCTGGGCGAGGATCCATCCGAGGTATCCCATGAAGAAGGTGAAGAACCCCATGATGCTGTAGATGATGATATTTTTTAATGGCTCGGTGCCTTCTTGAACCATGACAACAACCGTGCCAATGACGATATAGACGAAAATGAGTGGCAGAATCCATCGTAATGTATTCATCTTCCCATGAAAACTGAGGATTGGTTTTATGCGCAGGGGTTTTTTTTCCCCTGTTTTTTTCACGGATTTGCCAATTGTTCTGGTGACTTTTTCGACTTCGCAATGGACGGTTGAAGTAACGGTTTGTTGTATTCTTCCCTGGTGCTTCTCTTTTTTTCGTTTCGTTTGGTTTAATCGGTATCGTTTATGGAACGGTGCTAGCGGAAGCACACGCAGTGGTACTTTTCGTGTTTTTAGGTTTCGCGAGAGACTTTTATTGCAAATTTTTCTTATTGACACCGTTCTTCCTCCTAGTGAAGAATATTTTTTTTTTTTGAGTGATCCCAATAAAAGCAACAAATCAGAACTATAAAAGGCTGTTTTGTAGATACCTATGCATCTACGGGGCAGCTCGTTATCCTTTCGCGATGCAAGCCTTTGTGCACCTACATGTCCAGCGAGGTATACCAGCTTGGTTTAGATGTCTGCGATGATGCTGATGATATCCCCATCCTTTAACTGATGGTCTGCACCGATGATGCGATGGGTGCGTGCATCAATACCTCTGATGAAATGATCCCCTAGGTCCGTGTGGACTTTATAGGCAAGGTCTTTTGCGGTGGATCCTCGTGGGATTAAATGTGCATCGGGTAGGACGCGTCCTTCTTTGTCGGTGAGATGATGCTCATCTTGGACCGGGTACACGACGATGAGGTCCAGCATTCGGACTGCTTCATCGATGCATTTCTGCACACCGGTCGATCCGTATCTCTGGAGGACATGGGTTTTGATGTACTCTAAGGCTTTAAGTTGTTTTTCGGAAATTCCTTCTTTGTTGAGGATGGTAAAATCGCTGCTGCCCGGAGTGTAGGAAATGATTCCTTTTTCTGCGGCGTTGCTTAACGCAAGTTCACTTTCCGCGCTGCAGGGGATGACGATGTAGTTGGTCAGCTCCTTGCGTTTTTCCATGAGGTTTTCGGGTGCTTTGTCGCTTTTGTTAAACGCGATGATAATGGGTTTGCTAATTGAACGGACATAATCGGTGAATTTGAGGAGCTGGTCGTCTTTCCAGTGGGATGGTTTGGTGATATCCAGGTTGATTTTTCGGATTGCTCCTGTGATGTGTTCTTCGCGGATCCCAAGACCGGTCAGTTGTTCACCAAGCATTTTTTCTATTTTTTTATTCTCCAGTTCGCATTTGCGTGCGAGGACCTCCCAGCTTTTCTTGATGATACCATACATCCAGTAGTTGATTTCTTTTTCCAGGAATTCGATGTCCAGGAGCGGGTCATGGGAGCCAAGGTCGGTTGGGTTTCCCTCTGCATCGGTGCTTCCAGAGGCATCAACGATATGGATGAGGGCATGGGCTTGTCGTAGGTCGTCAAGGAATTTGTTTCCTAATCCTTTGCCTTTATGGGCGTCAGGTACAAGCCCGGCGACATCAATGGCTTCGATGGGGACGAACCGGATCCCATCGACACAACGTGAGTTGTGTGGTGTGCAGGTGACATGGGTGTCTTTGCACGGGCAGGGTTTGCGGATGTACATGACGCCTCGGTTCGCCTCGATGGTTGTGAAGGGGTAATTTGCCACCTCTGCATGTGCTTTGGTTGCGGCGTTGAAAAAAGTGGATTTCCCAACATTTGGTTTCCCAACAATACCAAGTTGCATGTTTTTTACTCCAAGAGTTCTTTTACTTCGTCGACAACGTCGACATCGTTTTCAAAGCGTTTGACCTTTTCAGTTGCTTGTTCTTTTGCGGTGTCAACAAAGGCGATGCTTTTCTTTGCATGGAATGTCCCTTGGATGGAAGCGTTTTTGGACAGGGAGATTTCCTCTGCGGAGATATTTCCGACGATGTCTGCTTGTTCTGTGATGGTGACGATGCCAAGAGCCGTGATGTTCCCATGGATTTTTACGGTTTTTCCGATGTAGACGTTCCCGGTCGCCTTTAAGGTGCCGAAGATTTGTGATTTTTCTTCGATGATGATGTTGCCTTTTACCTCATAATTCCCAAGCAGTTTGCATTCTTTTCCTACCTGGAGGTTTCCTTCTACTTTTGAGTTGGAGATGCTCATGATGGAGTTGTTTGGGAGGAAGAGGAATGATTCTGATATGGGGATGGTGTCGCCTTCGTTTTGTTCGAGTTCTTCTAAGATTCGTTCGATTTCTTCGCTTCTACCCATCTTCAACAACTGTAAAAGATATATAAAAATATATATAACCATGGGGACGGGATTCCGAATATTAATCCACCCCTTCGCCTCAAAACCCTTCTCAATCTCCACACTGTCACCGACATCAAGATCTCCTTTAAGAGACAACGCCCCCTGAATCTTCGTCTTCTCCCCAAGATAAACGTTCCCCCCACTCCGAACATCCCCCCCAATAGAAGAGAAGATATCCACCCGCACATCATGCGGAGACTCAAGATTCCCATCGATAATCGCATGCTCACCAACAAAAATCCGCCCATCCGTCTGAACCCCAAAACGAACCAAGGAACGATCACCAATCACCACATCGCCCTTCGTTAAAATAACTGCTTCATCAAACAAGGTTTTATCTGGAATAACCAATGTTTTTCGGTCAAAAGCCATTATCCCCGGATATGACCTAACGCATTATAAAACCAACGGAAGACCCCCCTCCAAGAAAGAAAAAAATTGATATATAGAATGTATATATGTCGATGAATCTGAAACAAGAACGTCTCATCACGCTCTTCTTGAATGGAAGTTTTTACCATGACAAAAAATAAAACAGATACGCCCGAACAACCAAATGAACCAACCCCCGAGATACTCCCTCCAATAGATGTCTGGATACAAGACAAAAAATTCAACACAACGGAGGAAATAAAAGTCCCTGAAAGCCTCCTAGACCAGGTCATCGGACAAGACGAAACTGTTGCCATCGTCAAAAAAGCAGCAGAACAGAAACGACACGTTATGCTCATTGGAGACCCCGGGACCGGAAAATCCATGGTCGCACGGGCGATGACCGAATTTCTCCCAAAAGGAGAACTTGAAGACATCATCGTCTACCCAAACAACGAGGATACCAACACCCCCACCATCCGAGTCGTCCCCGCCGGAAAAGCACACGAGATCATCCGAATGCAACGGGAGGAAGCAAAACGAAAAGTCGAACAACAAAACAGCATGATCCTCGGAATCGTTCTCCTCATCGTCACCCTCTCCTTGATAGGCGCTATGGTCACCAGCCACTTCGAATACGCCATCTTCGGAGTCATCGCCGCAGTCATGGTCTACCTCATCGTCGCACGAGGAGGATTCTCCCAACGACGAGAAATCCAGATGATCCCCAAACTCCTCGTCTCCCATGATAAAAACGACCTCCCCCCTTTCATCGATGCAACCGCAGCACACTCCGGAGCACTTCTCGGAGACGTCCGACACGACCCCTTCCAATCCGCAGGACTTGAAACACCTCCACATCAGCTCGTCGAAGCAGGCGCAATCCATCGAGCACACAAAGGCGTCCTGTACATCGACGAAATTAACACCTTAAGTCTCCCCTCACAACAACACCTCCTCACCGCGCTCCAAGAGAAAAAATTCCAAATCACAGGACAATCCGAACGAAGCTTCGGAGCAATGGTAAAAACAGAGCCAGCACCCTGTGATTTCATCCTGGTTTCCGCCGGGAACCTTGACGCATTAAACGGAATGCACCCTGCGCTCCGTTCCCGTATCAGAGGATATGGGTATGAAAGTTACCTGCACAGCGTCATGGACGATACCCACGCGAACAGAGAAAAACTCATCAGATTCGTCGCCCAAGAGGTCAAAAAAGACGGGAAAATCCATCATTTCACCAAAGAAGCGGTCGCCGAAGTCATCCATGAAGCCCAACGACGCGCAGGACGCAAAGGAAAACTCTCATTACGATTACGGGAACTTGGTGGATTGATCCGAGTCGCAGGAGATATCGCTTACGAACGGGGAGATAAAATCATCACCCAACAACATGTCATCGAAGCAAAACGCATCGCACGATCCCTGGAACAACAAGTATCAGACCGTGCCTTAGAATCACAGAAGAACTATCGATCCTTCCGAACCCTCGGAGAAGAAGTCGGCGTTGTAAATGGACTTGCCGTACACTCAGCGGATCCATCCATGAGTGAGTTCTCCGGATTAGTCCTCCCGATCGTCGCAGAGGTCACCCCCGCAGGATCCCAATCAGAAGGAAAAGTCATCGCCACGGGAAAACTCGGGGATATCGCAAAAGAATCAGTGCAGAACATCTCAGCAATTATAAAAAAATACATGGGACGCGACATCTCCAAACATGATATCCATATCCAGTTCATCGGAACCTATGAAGGCGTCGAGGGTGACTCCGCAAGCATCTCATTGATTACGGCAGTAATCTCCGCCATGGAAAACGTCCCCGTCCGACAAGATGTTGCCATGACAGGTTCAATTAGCATCCGAGGGACCGTACTTCCAATCGGTGGTGTCACCGCGAAAATCGAGGCAGCAGCAGAAGCAGGTATAAAAACCGTTCTCATCCCCAAAGCAAACCTCAACGACGTGCTTATCGAAGATAAATACAAAAAAATCATCGAAATCATCCCCGTTGAAACCTTAACCGATGTCCTTCAAAACGCCCTTGTCGGGGGTGGAAAAGAAGAGCTCTTACGGAAATTAAAAGAGATGCGTCCACCAAAGATCATTGGGAAAGTCGAACTAGAGTCCGAGCGGAAAAAACAAGCCTCCCTCAGCCCAGAAACACAGAAAACATAAGACTCTATTTCTTCTGTTTGCCTCATCAAAAAAACCTATCTTAAGGAAAAAACGTAGGTTCACTATGAAAGCACTGTATATTGGGCGTTTTCAACCATTCCACATGGGGCATCTTTTATTATTACAACAGTTATCGAAACAGTATGATGAGATCATCATAGGCATCGGATCTTCTCAATACCATGATACAAATGACAACCCTTTTTCAGAATCTGAACGGTATCAGATGATCACTAAGTCCCTTCAAGCGGTTCATATCCCAAACTACCGTATCATCTCTATCCCAGATATCCATAATCCACCTAAATGGGTCGATTACGTCTGTTCCATCGTCTCTGATTTTGATGTAGTGATTGCGAATAATCCACTCACCCGTTCCTTGTTTTCCGAAAAAGGATTCATGGTGAAGGGAACAGTGTATTTCGATAGGAAACGATATTCCGGAAAAGAGATTCGTAAACGAATCCTCCAGGATGAACCGTGGAAGGATTTAGTCCCACAAGCGGTCTATGACATCATACGAGAAATCAACGGAATCTCTCGCATCAGAAACAAATCATCATGATGCGTTAAAATTTTTTTGATAAGAACTGTAAAGATATATTTATATAAAATTACACAGAACCATCTTACTATGAGTGGTTCAGGTGAGGTTATGATGTCGCAGGTAAATGTATATCTGAAGCTTTTACGACCCTTTACCCTTCTAGCTCCCCTCATTGTCTCCAGTAGCATCATTATTGCAAGCTTGATACGCTCTGAGAATACTAGTCTTGGTGATTTTTCAATTCTTATCACCATAGTGTCCGCGAGTTTTTGTTTTGCTTTGCTCAACGGAGCATCAAATGTCTTAAACCAAGCAACAGATTGGAAAGAGGACGCCGTCTCAAAACCATATCGCCCTATCCCCCTCGGCCTCGTAACACCCAAAGAAGCCTACCAGGTTTCCTTTGTCCTCTACCTCGGAGCATTTCTCCTATCGTTTACCATTCATCAGCTCTTCAGTCTCTTCATCACCCTGATAGCACTGTTCTCTCTTACCTATTCACTCACCCCACGTATGAAACAATATCTCTTCTTCAATCAGCTCTGGGTCGCCCTGCCACGAGGGTTCCTCGCTATTCTTGCCTCTTGGAGTGTGTTTGGGAACCCCTTTGAACCAATCCCTTTGGCAATCGGTGGTATTGCCGCTATATTTCTCTTCGGAGGGACGACTACCAAAGATATACTGGATGCAGAAGCAGACCGGATGGTGGGGACAAAAACATTGGTAAACGTCTATGGGTTAAAAATCGCTGCAATTTTTTCATTATTCTTCATGATTAGTGCATTCTGTTTAATTATCCCCCTCATCTATCTCAACATTCTACCAACGGTAGTATTTCCTCTTTCCCTTCTTTGCATCCTAAGTGTCATCATTGGCTGGCTCATGTTACATCAACATAAAAACTCAAACTGGGAGAATACCTCTGCATGGACCGTGATGTACGCAACATATTTTCTCTTCGCGCTAAGTTTTGCGATGATCACAATCGTTTTTTCTGCATAAACCATGCTTGGATATCCAGGAAAATGGCTATTACTGCGACGATGACTGCAAGACAGACAATATAAAATCCGATGCTAAACCCCCAGCTTGATTGCATAGTGATATCCTCTGATCCCATGGAGACTGAAAGCAGTTCTTCACCTTGGACCGTCCCAAGGCTGGTTTCGATTAATCGGGTGGTCCCATACGTAAAAGCAGCAAGAAGAATCCCTAACAAGACGACTCCGATGATGCTGAGGATAAAACCGAGGTTCTTCTTCTGTGTTCGTCTTAAAATGATCCCGATCGTGATACTGACACATGCGAGTGCCGCAAAAGGCACTATCCAAACGAGCAGCAGGAGAAACATCTCAGGCATTTCTGCTAACATCAAGGATACCTCACCGTAGTAGGTTTTTGTTTCAATCATCATCCCTGGGTTGACATATAATGCTGTGGTTTTTTTTGCAGGAAGTGTCGCACTGGTTCCGGTGAACGTCCACCATGGTTGGAAGAACGATAGAATTACAAGTAAGATTGCAAGTGATTTCAATAACGAAGAAAGGGAGAATTTTCTTAAGAGCGTTAGGACAACGAAACAGGCGAACAAGATATAGAAAAACATGGAAAGGAGCAAGGGGAACACCGATTCAACGAGTGTCACAAACGTTAGATGCTTATCATTCGTTAGATCCACAGGTTTTATTCCGATGAGTTCCTCATCTAAATATGCATTAATTATGTAATGCGCCGGGGGGAGGATTATGGTTTTTTGCTTTGTTCTTTCAATCGTCTGGTTGTCCCGGTAGATGATGAACTCTATGTCATTGTTTATGAGGGTGTTTCCCTTAGAGTCGTATAAATCGATGACAAGATTAAAAAAAGCGGAAAATTTCATCTCCACAGGACTTTTTGTATCAGGTATGGATACATGAACCTCATCAAGGAACTCCCCGTAATTGATTTGAACATGATAATCACCCGCGGGGACTCCTTCAAAGGTAAAAAATCCCTGGCCGTCCTCCTTTGGTGTGATCTGAACTGTGCTATTACCATTCGAGGTGACGAGAACCGGTGTCACCTCTATGCCAGGGGGCAGTCCAAGAGTATCGGTGATGATAACACTGAATTCGTAGAGTCCAATGGTGATTTCTTTCCTTAGTTTTCTTAAGGTTTTTTCCAACCGGTCATCATGGAGAGTTATATCCTTATATTCTGCTTTTAAAACATAGGGATCTTTCGGATTAAAAGGTGCTTTCAGAATACATTCTCCGTTACTTTGCGTGGTATTCTGATCAAAGAGCACTCCCTGTTTATTGAGGAGTCGTCCATGGATACCTGGGATACCTTGCCCATTCTGATCAAGAAAAGTGTACTTAATAGTTCTTTCCCAGGTGCAAAGCACATTCATCCGTGTGTCTTTGTTGAGGTGAAGAATGCTGGAACCTGTGAAAAACTTCTCCGGACCCCATTTGAAATATATTTTGACAAGGTAGTCTCCTTCCAAGACGTCGCTGAAGGTTTTTTTCGCCCTTATGAAAAATGATCGAGTTGCAGATCCTTCAAAGACGATGCGGCCGTCTTGGTCCAGCTCAATCCACATAACAGGAAATACCCCGCCAAACAAACCTGACAATCGAGGATATGACAGATGTGTCCTGCCTAAGCGGGGAATGATTGTCACATTATATCGTTTCAGTTCTCGTTCGAAAGGTACATCACCAGCGAAATTACGGGATTTTTGTAGCTCTTTGTAAAAGGAGGATTCCTTTTGGACACTTTCATATCCCCCGGTGTCTGATGTAAAGATTTCGACATCGAATTGAACGACAAGATCTGAGGGGATGGTCACATCATGGCTATGACCTGGTTGGAATGAATGTCTCCCGAAATTAATCGAGACATAGTCGACCTCCGTTCCAAGGAAGTTCACGTATTCCTTTTCCGCGACCTTTAATTGAACACCATCCTGTTCATCGGTCCCTGAGACAACGAGTCCTTGATTTGATGCGAAGAGGATTGCGTATGCCGATCCTTTTTTGCCATCCCCATAACATAACCATGCTTCTGAACCAAGGGTTGCATCGTTCTGATAGGAGATGATCCATTCTCGTTCCTTGGTGGATGGATTTTGGTTCAATTGGTATTGTTCGATTTTCTCTTTGTAGCTGTGAAAGTTGAGATAGGGATAGATTTCCCCGAAGTTTAAAGATTCAACCACCGCACTACGCGATTTTAAGGAAATAAGAGAACCAAATCTTCCATCGATATTGTCAATTCCTTGCACTGTGGCGTCTTTTAACATCTCGTGTTTCACATGAACATAAATGCGTTTTTCTTCGATGGGGCAATAATAGTACCGATAAATCGCGGTGGTCTGAACATCCTTCTTATTCGATTCACTGAAGATTCCGAACTCCACCATGAGGTTTCCCTCATTGAAGACTTTTTTATCAAGGAAGATTTGATCAGAGGCGCTCTCATCTTTCTCCTTCTCTCCATAATAATAGGCGAAGGCGAATGACACGATCTGATCTGAGGTTATGATGTCAAACTCCCTGCAATCTTTATTCTGTTTGACCACCACTTGTGCACAGGAACGATCAAGCAATGTGCCTTCTTGTCCTACTCCATAGACGCAATACCCGTCTTGGGTTATTCCAAAGAATCGTGCAACCGCGGATATCTCTGGAAGCGGTGAGGATGAATAATTTAAATCCTCAAGAGTGACATGATCCTTGTAGTTGGGTCTTGCCGTCTCTGTGTCATCATAATAAATAAAATATTGTTCTGTCCCGTCAGCAAACGAAGGGACAAGAAAAACAACGTTGCATTGGTTGATGAGATTTGTTTTCCCGGAGGTTTTCTCCAATGCATAGATTTGTGATTCTAACTCAGACCATTGATCATGATGCCAGCTGCTCACCCGAACAGATGTTCTGGTGGTGTCTTCTGTCCAACAGGGATAGTCAAACTGGATGCGCAGATCAATTGGTTGATACCGAGAATCAGTATCATTGGTATAAATCGGAAGGGAAATCTCCTGGCGATATGCCCAGTCTTGAAATAAGGGATCCCACTCTGGTGTTCCATCATCCTGTGCGAACCCGGGCAGACTTACCGCTGGAAGAATCAACAGAAGAAGTATCCCACCTAGGATGATGATTGACCGTCGCATAGGTCTCCTTTCTTAATATTTATTTATTTTTTCTATATAAAAGAGTTGTTTTATACGTATAAGAACCTTTTTCATAGATCAAACAAGGAAAATTCCTAGTTTCCCTCCTTATTTATCAAATAATTGAGAAAGGAACCACCTGGGGCTCTCAAATACCGGTAAAAAAGTTCAATTGCCCTAACTCTCCAAGGATGATCAGGGCAGTAAACCCGATTGCATAGAACAGATATGTGATGTACATCAATGACCAAGCAGAGACGTTTTCTAAGCTCTCACTCTGTTGTGATCTCAGGATTAAATAAAAAACGAGAAACGCGGGGATCACAACAATAGTCAAAGGTAAAAAATATGCATTAATCACCTCGTAATGAATCAGAACAGGGATCATTGCAAAAGGCACGACAAGAAACGGCAGAGAAATGAACGCTGCTTTTTTCGTACCAAACGTATTAATCAACGTTCGAGTCCCGGTTTTCCTATCTGCTTCACAATCAACAATGTCCTTCGAGGTCATTGCCCCAATGAAATACATAAGTGCGATCAGACCAATGGTCAATGGAACAGGTTGGAACGGATCCCCAAAGACACTCCAGGAAGCTAGCACCGCGAGCAGCCCCCGAGGGATCGCAATCCAGACTTGATTGATGAACAGAAATCGTTTCATCCGGGGTGGAAGTGAATAGACTACCGTAAAGACCATAATGAGAAATACAAACACCCCAAACCAGGTGTTGATCGTCACCGCACGTAACAACCCAAAAAGATAGAAGAGGTAGGCGATACTTTGTGCTTCGTCACGCTCAACAACACCTCGAGGGATCGGACGGTACGGTTTAGAGATTTTATCTGCCTCGACATCGGTCGCCTGGTTCAGTGCGTTTGACGCCGCATTTAAAAACGCCAGGGTAAGACTTGCTTGACCAATGATGATCCACCAGTTTGGGAATTCAATGAACTTATTATTATAGACAAGACTGGCGAACATAATAAACATCGAGACAAAAAAAGGAGCCAGTAACGTAAATGGTCTGAGTAAATCGAAATATGCTCTAAATTTCTTTGATAGAAAACGACTTTTCCCATATGGTTCTTTCATCGTTAGTTTCACAGACATTCTGGTCCCGGGTACCTCGATTTTTTGTTGTTGAGAATAGAGATGGTGATTATATTAATTACTCTTAGAGAACAAATAACTCTTTTTTATCTTCTACCGAAAGAAAAAAAAACAATGGAGTTAGGGTGTTTGACTAAGCATTTCTTGGATGATACGTGCGGAATTTATCGCACAATTAATCCCAATGCCTGGTGCTTTGACGCAATCACCGATTAAGTAGAGGTTTTGGATTGGTGTCTGGATATCTGGTTTTGTGTTCATTAGTGTTTTTGCGACCCCATCAAGATGCCAGACCGTTGGGTAGATAGCCCATTGCAGCTGCGAACGGTACGAAGGGATAATTCGTTCCAGGTTCTTGTCTAATGCTTCTTTAAGGAGATGAAGTGTCTTTTTGTCACATGCTTCCTTTGGTGTGCAAATAATATAGGATTGAACAAGATACTGAGATGGAGGTGAAAGCCCGGTCTCAGGTTTTGCGGTGATAAAATCAATCATGCCCACGGCGTCGTTCCCATCCACCCCAAGGTTCCGCTCAATGAAAATAAAGGATTTCCCGATTAAATCCGGCTGAAGCTTTTTTAATGAATAATATGCACAAAGACTTCCTGTTCCCTCAAGTGATTTCATTGATGCCACATATTCTTTTGGAAACTGCTGTTCCTCAACAATGGAAAACAATTGCTGGACCAGGATATTGGAAAGAACAATATCAAAAGCATATTCTTTATCTGCGATCACACCCTGGGCTTTGTTCTCTTTAATAATGATTTTTGAGACGGGGGTGCCCAGATGGATTCTCCCGCCGTTTTTTTCAATGTACTCCGCGATCGTCTGACAAATCTTGATAAGGCCTTGCTGCGGATAATTCACTCCTCCTAACCGCATGTCTTTTTGCGTGCGAAATACTTCACCGGTCGAGATCAAATCAAGATTATTAATCGTACTGATTAAACGAGCATTCACCTCAAGGACGACCTTCATCTTCCCCTTCCCATATTTTTTTATGGTATCAGTCATAGAAACAGTATCCAATTCTTTCATGGTTTTCTCACTAGACAATAGAAGTCGTGCAATGTTCGGCAGCATCGCTATCTTATCAGCTGTGGTCGCGAAATACCCGAAATGATTGTTTTTTTGTTCAAACAAACGGGATTTGAACATCACCACCTGATCAAAATATTCCTCGAGGATTTGCTGCAGTTTTACGACAATCCCACTTCCAATCATGTGGAATCCTAAGTCAAGGGTGTAACCCTCAAACATCTTATTCCTGAAGAT
>JALOTN010000008.1 GCA_025457885.1 Thermoplasmatota archaeon | reverse complement strand
GCTCATCCAGGTCCACCAGACAGGACCAACCAGTGGCGATATCGTCTGGGAATGGCACGTCTGGGACCACCTCATCCAGGATTTCGACCCCATCCAAGACAACTATGGTAATATCAGTCAGCATCCTGAACTTGCCAACATCAACTTCGACCAACCGTGGTGCACCGGCTGGCCTTATTTTACCTCTGTAGACTACAACCCCAAGTTCGACCAGATCCTCATCAGCGCCCACAATTTTGATGAGGTCTGGATCCTCGACCACAGCACTACAACGGAAGAAGCCGCAAGCCACGAAGGAGGCATTTACGGCCATGGTGGCGATCTCATCTACCGTTGGGGCAACCCACAAACATACAATCCAGGAGTGGGCGCGAGTGATAAAAAACTCTACTTCCAACATCAAAGCTGCTGGATCAAACCTGGTCTTCCCGGCGCAGGAAACATCCTTGTCTTTTCCAACGGCGTCACCCGCCCTGGAGGGCCCCTCTCAAGCGTCGATGAGTTCACTCCTGATGTCGACAATGAGACTGGTGAATACTATCTTCCACCAGGGGGAACATATGGTCCTGATGATCTCTCCTGGCAGTATCTACTACCGCAAGACCTCTATTCCTACTATTTTGGTGGTGCCCAACGAATGCTTAACAACAATACCCTTATCTGCTCCGGATGGAACGGGGTATTCATCGAGGTCACACCAGACAAACAAATCGTCTGGACATACGACAACCCCTACCCAGCCTTACACGACCAAGTCTACCGTACCCAATACATACCGCCGTATGTGCCACCGCCACCGCCACCACCACCGCCTCATTCTGATCTCGAATGCAATGGAAGTCTTTCCTGGTCAAACATCAAACCAGGGGCGACCGTCCATGGCAGTTTCCAGGTGATGAACATCGGCAATATCAGCACGTTACTGAACTGGACCGTGAACAACACTATAACATGGGGGACGTGGACGTTTCTCCCTACGTCTGGGGTAAACCTCTTGCCGTGGGAAGGGCCCTTCACTGTACAGGTATACGTTGTAGTCCCAAACGAGATAAACCAGATGTTTAATGGAACCCTCCGCGTAGAGAACACGGACAACGCCTCAGACTACGTCGACATCCCGGTCACTTTGACAACCTCAACCAGTGTATCAGCCTCAGCTAACAACCTGATCCTTTCGTGGTTGTTCGAGCGGTTCTCGCATGGGTTTTCACTCCTACGACATCTGCTGGGGTACTAAACCCCCATTTTTTTCGTATCAGGAAAACCATGCCAATGCTTTTTAATTGGGTAGTATCGGATCTCAAATAAGCAATTCCTCAGAAGATTTTTCTGTCACATATTCACTTCTCTGCATAGGGGGTCCAGGAATCAAAGGACATATAAGTTCCAGATTGAATAATCGATAAGATATCACAGTCCCTTCCCTAAATTTTGATTTTAATATCATGGTTTTTTATGAGAAATCAGGCATATTTTTATATAGTCCAGGGAGCCTTACTATGGTAAGGGGGACTCCTATACCACAACCAGCGTTTATATATGAGAACGAATACAGAGAACACTACGTATCCTCCCCATTCGTAACTATCAAATGAGGATGAAATATGAGGAAGAATTACATCAAGATCATGGTGCTGACGACCGCTGTCCTTTTCATGGCGACTCTTTTCACTACCGGTACTCTTTCAGAGAAACAAGAAAATCTGATACCACCCTTGCCGCTCGATCGTAAAGAAGGTCACTTCCTTTACACCCCGTGGCATTCGACGACGACCTATCTCATCAATGAAACAGGCGCTGTTAACCACACCTGGCAGAGTACCTATTACCCGTTATATGATTCTTACATGGGGGATAATGGCTCCATCTATCTTGCTATCGACTCCGGTCGAGGTGGAGTTCAAAAAATCACCTATGACGGCACAATCCTGTGGGAATACCACTACACACAAGACAGCAGCTACGCCACCCATGATATCGTACCCCTCCCTAACGGTGATATCCTCATTATCATGCAAGAAATCAAATCACGTATTCAGACCATTCAGGCAGGACGTGACCCGAATTCCTTCGGCTCCCAATTCTACCCAAATATGATTCTTCAAATCCATCAGACGGGACCAACCAGTGGTGACATTGTTTGGGAATGGCATGTCTGGGATCATCTCATCCAGGATTTCGACGCAAGTAAAGATAATTACGGTGTTGTAAGTGAGCATCCTGAACTGGCGGATATCAACTTCGATCAATATTGGAGTCCGGGCTGGCCTTATATGAACTCTGTGGATTACAACCCTAAGTTTGACCAAATCCTCTTAAGCGCCCATAACTTCGATGAGGTCTGGATCATCGATCACAGCACCACAACTGAAGAAGCAGCAAGTCATGAGGGCGGACAGTACGGTCACGGCGGCGATCTCCTCTACCGTTGGGGCAACCCCCAAACATACGATCGAGGAGACGCGAGCGATAAAAAACTTTACTTCCAACATCAATGCTGCTGGGTCAAACCTGGTCTTCCTGGCGCAGGAAACATCCTTGTCTTCTCAAACGGTAACACCCGCCCCGGAGGGGGTCGTTCAAGCGTTGATGAAATCACCCCCGAGGTAGATAATGAGACTGGTGAATACTATCTTCCACCAGGTGGCACGTATGGCCCTGATGATCTGACCTGGCAGTATATGCTGCCGGATAACCTGTTTTCTGATGGTTTTGGGGGTGCTCAGCGGATGCTCAACAATAATACCTTTATCTGCTCCGGATGGAACGGGGTTTTCATCGAGGTCACGCCATATATGGAAATCGTCTGGACCTTCATCAATCCTTATCCCGATTTGTACGACCAAGTTTATCGTACTCAATATATACCCCCGTATGTGCCACCCCCACCACCGACATTGTTGGTTCCTGATCTCGATTGTACCGGGAGCCTCTTTTGGTCAAACATTAAACCAGGAGCCACGGTACATGGGAGTTTTCAGGTGATGAATGTTGGCGATAACGACTCTTTACTGAACTGGACCGTGGAAAATACCATTTCATGGGGGACGTGGACGTTTAGTGTGTCGTCTGGTGTGAACCTCACCCCGGCACAGGGACCGGTGACCGTCCATGTGTATGTGGTTGTACCTGATGAGAAGAACGCAGAGTTCCAAGGAAACATCACAATCCGTAATAAGGATAACAGCAGTGATTACTGCACAATCCCAGTTACCCTCACCACACCACTGAATCAAAATATCGAATACCCTGGATTCCTTGTACGATTACTGATGCGATTTCCCCATGCATTCCCGATATTTCGGTATCTCATGGGTTTCTAACTTCACCTCTTTTTCCTTATTTTTTTACATCCAGGGGAAAAAAAAGGAAATTATTTCCTAATATTCTAGGAGATATTAATCCTTTTTCAGGTAATGCAGACGGGAGTAATCAGCATTAACAGGGGATAAAAAATCACAATTCATCACAGTAGGAATGAGGATGATGTTGGGTAGAAACGATGGTTGAATTAATCCTATTTTTTCGGTGGATGGAAAAGCTCCGAAGGAGCACATCAATTATTTTTTTTTTTATGTGAATGATAAAGAAGCAGGGATGAAAAGCTCTTTTTACCTGACAGTGTCTTGCTAATCTCTATTCCTCTTGAGATGTTGAGCAAATTCTTCGGCTTGTTTGAAATCTTTGGCATTTGGTCTGCCCTTGTTGATTCCCCCAAAGATTTTCAAAAAACTGTTGGTGTTCAAACCAGGGCACACAAATTCGTCGACAATCGTATACCCTTTCGATTGGAGTTTTTTCTTTAATGCGCTATGAGCCTTTACGATATAATCGTTGACCTGCCCATTATCCACTGCAAAGGCTGGTGCTCCACAGGTTGAGAACACAAATGCATTCTTGTTGGTAACAGGTGGTAAAGCATCAGCGAGTTCAAGCAGAGAGGTATGGTGTTTTGAACCATAAATCCCTGAGCCAAAACCAATGAGGTCATACTCTTGGAGTTCTGCTGGGTGTATTTGTTGTGGTGCTTTTATCGGTGCCACAAGAATTTTTGCTATTCTCTGGGCGATCTTTTCTGTGTTCTGATGATGATAGGAATACAAGATAATGAGAGTTTTTATTGTCATCCCTGCCAGGTTAGAGTGTTTTTTTCAATTCACGATACAACCATAAGGTTCCACCGATGAAGAGAGGAATGCCAAAGAGAATTGCCATCCAGAGGAGGACCAACAAATACGAATAGATGAGATAATCAAAGGTCCATGTTGCGAAGGGGACATTCCAGTTACCATCGATGTAGACCTTGATGATGAATCCGATGTTAATCAAGAAGGTAATTGCTCCTCCGCCATCCCTTCCTCGTGATTTTTTACCAAACAGGTGTCTTTGATGGTATTCAGCTCGTTCCTCAGCAGGGAGTTTTTTCCACCACAGGAGGTAAATTGCTATGATAAAAACAAGGATTGGGAGTCCGATTATGAGGAGTTCCCAGAAGAGGACATTGAAGAGGAACGTCAGAAGATGTCCCATGGTCCATAAACCTAGTGTCAGGGGCACAAGATTGGTTGTTTGTGCTTCGCCAACAAACCAGAGGAAAACAAGGACCGCACCGATTATGGCGATGAGTGCTGCTACGATAAGCACCACAAATATGTTCCAGTGTTTTCGAATGAATATTTTCCAGATTTTTTCATTGTGTTGTGATTCAGGTTCTAACAAAATGATCCTTTCTCCCTTGTTGAACTCACTATCAACAATAGGAAGGGATATTTATCGTTTCTTTATAACTATTTGTACACCCCTAAAAAAACTCATCGGGAGGGATTTTTTAGTTAGACCAGACCCCATGACCGCTGCTTCGTAATTTTTCAGTGAGCCATGCCTCGGTAGTCTCTGCTTCCTTCCGTGTCGTCATGGGATTGTATTTCTGATACAATCGTGGACAAAGACCCAGACCGTATTCTTTTACAAAACGATTGTCCTTGTATCCGTTTTTATGTTGCCAGAAACGTGTCTCTGGAGGATGGCAGCTCTGACCTACATAATAGCAGGGGAGATTTGTATTCATGTCTGGATTGTGATATCGGAACTTTCGAGATTTTATCACTGCCTCGTCAAGTCTGATAACATACACATAATATTTCATACGCTACATTCCTCTGATTCTTGCGTATAATTTATAATTTATGAAAAACAGTTCGAAGAATTTTTACGGTCTGTCATCATAACGTTCATAAACGTATGGGGAAATGTCTGTCTTTGAGAATAATGACAAAGAAGAGTGGCGTATTATTCAAAAGGTGGGGCAACTGAGGAGTACGCGAAGGTGATCACGGAGACGTTGACAACACAGGGATTCTCTGTTGAGATACATAATCTTGCACATGACATCCCTGATGTTACCGTGTTTGACACGGTGATCGTGGGGACTGGCGTGAGGATGTTCCGGGTATACCGTCGTTGGAAAAAGATCTTGAAACAAAAAACACTCTTAAATAAGCGTCTGTTTTTGTTTTTATCGAGTGGGACGGCGATTGAGAAACCAGATGAGGCAGTCGAGAAATTCCTTCGACCAATCGTGGAGAAATATCATCTGAAGCCTGAGTTGCTGATATCGTTCCCTGGGAAGATCCCTGAGAAGTGGGCGAAGCTTGATGGCCAAAAAGAGACCATGAAACCGACATTGGCTGCAGCGTGGGCTCAGCAGATAGCAACTATGATTCAGCGGTAAAAAACCTGATGTATATTCATCATATCGATTCAGGGTGCTTTGGGAGAAATACAAGAACTCCTTTGTTTTTTTATAATGGTCCGGTCGTTGATAAGCTTGGAAGGAAGAAACCGATGATTGCAGAAAGAACCCAGATGACGATTGCAAGACCTAGGGCTTTCAGCCAACCGATTTTATAGAGCATGCGTAGTGCGGCAAGCCATCCTAATCCACCAAGGATAGATGCAAGCCATTTGAGCCCTGCTAAATCAGCGATGCTCCCGAAGATATAATACACTACAGTGTAGATGATTGCTCCGACAAACGCAGCAAGTAACGCGGTGCCGAAACCTTCGGTTTCACCAAATAGTTTTGTGACAATGTAGATGATGATTGCTGAGATGAGAAGACTGACTACGAATAATATCGCGGTTTCTATTAAGGGATCCATACTTTTTTTCCTCCGTGTATGGGATAATGTATTTTTTGGTTGTTTATCTAGTTAACGTTTTTTTAGTGAAGTATCAGACATGTTTGCTTAATAAGAGCAGGAAAGATACTCTCTTCTTATGCAATATTACAATGAAGAAAAAATGGGGAGTCTTCGGGTGAAATTAGAAAAAGAAATTTTGAGTTGGCCTGGGGTTACGACGAAAAAAATGTACGGGTGTCCTTGTTATAAGCATCATGAGAAATTGTTTGCGTTCTTGGTGACGGACGGGGTGGTTCTCACCAAGGCAAGTGAGGAGGAGAAGATGAATTTGTCAAAGGATTTTTTCATTAAACCATTTCAGGCCGCAACAAGGACCATGAAGGGATGGCCGCAGATTCCTCTGGATGACTCCTCAGATTTGAAGAAGATCCTGGAGTACATCAAAAAGTGTTATCTTCACACATAGAATCGTTCAGGAGAGAATAACGTGTCTTGTTTATTTTTTACGGGAGGTCTTCTTGTGGTTGTGAATATTGATATTCGGAGAGAGCGAATCCCCAGTGGTTTTCAATCTTCTTTTTTATCGGATCGGTGAAACTGTATTTGTCGATGTGAACAGTTTTCTGTGTTGCAAGATAGGTTTTCAAGGTTGGTTCCACATCCGGGTATCCGCTAAGGTTAAATTTTTTGTAAAGGGTGCTGACGACATCGAGAGGTTGGTTGAGGAACTGCTCGTATTTCACCTCAATGAGGTTTTCTTTTGGGATGAGGGGTTTATCCTTGAGGTATTTCTGAGTCATATGGGAAAATAATGTCATCATTTTTTCTTCGACTTCTTTGAGCGGTGGTGGGGTTTGAACGCAGTAGAGGGGGATGACTTTGTGCATGAATTTCATCATAGACATGTACAGATTATAGGGGTTACGGTACATGTAGATGAATTTTGCATCGGGGAACATCTCTAGGAGTTGTGGAATTTTTCCGGTGTTGTCTTGGTTTTTCAGGATGAGTTGTTTGCCTTTGTGGTACATCGTTATTTTTTTGAGAAGATGTAGATAAATGGTTTTCCAGTCTTGGATGGTCTGTGGGGAGGCACTGGTAAAATCGATATAGTTGTTGTAATGTTCCATGTTTTTTGGGAAGCACCAGCCGTGGTAGTAGGAGTAGGGGGAGAGGGCTCCAAGGGCGTAGATGTCCTCTTGGGGGAGGTCTGCGCTGAGGTCGCCATCGTCCATGGGACGTTTCTTTGGTAGACTTGAGACGACGATGGGTTTGAAGAATTTCTCTCCGCTGATGAAGATGGAGGGTATCAGGGTCTGGTAGGTGGTGAAATACCCGAACTGTTGGTCTCTGGTAAGGATGTTATGCATCAGGGTTGTCCCGCAGCGCCAGTGGCCGATGATGAAGATGGGGTCTTTGGTGATGGGGGTGTTTTCGGTTGCTTTGTCGTATTTGACGCGTTCTCTGATGTAGAAGGGGCTCATGATGGTGCTCAGTGCCATGCTGTAGGTGAACCGGGCGGCGTATCGTGGGCTGATGTGAAAATGGTTCTGTGCAAGCATGCGGAAGAGGTTGGGGAGGGTGTATCCCGCTAGGGGGGTGTAGGTGACGACGGAGTTGTTGGTTAAGTCAAAATCCATAGCGAGCGAAAAATCATCTATGCTATATAAAATATGCGGGACTGGATATAACATCATTTTTTAGCCATAAAATTCAAATAATTTACAGAAGTTTCAAGAGGGGAAAACTATGGAGAAGAGAACACTGGGAAGTAAGCCGATGCTATATCCGATGCCGGTCACTCTTGTTGGTGCCGATGTCGCGGGGAAGCCGAATTTCATGACGATTGCATTTATCGGGATTGTGAATATGAATCCTGCGATGGTGGCGATGGGGGCGAACTTGTCTCATGTTACGACAAAGGGTATTGTCAAGAATGAAACATTCTCGGTGAACCTTCCTTCGAAGAGGATGGTGGAAGTGACTGATTATGTGGGTTTGTTCTCTGGTGAGACGGTGGATAAATCCCGGTTGTTTACGATTTTTCGAGGTGAGACGAAAACCGCTCCGATGATACAGGAATGCCCCTTGAATCTTGAATGCAGGCTGGTGCAGAAGCTTTCCTTGGGTGGGACTGATGAAATCTTCATCGGGGAGATTGTGCAATCGTATTGTGCAGAAGAGTTTCTCACAAACGGGAAACCTGATGTGGAAAAGATGGAGGTGTTTGTCTTTTCGATGAACGATAATCGGTATTTTTCTCTTGGAGAGATGATTGGGAAAGCCTGGAGTGAGGGAAAAAAATTCATCCCTCATTCGTAGGGTTTTTATTTTTTTTGTTGAGAGAACCAGTAGATGACTGTTGCGTTGAGAAGCAGCATGGTTCCGATGATACCAATCGGTAGGTATCGGACAAAGCCGGGGGTATCCTTTCCATAGAGTAAGACGTAGACGTAGAACAGGAGTGCTGAATAGATGGGTACGACAGAGACGAGGAATCGTATTTTGAAGATTCGCATGTCGCGTTTTTTCTTCCAGTAAACGATGGTGTAGATGATCGAGAGGAGGATCATCCCGACCCAGAGGATGAGAAGACTTAGCAGAGGATGATTATACAAACGCAGTGTGATGAACCAGGTGGCCAGTAAACAAAGGGTGATGATGACGGAAGCCATATCCTCTTTTTGTACGTCCATGTTCTGGAGGAGTTTTCGCATGGGTTCCCCGGTAACAGTTCTTCTTATTTATTGATTCTCTTTTTGTTTATCAGGGGTCGAATTGTTTTAAAAAATGGTAGAGGTTCAGACCCATGATCTTCTGGGTCTCTTTTGTTGTGTATCCTCGTCCTGTGAGCTCGTCTGCTAAGGTTGGGTATGCGGAGACGTCAGGGAGGTTTGTGGGGGTGGAGTTGATCCCGTCAAAATCACTTCCCAGTCCGACGCAATCGATTCCTCCGATAGTGATGATATGGTCGATATGGTCGATGAGGGCAGTTATATCAACAGGGTCGTTTCCTATCACATATTTTTGGAAGAGGTCTGATTCTGCTTTGCTGATAAAATCCGGGTCACCTGCTTTCTGTCGAAGGATCTCTTGATGTTGTTGTTCGTATTGTTGGACGTTTCTGCTTGCCTGATCGTAAATGGTTTTTTTGAGGAAGACCGGGAAGAAGTTTACTCCGATGTAGCCGTGTCTCTGGGCGATTTCTTTTATGAGGGTGTCTGGGAGGTTGCGGGGGATGTTGCAGAGTGCTCTGGCGTTTGAATGGGATGCCATAATGGGGGTGTGTGTGACTTCTAGGACGCTTTCGACGGTTTTATCGGAGGCATGGGAGACGTCGATGATCATATGAGTCTCTTGCATGCGTGTGACGATTCGTTTCCCAAGGGTGTTGAGGCCATCCCAGCGAGGGGAGTCTCCTGAGGAGTCTGCCCAGTCCGTGTTCTTTGAATGTGTCAGGGTGAGACAGCGAATACCGAGGGAACGGAAGAGTTCCAGGATGTCAATGGAGTTTTCGATGATGTGTCCTCCTTCGAGGGACAACCAGCAGGCAAGAATGTTGTTTTTTAATGCGTGATCCATCTCTGTTGTGCAGGTTACTTTGGTTCCATACCCCGGGGTAAAGATTTTTTTCTCAAGTGTCTGGTATAGGATTAATGCTTTTTTCAGTGCTTGATGAGGAGCATAAATGGGATTGACGTACAGGGCAAAGATCTGTGCCTGTAATCCACCTTTCTGAGATCGCTGGAGGTCGAGATGGCCTCCGGTTCTTTTTTTGAAATCACTGGTGGGGTCGACCAGGTCATGGACGGTGTCGCAATGAGCATCAAAAACAAACAGGTCGTGTTTCGGGGTGTGGTTCTGTTCTTTCATCAGTTTTCAACTCCTTGTGAGGTACGATAGTGTTGTTTTATAGAAAAGATATCGGTTCGTTATTTTTAACTCATCGGCGTGTTAGGAGAATTCCTTGAAGACATCGACCGCGGGTTTTGCATTGCCTAAAAAGGTGAACAGGGAGAAGGGGCTCCAGATGAGGCGGTGGAATTCTGGGCTGAAGTAAAAGGTCCCAGCAATGAAGGTATGGTTCTGGGCCCATTGCAGGAAATCATGTAACCATGTTTTTTGGCCTTGTTTGGTGAGTGGGTATCCTTGGACTGCGTGGTTGAAGCCGGCGAACATCCCAAGGATGAAGCTGGTGCTGGGGTAAGCGTATTCTGAGATGATGAGGGGTGTGTGAAAGGTGTTCCAGAGGTGTTCTGTGTTGTGTTGGAATAAAAGCTGCGAAAGAGTCCCATTCCCGATCCCCTTGTAAGCGAGGGTGATGTTGTAGATGCCTGAGGAGGGGTAAAAGGATAAGCCAAGGTAGTCGAGGGGAAGCCCTTGGCTGATCATGGTGGTGAAGAATGCTTTGGAGAAATTATAGTCCCACCAATGGGCGATATGTAGGATGAACTGGGCGGATGGATCAACCTGTTGGACTCCTTGCATCCCTGCATGGAGTAGTACTGCTGTTTGTAGCCAGGTGGTGTTCTGCATATGGGAGAGATTCTCCTGTTTGGTGTAGTCTTGTTCGAAGATTCCGCAGAAGCCGTAGTCGATCTCATTTCCGATCTCATAGAGGTCAGCATCAATGCCGTTGTTTAGGAGGGTGCTTGTGGTGTTTTTTGTGTAGTTGCGGATGATGTCTGCTTTTAATTCAAGGGAGAGGTTTGAAAAATCATACAAGGTGTCCCAGGATGGCGGCGATGGTTGTTTTCCAATGTCAGACCAGTCGCTGCTCATGAACAGCGTAACAGAACATTTCATGCCTTGGGCTTGGACAAGTTTCGCGGTGTTGACGGCATATGGCAGGCTGTCGGAGCCGTTTTCTTTAACAAAGATGCGCAGTCTGAAATAGTTGATTCCTTTGTCATGGAAGAACGGGTAGACGTCGATTGGTTTGAGATGGTATCTCCAGCGGAACAAGAACTGCTGCATGTCGGTGACGTAGTTCGCGTCAATCCCAAGCATCGGTTGTTCAGAAGTGTTTTGTTGTGTGGTGTGTTGGTCTTGAGACCCAGCCGATACCTGGTATGTACTGTTGAAAACGAAGAAGAGGATCACTGCATTAACCAACAGCTTGTTCATGGTCCACCGTATTTTACGAAAGGAGGTTCTGTTCCTTTTCTCGTGATGATACGAGTATGAGTAAATAATATTTCAGTTACTCTATAAAAACTTGTGGTTGATACCTGTTCTAGGGATAACCAGCAAGGATGTTTGCAATCAACCGGATTTCTGCTTTGCGGAGATGCTGCAGGACGGTTGGTTTACTCAATCCAACCTGTTTTGCGAGCTCTTCACTGGTGATTTTTCGTGGATAGGAATAGTACCCAAGCTTATTGGCTGCGATGAGGATTTCTTGTTGTTTCTTGGTAAGACAGGATAAGAATGAATCATCGGTGTAGGTGGCCTTGGTGTAACTGATCTGTTTGATCTCACCAGCAAAGGTGATGGATTTGAGGAATTTTCTCAGGTTCTCCTCTGAGCTAATGACGCTGCAGATGATCGTATCATGGGTAAACATGGTAGGGACATCCCAGACCAGGTCATAGGAATACTCTTTCTCCAGGTTGGCTCGGTTCATTCCAAGCATGGTGCTGATTTTTTCCATCCCTTTTGTTTTTATCAAACAGACATACCGGTTTTTCTCCTGGGAAAGGATGGTTATCGCCTCCATGAATTCTTTTCCCCAGAGGGTGGTGATATCATTTCCTTCCTTGACGGTGACTGCGACGATGGCAAGTTTGGTTCCTTCCTTAAAATCAACTTTGATGAGTTCAAGGAGTTCAAGGGATTCGAGTTTCTCTAGGAGGAATGAAAACGCTTGACGGATTTGCTGGTTTAATATTACCTGGACGGTGAGTTTTCGCATCATGGGGACCATCATTAGGAAGTATATAAACTATCATACATGTATGACGTAAAAAATTATAGCGTTCTCATGAATACATCAACGTAGAATGGATCAGGATGTGAAAAAAGATGATCACACAAACCATCGCCTGCCCACAGTGCAAAAACACGATAACAATCCAGGGGAATCCCGGAGAGACAATAAATGTCACCTGCCCTTTGTGTGCTACCAAAGGAGTCTTTAGGTTCCCTGATGAATCCATCCACAGGATTACAGCGACAACTGACACCGCTCTTGATGTCCAGGACCTTACATTCGTATATCCAAAGGCAGGAAAAAAAGCAGTGAAAAACGTCTCATTCCAGATAAAAAAAGGGGAAATCTTCGGATTTCTCGGACCCAATGGCGCAGGGAAAAGCACGACCCAGAAAGTCATCATTGGACTGTTGAAAGGATACAACGGCAATATTGAGATGCTGGGAAAAAACCTGAAGAACTGGAAGACGGATCTATACGAACAAATCGGCGTGTGCTTCGAGTTCCCGAATCATTATCAAAAACTCACGGCATTAGAGAATCTTGAGTTGTTCAGCTCGTTTTACAAACATACAACGATTGACCCAAACGAGCTTCTCACGATGGTGGACCTTGATAAGGATGCGAACCAGCGGGTCAGCTCTTATTCAAAGGGGATGAAAACAAAACTTAACTTCGCTAGAGCTCTGCTGAACAACCCTCAGATGTTGTTCCTAGACGAACCAACCACGGGTCTTGACCCTGTCAGCGCCCGTCAGATAAAAAACATTATTCATGAGAAGAAGAAAGCAGGAACGACAATCTTCCTGACCACGCATAATATGAATGATGCAGATGAGCTCTGTGACCGCGTCGGTTTCATGGTGGATGGCTCCTTGGTCCTTATTGAGAGCCCAAAGGATCTGAAAATAAAGCATGGGAAGAAAATCATACGGGTAGAATATCTCAACAACGGGGAGATTCTACGTGAGGAATTTAGCCTAGATAATCTTGGTTCGAACCCATCGTTTCTTAAGTTGTTGAACAGCAATCAGGTGCTGACCATTCATACCCAGGAAGCAACCCTGGATGATGTGTTCATTAAAGTCACAGGGCGGCAGCTGAAATGAGTCAACTACAGACGATGTTGAAATGGGATCTTATCCTTCAGTCCCGCTACAAAATCATTCATTTATCTATTTTAAGCGTCCTTATCTATTTCGCGACTCTTGTTGCCATCCCCTCGATGAACACCCTGCAGTTCAAGACACTGTACTTGTTCTTTGACCCGACGCTCATCGGCATTATGTTCGTCGGCGCCCTCGTTCTTTTCGAGAAAACAGAAAACACT
This sequence comes from Thermoplasmatota archaeon, assembly GCA_025457885.1. Taxonomy (GTDB): domain Archaea; phylum Thermoplasmatota; class E2; order DHVEG-1; family DHVEG-1; genus SM1-50. Next base: position 30,603 of record JALOTN010000008.1, on the reverse strand, counting down.
CTTCAAGCACTGAACGTGACGCCCTTGGAACGAAGGACGTATTTCTTTTCAAAAATCATTTCTCTTACGTTGCTGGCAACCCTTTCTGCATTTCTCTTCCTCTTCCTCGCCCATGGATTTACTTTTGAATATTTCTATGTCGTCGCAGGGGTCATCCTGACATCGGTCTTTCTTATCCTTGTGGGATTCATCCTTGTGGCACGATGTAACAGCATCAATGAATATCTCTTGATGATGATGCTTGGCTTCATCCTCCTCTTCACCCCACCCTTACTGGACATTACTGGTATTTATGAGAATATCATTTTTTACCTCTGGCCATCGCAAGCATCATTTCTGCTTTTCGAAGGTGTCTTTACACCCCTTTCACTGACAGATACCCTCTACGCGGTTGTCTATCTCGTTGTCTGGATCGTCATCTGTTATTATGTTGCACAAAAAGCGTTCTACAAGCATATCGTACTTGGGGGAAGATAGTCATGGTTCAGATACGAAAATTATTGGTTAACGACCTCCGAAATATCGTACGAGACCGGCTGCTGCTCTATTCAGCGTTTTTGATCCCACTTATCATTATCATCATCACTCGACTCATCATCCCTTGGATATCCGAAAATGTCGCCCCAATGGAACAGTTCTATTCATTACTATTCATGTTCATTGTCATCATGATTCCCTTGATGTTTGGTTTCGTCCTTGGGTTTCTCATCATGGACGAACGGGATGAAAATCTGCTGACCGTTCTTCGAGTGATGCCGATTTCAAGGAACACCTATCTGCTTTATCGGATGATGTTCCTCAGCGTTCTTTCTTTGATATACATCCTGCTTTTTCCCATCCTCACCGGTCTTATCCAAATCAGCTTCATAGACTATCTCCCCACGGCTTTGCTGCTGATGCTTCTGACCCCAACACTTGGATTGATTGCTAACATTGTCGCAACTAACAAGGTCCAAGCGTTTGCCGTGTTTAAAACACTCGGGGGCGTCTTCTACATCCCCTTGTTTGCGTTCTTCATCAACAACGACCTCAAATATATCCTTGGTATCATCCCGAATTTCTGGACGTTCATGGCTCTCGATACAATCCTCACCAAGGGGAGTCAAAACTACGTGTACATCGGTATTGGGTTCTGCCTCCATTTTGTCTTTCTTGGGATCTTGTTTTATTTCTTCAATAAAAAGAATTGAAGAAGAAAAAAACCAAATCTTTCGTTTCTTTTTTTTCATTTTAAATGAAATGAACAGAGGGATTTTATAATGCCTAGAAGATAACATTACTCATGAGCGAGAATGGATTTAAAATCACGATGCGAAACGAATTTTTATCTCTCCTCGGAAAAGCCTATTGGTTGGAAACGCAATTTGAGAACATCATGCAATGGCAGGCGTATATGTCCGTGAAAAATGATAGTTACCGCAACGTGTTGTTCCAACTGTCACACGACTCTGAGAAACATAAAGGGATCCTTGTACAACTCATTACCCACTTTGAGGATGTCACCACAGAAACACTGGAAGAACATTCAGGGATGTTCAAAAAGGAATTTGATTTAAAAGGAAAATGGGATGAGGAAATCATCACCGAACTGCTGAAAAACGAGTACCTTGCCTTGGATGTCTACACAAAACTCCATAGCTATACAGATAAGGATTTCATGAAAAAAATGTGGAAGGGAACCGATTCAGATCTGTTTTTCAAACAACTTGAGTTTTTAATCAACGAAGAGAAGAAACATATCAATTTATTGACGCCTCTTGCCGGGAAACTTGAGCGAATCTTATAGATAGTGATGAAAAGAAAAAAATCTTTTATGGCAATGAATCGTTTTTTTTCAAATCTATCAGTATGATTCAAGTCTGTAGAGGTAGATATGTGCATTGGAGGTGTGGATGTCGATTTTTTTCCCATTGGTGCCCAAGGAACCGATGACATGGGTATCTTCCAAGAGACTGGTGTTTAAGATAATCCCATGCAATTGAATATCTGCATTGGAGGTGGTCATCTCAAAGGTCGCATTGAGCAGAGGATTGACATAAACAGTGACTGCACCATTGCTCGTCTCGATGTCGACATTATCTTTGATACTCTGTATATCTGTGTCTACTGCTGCATTGGATGTACGAAGAGAGTCAACACCGGTGACATTCTGTATCTCAATATGCCCATTGCTGGTCGTAACAGTAACTATTCCTTTGACATTTTTAATCCTGACTGCCCCATTAGAGCTCGTTGCAGAAAGATTTCCTCTGACATGAGAAACCTCTACCGCCCCGTTAGAGGTCGTAAGGGTGTCAATCGTGGTGTTGAATGGTACTTTTATGGAATAATCAACACCGGATTGCATCAACGGTTGACCAGTGTATTTCGTCATAATTTCAAGGGAATTATCGGTCTGGGTGACACTGATGTTGAGGCTTTGAAGCCCGTCCTCACCAGAGGTTGATCGCTTCATTGCGGAGACTGAAACAAGATTATTTTCCCATCCGGTAATCTCAATTGCTCCATTGATGTTTGAGACACGAATGACGGTCTGGGCATTCACCGGGTATTCTGCGTTGAATGTTTCGGTCACTTCAGGCCCAACACATCCGCTGATAAGTCCGATGAGAAGGACGCTGAGGAACCCAACAGTAAGTAGGTGTTTCATCATTTTTTAGAGCTCCTTTTACCGTTTCGACATTCATTTTTTTGTTCATAAAACTTCTGATAGCTGAAGAGATGAAATCAGGTTTATCGTGGAGAAACCGTAGTGACGTATTCTTTTGCGATCACCTGAGTGGTTGTTTTTTCTACTCCGTCTATTTTTTGAACTTGACTGGTCAGCAGATGGAGTTGTTCAAGATTTTTAACATCTACTTTTATTACGATATCATACTCTCCGGTCACAATAGAAATTTTTTCTATATGATTGATTTTTGTTAACTCTTCTAGTGCCTTCGTATACGGCCCAAGAGTCATACAGGTCATGATGTATGCCTTCACCATGGTGGTTACCTCCAATTGACAGTTGTTTTTTTTACCGATGAAAAAGAAAAAGAGCACCCCTCCCCTTCTGAAAGGGCGGGAGACTGCAGGACGTTTTCAGATAATGAAGGGGAGGGTTGCTCGGAGATGGGATGACAAAATCCTCATAAGGTATCACACCAGGGTTGTTCTTGTGTTTCCGAGGTGTTTATTTTCTTTATTGGAAAGATTCCAGATCATGAGTGGTGTCTCATTGGTGTATTGCGTGCGTTCTTCGAAGAGACCTATTTCTTTGTTTTTTCGGACGTTGTACCAGGGGAAGCATTTTCCATTCATGGAGATGTATACCCCCGGCTGTAAAACCTGGAGGAACGCAAGGGCGCTTCCAAGATTGAAGAGCCCGTCGGAGCTACCAAACGCATAGGGGACCATGGCACCGGTAAGGACAATGGTTTTATTGGTGATTGTCCGACCAAGAAGCTGTGCAGTTGCCTCCATGGTGTCTGTTCCATGAGTGATGAGGATTTTGTCTTCAGCGCAGTTTTTGCATTCTTGGACGATGCGTTGTCGGTCTGCATCAGTCATGCTAAGACTGTCTATCATCATGAGGGTCTGTATGTTTACCTCAAGGCGGGATCGTCCCAACCGAAGCATCTCTGGGATGTGTGTATTGTTGAAAAGAAGTTGACCGGTGAGGAGGTTGTATTCCTTATCGAAAGTTCCACCGGTGACTAAAATCCTGATTGCCATGATGGCACCTCCCCTATCTTATATGATGGTTTTAAGAGGTTCTTCAAACCTTTGTTTCTTTGTAGGGGTGTCTAGCACAGGCAATATTTCTGTTGAGGTGATGTTTCCTATGGTTCCGATACTATCAGCTGCGATGTAACCTAGTCGTTCAAACGTATCTGCCCGTATTTTTAAAAGAAGTGAATATCCACCGCTGACGAGGGGATGTGCTTCGCATACTTCTGGTACGTGGAAAAATTTGTAGTAGACTTCTCGTTCGTGACCTGGTGTTGTTTTTATGAGTATATAGGCGGTTGCCATATTTCATCCCTCATAGTTTTTACAAATTCGGATTTTTTTGTCTTTTTTTTCGTTATTCATCCGATAAATTGGGGAATAACATACGTCTTTATGGAAGTTATACTTATATAGTTTCCTATATTGTCATTAAATAATATAAAAAATTGGACAAAATAGGAAAAATTTAGAGAAAAATTCATATAAAACCAAGTGATATCGGACAAAAAAAGAAAATAATCAAAACGATTCAACTATGAAAAAAAAGAGGTCATATTCATGTCTGATGTCAAAATAGATAGCCTAGATATCAAAATACTCCGCATGCTCCAAGGAGATGCACGAAAACCGTTCCAGGAGATTGCAGAGACTGCTAAGGTCTCAACAGATACCATAAAAAACAGATACCAGACCATGATGAAGAAAGGACTCATCAAAGGAACCACCATTGTGATTGACCCAAAAGAAATCGACCAGAACCACATTGTCTCTATAGGCATTTCTGTAACAAACCCGTATGCAGAACAGGTCCTCACCTCAGTAAAAAAAATCACTGGGATGTTCGCGGTCACCCGAGCAGTCGGTCGGTACGATATCGAAGCAATCGCCATTCTACGGGACATCGAGCAGATCAGCACAGTGAAAAACACTATCGCAGATTTTCCTCAAGTACAGAACGTTGATATCGAAATCTGGGTGGACAAACCCCTTCTCTGCCCAAAGAATTTTGAATTCCAGGAGGATCATCAATGAAGCTAGATCACATCGATATCACTATTCTTGAGATGCTGAAGAAGGACGCACGAATCTCCCTACGAGAAATCGCCAGGCTCCTGAAGGTCTCTCCCGACACGATTAGTAATCGGGTAGAAAAACTCACTCAGCAGGGAATCATCCTGAGTTCCACCGTCGTCGTAGACCCTTCTAAAATCGGCTATTCGTTCATCACTAGATTTGGAGTCAATGTTAAGCCAGCCTATGCAACACAGGTCCTTGAAAAAATCATTAAAATCCCCAGTGTCATCATCGCCTCCAAAGTCGTCGGCAGCTATGATTTGGTCGCAGTGAGTGTGGTAAAAAACTTCGAACATCTCTGCACATTACGTGACACCATCCTGGGGATGCCCTATGTCGAACAAGTGGACTTGGGGATGTGGATTCAGACTATGGAAATCTGCCCGCATTACTTTCTCATATGAACTTTTCACCATCAATCAGAACATGTCAGAGCTTAAATTCAGGAGTGTTTTTGAAAAGCTCCATGTACAGCCTCATGAACGTCTCCATATAACCCTTTGCAGCGGGAGTGGTGGTAAACAGAGTTTTATCTTTCTCCAGAGTCTTTGTAAGGTATTCTTTTGAGACAAGAAAATCCAAATATTCCTGCCCGATTTTCGTATTCAGGTTACAGCGCTGAATCACCTGGGTGATTAACCGCGGTGTCTTACAATACGTAAGAATCTCCCAATAAATCTCGTATTGTGTCCGTCGGCTATTCACGAGGAATCCTCCAAGAAGGACGCAATCGTTTTTTCAGCCTCGTTCCCTCTCACGATCCGCTGATCCCAGCACACCGCATATTTTTTAAAAGAAGAAGGAAGAAGGAACCCCACCAGACCCATAATCAAGCTAACGACAATCCCACCAACTCCAGAAGCAAGCTCAAGAAGGCCTCCTGAATAATTAATTACAAACAGAACCGTTTGGATTAGTGCATTAGCAAAAAAACAGACCCCTGCGACACGACTGACCAGAATCATCCGTTGTATATGGGGACGTTCCTCACGGTACAAGCCCATCAGCTGGATGATTTTTCCTGTGATGCTTTCCGAAGAAACCGGTGTTTCACCAGCATCATCCTGTTTGATGTCATCAAATCGACTGAGCAGCTCAGCAGTGGAGATGAGGAACCGAAAGGCAAGATATCCAACGATGAGACTGATAACGATGTTTGAGAAAGAATTCAAAAGCATCGTAGAATCCCCGGTTCTCAACGCAGGGATGTTCACGGTCAGCGAGGCGACCACGAATGCAATAACGATCCCAGCGAAAGCCAGGCTCATCACCGTAAGTGCGAAAAAGTGTTTCATTTCTTTTTGTAGTTTCGTTTGTGTGCTATTCAAATCCAATTCCATATTCATTTTTTTATCACCATGAGGTGATTATAGCATCTATCTCATTAGACGTTTCCGAAACATTGTTCCCTATGATTGTTTCTGTACCCGGGAGAGCTGAATTTCTAGCAAAAAAAATGATTCTCATGACAGCCTCATGGTGATTCTTTGTTTCCCAAGAGTACCTAGGGATATGAAGAACAGCACGATTCCTGCCCCCATCAACGACACAAACATCACCAGCAAGACACCATAGATGATCTGCGAGGAAAAGCTACAGAGGAACGTTATACATACAAGAAACACAGCAATGATTCCTAGTTCATTTGCAGAAAAAAATTTGCTTTTCAGCGGAGTAATCACCGGCGTATGCCGATCAGCCCAAAGCAATCCTACAGCGATGAGGTACCACAGGAAGATAAGGAGATAAGCAAGGATTTGCGTTGGGAGACGCTCCGAAAAAATAACCAGAGTCGTCGTCCCATAGAGGATCAGAAGATACACCAACACCCCAAGAAACGCCTTCTTTCCTAGGACGAGCGACTGCAGATTCTTGCCTTTTGAGAGAAGATGCAATACCAGGACTATCAACAGGGACCCACCCATTGAACCTACGGAGCGGACAACATCGTATTTCGATCCATTGCTTTGGAAACTTGCTCCCATAACCACAAGAAGAATAATCAAAAAATATGTTCTCCAGTTCTTCTGCAAAAATCGCTCATGACCGGGTAGGACATCACCGCTGAGCAGCTCATAGACAAATACAGGGATGATAAATGACATGATCGGATGGTAGAAGAGCACCAACGTGAGAAACTCCCCCCACGCGACACCAAAGAAATACCCTACTGTTGGACCAGTCGCATTTGGATATCCAAACCATAGGACTTTCGTGATAAGCGCCTCATACAATCCAAAGAGCATCCCAAAGAAATATAACTGACGAGGAGACGTCTTTTTCCAGAGAAACGCTACATTAAGGAAAAAAATAGCATGCGCCAAGTATAAGGGGTATGTCAGAAGCAGACCCCATCCATCGATGAACCATAGGGTAGAAGCACCAGAGAAGACCTCAGCGAAAAGCATCGAGAGCGCACCAAGAAGAAGAATCGACCACAGTTTCTTCATCACAGAAAATATCTTCTGTTTGTTATTTAACCATGCCGACAAAAAAATTAATGAATTATGAGTTGATTGCATATCAGAGGAGAAAGATATATGGCAACTGATGAAGAGTTAATGCAAATAGCTCGAAAAAAAGCAAAAGACAAAGCAGGATTCTATATACACTTCGCCTGCTACTTAATAGTAAATATCTCATTAATACTTACCTGGACGCTCTATTATAAAGAGACAGACGTCATGAGTCTTATCGCAATCGTAGGTGGAACAGTTTTTGGATGGGGTATTGGGATTGTCGCACATTACTTCAGTGTTTTTGTCGGGGAAAACGAAAAACGAGTACAAAAAGAATTTAAAAAATTAAAAAACCAATAGTACTTCTTGAGAAATTAAAACTAATCGCTACATCTCAACCGATGAGGGGGAGATGTTTTTTCTCTATATTTTATAAAGTAACCAGATGTACTGCTTCTCCAATTGTTCACATTTCACCAGGGTCCCATTAAGGTTTTTGTTAATGTCAGAAAACATTGGATAGGCTGTTTTTCCCACAATGACCGGGTGGACAAGCAGGCTGATTTCATCGACCAATCCCTGGTTGAGTAAGAGATTCCCAAGGATCCGCCCTGTGTCAGTCACAATGGTTTTCACCTGACAGGTCTTTGCGAGAAGAGTCAATGCTTCTGGTAAATCAACAGAATTCTTACCAACAATATGATATTCGTACTGTCGTTCATCGAGGTACTGGAGATATCGTTTTGGTGTCGTCTGTGAGACCAAGAGGATAACATCGCGGACTTGTTCGAACTGTCTGCAGGTATGTAAGAGTCCTTGCAGTTTTCCTTTGGAGTCGATGATAACCCATGAAGGGAGTTTTTTGTTTCGTTTTGGTTTTTGAAAATCGGAAGGGTTCTCCGGGGGAACACCAGTACCATACAGCTCGATACCTGCGGTGATGGTGTTTGAACCAATCAGATGAACCTCAGGTTTGAACATCCCTGCAATACGATAGTGGAGTTCCATGTTCGGTTCAAAACCGGTAAGCGATCCATCAAGGCTGAGGGAATTATGGAGGATGACTTTAGGATGCATCTGGAACAACTCTATAAAAACTTACGTGACCTGTGCAACGATCACGACATAATTTTTCCCGTATTTTTTCGCGCATTTCGGACAGGTGGTGTACCACATGTACCATTTTGTAATACTGACTCCTTTATTTGTGGCGTACTGTTCAAAATCCTTGCACCATTTCCCGGTGTCCTGAAACGGTCCTTCGTAGACTTTGCTAAGAAACTTACCGCTAAAAGTGATATTCTCTGCGTCAGGGATGTCCTTGTCAACAGCAAGATACACATCCATATTCCATTTCGAGGTATGATCTGAGAGGCAAACCCCTTCTTGGATATTGGCTTGAGCGTGTCGTACTTGTTCATCCAGCTTCTTCATCACACCACCAAAGTTCAGTGGCATGTTAAGAAACGATGTGACGGATTCTTTGATGAATTTTTTGTTGTTCCATTCAAATAGCTTTCCATCCCAGGGGGCGGGATCGAATCGTGGGCAACATTCGGTTTCATTCATTACATCACCTGGAAGAGATATTTTTCAAAATCCTTTACAAAATATTTCTTTCCTTTTGATAGAACAGTAAAATCTTCTTGTTCAAGTAACTTTTTATGGGCAAGCACGCCACCAGGGTATTTCTCGTTGAGGTACCCATCGATTTTCAGGGTACGCCAGTAGGGGATTTTCAGGGATGTTCCCTGTGTTGCTGCCTCTGCGGTCGCATTGGCTGCGGTCATGGTAAAAATCCCGGTTGTAAGTGAACAACATCCTTTGACCTGATGTTTTTTGGCTAATGTTTTGCAGATCTCAGCTAGCGTGATAAGTTTTCCTTTCGGTACTTGTTTCATGATGGCGACGACCTCACTGGGATTGACTAATACGACCTCGTCCCCAGCTTCAGCGCCCATCTTATGAACCGCGTTGTAACAAGGGAAAGTTTTCTGCAGTTTTAGGACATTTGGGAGATTCTTCTTATCTGCGAGTTTCTCCTGCCAAGATTTCTTCTTATACACCATCTGTTCAACCTTTCCTGCGTTGTTTTACAAGCTCGCTTCTTCCTTCATAAGGACGGAAGAACAAAGCATACTCCTCAGGGGAAATCTTCTTCGGGTATTTTTTCTTTATCTCATCGATTATGTCAGCCCGTGAGGACAAGGTTTTACAGGATTCAAACTCTTTACAGAACGAACAGTCCTGCATCTCTCTTTGTTTCGCACAGGGACGAACCGGACAATCAGTATCCAAATGGTTTCCTTTGTTGTCGCATCCGACACACTCGAGACGCTCCTCAGGGACATCGAAACCGAAAAACGTGTTCCATCCCTCCCGGATCGTTGTTTTCTTTACTATTCTATCAATATTTTTGATGTACGCTGGACAGAGGTCACAGCGATATCCACAGAACCCTCTGACAATCCTACTCATCATCCCACCGATACAGGTGTTTCTTTTTCTTCAATCGACTCGTGTCGCAGACAAAACACAGACCATTATGACAACAAATCGTTCCTCCGCAGGAAGGGCAACGCCATTTTTCTTCCTCGGCTCTGAGAAATTTCTCCATTCCATCTGTTGTGATGGAGCCGAGATTCTCCAGAAGACTCATCCGGAAAAGCTTTTGATATCTGGCATCAATTGAACTAAGGTTCTGACAGGGAAACTTAGGGCATTCTGAACAGAAGTTCACTGAATGCTTGCGAAGATGTTCACATTGTTTTTTGAGAAACGCGCACTGCTTATCCCGGGGTCGACAGCCTGCACAGTACGACATGCGAATCCCCTTCTTTTTCAGATCATGGGTCAACGCGAGGTATCCGCTACACACATTACAGTCCATGCCGCAAGGGGCGATGAGCTCTTTGGAGAACATGTTCTCAATCGGTTATTCCAGAGGTGTTTTGAAACAGTGTTCAAGTAATGTAAGAGGAAATCTCTTTATTAAGGAATCACAAGAATGATAGGGGGACAGGCTCCCGAATTTGCAGGTTTGAATCAGAAAAAAAATATAGTCATTGGCTCTTATCTGATATAGGTTCAAGGATCTATGAATGTCGATGAAGCACTCGTATTCAAGACGAGAAATGGTTGGCGTCGCTGGTTGGAGAAACATCAGAAAGACACAAAGGAAATCTGGTTGGTCCATTATAAAAAACAATCAGAAAAGCGCAGTATAACTCATTTCGAAGCGGTCGAAGAAGCTCTCTGTTTTGGTTGGATTGACAGTACGCTGAAAAAAATCGATGAGGAACGCTTCATCCTCCGGTACACCCCAAGGAAACCGAAAAGTGTATGGTCGAAAATAAACAAAGAAAAAGCTGAAGAGATGACCCGCATCGGGAAGATGACCCCCGCAGGTCTGGAGAAGATTACAGAGGCAAAGAAACGCGGGTTATGGGATGCTGCCTACACAAACAAGGTCAAGGAACGGATTCCTTCCGATTTGAAACAAGCGCTCATTAGTGATGGAAAAGCCTGGGAGAATTTCCAGGGGTTTGCTAATAGCTATCGGAATATGTACTGTGGATGGGTGAAAAACGCAAGAACAACGGAGACTCGACAGAAAAGGATCACTGAGGTGGTACATCGTTCACATCTGAATAAGAAACCATGGATTGAATAATAAAGAAAAAAAAGAAGGAGGGGGGATTAGCCTTCAATGGGAACCGGTGAGGTCCATTCAGGGCTGTAGATAACCACAGTCGGATCACCATAGATGCAATGCACAGTGGTGATTTGTCTGCTTGAGGGACCATATAACGAAACCGGGTCTTGTGTCGTGAAATCCCGATAATGCAACCAGACTTGTTTGGAATACGCTTGACCAATGGTTTCCCCCTGAATCAGGGCATCTTCGAAGAATTTATCATCCATCAAATCAGCTTCAGGGCAGAGACCAGACCCAGCATTGCCATACCACAGGACTGCACCATGATCAAGATACACCATTGGACCATATCCATCTGCAGTCGAGCAGGATTGATAGAAGACTGCGCAGCTCTTCAGGTTCCCTAAAAGCTGGTCGACATAATCGTATTGAATGAGATCATAAAGAGATGGTGGCTCAGGGTTATACCAAGATCGTCCATTGTTCCGTACGATTCTCCAGAAGTCATATCCGCTGTATCCACGCCAGGCATCCCACCAGATCTGATCGGGATAGTTCGAATGCTCGCTCTGATAATACTGAGCAGAAACACCGCTCCCACCCGTCCCATGACCTGTGTAGTAGAACACACTGACGCCATCGTTTATCTGCTCAAGATGGGCATCCCAGAGACAATGTCCTTCGAAGTTACGGAGATGTGAACTAAGGCATTTCTTCAAGGTACGACTGGAATATGTTATGTCGCTGTCACCATTATTGTACGTCCAGGACTCACCATCTGGGAAGTTCATTAGTTGTGCTGTCGTCGTGTCTCGATTTGGGTTTGCATAAATCAAGGCAGGATATAGGACGCTACGAACAATAAGTGCAGAAGAATACGCAGGGGTGTTTCCAGGGATATCACCAGCATAAGAATTATTTCCGATCATGACGGAATGTAAGGGCAGGTACAGGTCTGTTCTTGGTGCGACAAAACAATAGGCTTCTTGTCCATCAAGATCTAATCCATATCCAGCGATCCAATCATGTGTCTCATTATACATCTCAGCGCGCCAGTATCGGTCTGCATCAAGACCAAGTGGTGGAAGCACTGTTGGGTCCTGGGAACGTAAAAAGGAAAACATGGCTTTGAACAAGTAAAGTGGGCTTTGATCCACCGGTACGTCAGCATCTGGGAGATGCCCTGGGGCACGGGAGCCATGATAATAATCTCCATCACCAAGACGCCAGGTTTCTATCCGGTCCGCCATTGCTGCAGGGTTACCTGGTGCATCTTCAATGCGAAGAACTGGTGATCCATGGTACGCAGCAAGATAAGCTGATGGTGCAAAGAAACCTTTTCCTGTTTTCAGGGAGGTGATAGTGATGAAGTTCTCAGAGGCGCTGTATCCTTTAATATGATCGATGATTTGATCCATATCGGTCAAATCAGCTTGAACCGAAATTCCAGGAGGGAAACTGATGGTGCCCAGGTCTCCTCGTTCAACAAAGATGACTTTCGTCACTCCAAGTGTGCTGAGTGCCGATGATGTGGCAGAGGGAATCGCATCCTCTGTAACATAAAGAAGAGGAGCATGGTTCAGTGAAGCAATCACCGCAGCGTTTGCCGCGGAAACCTCAGCATCAGCTCGTTTTGTGTTGACGCTGCGTTGATCGACCGTCAGAGTATAACGAATTTTTTCTGCTCCTTCTGTATACCGGGGGACGACAATGACAGTCCACCAGCCAGACTCAGGGTGCAGGACTTCAGCAGAAAATTCAGTATGTGGCTCTGGGTTCCAGCATCTCCAAGGGTTGACCTCAGGGTTCTCCAAGCCATTCCATTCATGCATGGGGTTAACGGGTCCATTCCAGATTGGCATATCTGGTGCACGGACGTAGCCTTTTGGATCAACCAGATAGACAAGGAGGTCTGATGATTCCGTTGTCGTAAGTTTCGCAGTGAGAACCGAATCAGCATTTTTCACATGCACATGGTATCGGTCCCCAGCATATTTCGTGATCCGGAGGAGGTCGAACTGGGTGTTTTGAACACCGGTGAGTGCTGACCAGAGCCCTATGCGAGAAACAGGTTGGTAGATATCGCAGGCGTTCCCAGGACCGTCGTATGGGGTCGGCCAGTCGTCTGAGGCCACATCGATGTATTTTGGATATACCTGGGTGAGGATCGCTCCTGCTGCATTTCCGTTTGTGACACTGATGCCAGTAACATTAATCGCAAGAGCACCCCATTTTGGCCCAAGAAACATCAGGTATCCAAGATCCTCAATAAGCTTTGGGTCATCGTTTTGTACTTCGATGGTTTCGATGTCTCTGGTAAGGGTTCTCGTGCGTTTTAATACTGTTTTTACTTCATCAGTATATCCACTGCCATCGACTGCGACAACAGCGAGATCTGAAGTTTCCCAGTTTTGTTGTGCTATCTCTGCCGCAGCAGTGACAGGATCCTGGGGGATGACATAGGGTGTTGCAGTTTTGCCATGGCTAGTAAGATAAGCGTTCCAATCCTCTAAGAGATAGTGAGATGTATCATCCACAGTCCCTCGGTCTGCGTCAGTGCCATAGTAGTTGGTTGCAGAATTATCTCCCTCATAAATGATAGGAGCCGCATATCGGATTCCTTCATCAAGGTAGTTACAGGCGGGGATGGCGGCGAGGTACCCAAAATCATCCTTGGTGGTGTCATCATTGTTGACTTGGAATGTTTTGATAAGAGGAACGATTTGTGGTTGTGGTATGACGGGTGGTGTAGGAGCGGTATTTTCAATAGTCAGTGTAAACTCATATGCTCCAGATCCATACGCGTAATACTCCCATGCTGTCGGCTGAGGAATATCGACCCAACCGGGGAAGATATCGATGCGTATCCGCCATTCACCAGTTTCGGTGGCAGGATAGAGAAATTCATCATTGTAGTAATTGGATGCTTCATAGACAAGGTTCCCACTTGGGCTGTAGAGTTGAACATCAAAATCTGATAACACAGCGGTGGCTTGCATCTGTAATGTACAGGAAATCCCTTTGTCGTTATCGACAGGGAATTGATAATAATCATAGGCATCGTTCATGTCTAGATACCCCGAGTATGAACCAGGAGTAATCGAAAGAGCAGAGGCAAAGTCATTAGATGCATCTGACCCACTGTTTGCATCATTTTGGGTATTCAGGGTGATATCAAGAGTGTATTCTCCTGTCCCGGTTCCACTCACAAAAAGGAGTTTGAGGTAATGGTACCCAGTATATCCTGCTGTATGGGTGATGACTTCTGGGTTGCTTTCAGGGTTGGTGGATGCTGTTATCTGGGTTTCGTCGGAGTCAATCAAGTACATGTCGATGTTGAACCCGGTTTGAGGAGTAAGAGTGATGAGGACTTGTTGTCCTTGACTGATGGAAAAAAAGTACCAATCCTGTGGATTTGTTGAGGTAAGTGTCCCGATTCTTCCACGTCCTGGTGTATTATCAATGTTTTCTCCAGGGTACAAAGCGGTGGCTCGGCTAAAATCGTCTCCTGCATCTCGTTTGGTTCCGCAATCTGGATTGTTTTCGCTTTTGGTTTGCGGTGCTGGTTCTGTATCAAAGACGTATTTTCTATCAGGGATGAGTATCCCAAATGGTTCCTGTTCGAAGGAAATGTCATTTTTTATCGCACTGGTGGGGACAACAAATACGGTTCCTATGAGAAGAGCTAAGTAGACAACTGCCCAGAATTTTTTTCTATGGTTCTTCATTTTTGTTCCTCCAATTTTTCATCATTCTTAGAGAATTGAAAAGAATCGTTTCTGACATTCATATATAATCCACCGTGTTCCGCTGTAATCCGATGATTTTTTCAGCGGGATCCCCTTCATATTCTCCGCTAGCAATGAACTATGTTTTTTTGGATATAAAAGAGTTTTTTGCAATTAGTTGAACAAATTGATGTTTAAGGGTAGTATTTTTTTATTTTTTTCTAATTAATCAGCTATTTGATTAGATTGTCTTGTAAATGTGTTCTGATATTTGGAGCAACAGATGATGTTTTGCGATTCTATGAAAAAAGTTTAAAAAAAAAAAAAAGATGTTGGTGGGGTTTAGAGGAGATGCATCAGAAATGCTTTGATGCGGGGCTGCTGGAGAAGTTTGAGGAGCACTGGATATTTTTCGAGGATGGTGAGGTATCGTGCGGGGATCTTGGAAGCAAGATCCTCATCAATGGTGTTTTTCTGTGGTTTGTAGAGTTTACCAAGTTCTCCCGTGGTTCTGATTTCAGCGGTGGGTGTGGTGCTAAATTCGATGATTTCTCCCATTCCTTGTGCGACTCCGTTATCGCCAACTGCTCGATACCAATAGGTGGTACTGGCGGTGAGGTTGGCAAGATACGCTTGGAAGACTCCCGTGGTGTTCATGAGTTGTGGGGGTGTGGATTGGTCAAGTTGATTGGGACTTGTGTCGCTGTAGATGAACCAGACGTTACAGGTAGGTGTACCTCCGGTCTCCCAGAGCTCTGCTTTGAGGATTGCATGGTCTTTGCCTATTTCTGCGGGTTGTCTGGAGATGACGAGGGGTTGTCCGGGGGTGACTTTCATGATGACTCCAGACCAGGTGTCTGCATCGTTTTCTGCGACCGCCTTGTAGAAGATAGTGACATTGGTGGTCAGATCGGTGAGGGTGGCGGTGAAAGGTCCGATCGTTGTTTTTGTTTCAGGGGGGGTCTGATGGTTAAGAGAGTTTTCATCGGTTCCATAGAGGAAATAGACCGTGCAGGATGCCGCTCCGCCCATATGCCAGAGGTTTCCATTGAGGGTTGTTTGGGTAAAACCAATGCTAGATGCATTATCGGTAACGACCCGTGGTCCACCAGGGATGAAGGTGAGGTCTGCTCCAGCGCGGTATTGGCTTGCTCCTTTGAGGTATTCTCCGTAGGCTCGGTAGTGGTACTCTTGAGTGCGGCTGAGATTCTCGATGTCGACGGAAAACAGTCCGAGGCCTGCATGGTTGTCTGCCCAGACATGGTAGGCGTAGTCCTCCCAGTTTTGGTGATATTGGGTGTCCCAGGCGAATCCTTCGTTCCAGTTATCTGAGGATTCACTTACGGTAAGTTGCCCCCAGAGTCTCACCGCGGTTCCTTCGAGGTTGATATGTTCCCATCCGTAGGTATCAACAGCCCAGGGTCCGACACAGCCAGAGAAGCACGAGATGCTGATGACGACAGCTGCTATCATAATAGGTATGATTTTTTTTTCTTTCATGTGTTGTTTCCTCCATAGGGAGAAAGGATGGTCGTGTTATAAATATTTCTTATATTCTCTTTACTTATTGTCGATATTTTATGTTATAATGATATCATAAAAATTATAAGAAAACCAACGTAAAAAGACCACAAAGCCACAAAAAAGATAAACACGCAACCTCTCATGACCAAAATAATCTTTCAAAAACTCACCATAGACGGTGATTAACTTATCAATAAAAAAAATAAAAAAAAAAAGGAGACCATCAATGACATCGACAGAAAAAAAACATCTCATCACCATCTGTAACAACGGTCCTTATCTCATCAACGGAAGTACTCCCCTCAGCCAAAAAACAATCCTCTATGACCGCAAAGGGGACTCCTGCGAATGGCAAGACGACAGAACATTCCCAACAAAGGACTCCTACGCACTTTGTCGATGCGGTCAATCACAAGACAAACCATTCTGTGATGGTACTCATATCAAAACCAACTTCAATGGCACAGAAACAGCCCATCATACCGACTATAACAAAAACACTGTACGACTCGATGGACCCACGCTCTCATTAATTGATGCAAAGGACCTCTGTGCATCAGCCCGGTTCTGCCATCGTGCGGGAGGCATCTGGAACCTTATTCTTACCTCGGACAAACCAGGAGATAAAAAAATAGCAATCGAAGAAGCAGCAGACTGCCCATCTGGTAGACTCACCCTCATCGACACCATAACAAAAAAACTAATAGAACCAACCTTCGAACCATCCATCGTCGTCATCGAAGACCCCTCCATCGGGGTCCATGGACCACTCTGGGTCCGCGGAGGAATACCAATCGAATCAACAAATGGGAAACGATACAAGCCGCAGAATCGGATCACCCTGTGCCGATGTGGGAAATCTCAAAACAAACCATTTTGCGACAGCAGTCATTACCCTGAGGAGAAACAATGAAATGGAAAGAGCCCAGGAACAATATTGAAAAATGCACTCTTATCAAATCAGAACAAGAACTAGAAAAAATCCTTCAGACGAAAGACCACTGTTTCATCTTGTTCTACGCAGCATGGTGTCCCTTCTCTCAGAGATTCCTATCGATTTACGAGCGATGTGCTAAGGAAACACACTATGAATGCTTTTTAATGGATGTTGACGACTACCCACATCTTTGCAACCGATACGCTGTTGAAGTCTATCCCACTATTATCTTTTTTGAAAAAGGAAACATAGTTGAACGGGTTGATGGCCTGAGAGGAATTGGATTGAACGAAGGTCAATTCAAGGATTTAATAAAGGTCTGTCATCTTCGAAAATAACCCTAAATCATTAACAGAAAAAAAAAAAAGAAAAAAAATGGTGGGGTTATTCGTAACCACCGATTTTTAATGAAGGGTCCCCAAGCAACACCCATTGTTGAACGGATTTCGGATGACCAGCTGCAAGGTCGGTCATATCAAAGGTGTTGATGTAGGCGGTAAGTGTCTGTTGATACGCCTGCCCAAGGACATCGAGTCCCTCTGCTCCATATTGTTTGAAGAACTCAATGGTAATCCACCCGTCTCCACCACCCGTGGTGAGATCAACGCCAGGCATCCCGTATCCCAGTCCGGTGTTTCCCATCGTTGCAATCGAACCACCATGGGGGTTTCGAACGAGCCGCCAGCTGAATGTTTCAGGGACCGGTTGTCCATGGCACCACATATGCATCTGCGGGAAATTCGGGAAGATGTAAATCATCCCCTCAAGGAACCCATAGACCATAGTGACGTTGAACTGGCTGTTATGGCATCCTCCAATAACCGTTATGGGGAGTTTTTCCTCATTTCGGATGGTGTCCATGGGAAACATCGGTCGCTCAAAAAACGGTGGCCAGGGACGCAAGGTGGTGACTGATAATCCGTCAACGCTTCCATATTTCCGGTTCCCGGGCACTCCCGGGTAGTGGTCCGCCCAGACATTCGGGCTACCGTGACCAGAGATAAACATGAATCCCGCTCCCTCAGTCCAGGCTTCGATGACGTCTTCAGGGTTGGTAAACAACCCATTGGATGCCCAGATGATTTCACGGTCGAATTCTTCAGGCATGTAATATAAGGCTCCACCACGCCCTAGTAATGCTTGTTCACCGGTTGTGTATTCACCTTCGTAGTACATCTCTGTATTATTACGCCAGTCTTCGAAGACAATGGTGTCTGCACTGTTTTTTATCCAGACATGAATGCTGCTGAGATTCCCATAGGGTTTCGGATCATAGCTTTTTCCCCGGATGGTCAGCACACCAGACAGATAACTCATGTTCGCCCAGAAATAGAACTCATTACAATACGCCTCATTTTCTGCAGGGACATAGGTAAAATCGGTGTTTCCTAGGATGTTTCCTTCCGATACGGTCACGATCTCCGCAATCGGTAATCCTGGGTATTCATGAATACGGAGGTGATCATCATGGTTGAAGGTAAGGTTCGTTGCTTGGGTCTTATCCACGGTGACGTTGATGGTCTCGATTGGACCATATTCTGCGGAGGGATTACTGCTTTGTGCATAAATCGTATAGGTCCCCGTCGGCAGTCCAGTGGTGTCCCACAGGATGTTGAGATCCTCCTGGTCAAGGAACCCGTCTCCACTGATAACCGTCATTTTCTTGAACCATTCTGCTCCGTAGGTAGTTGTTTCGTAGGTGATGATTTTCTTTACAACGGTGCGGACCTCAGAAACGCTGACACAGGCAAGCCGGCCAAGAGCGACATCAGGGTACATGTCGATATCTGTGTCGTTTTCATGTCCCTCCATCCTCCATGCAGCAAAGATGCCGTCGCCATTGGGGTCCCAGCTGGAGAAGTTTCCTCCTGCTTCATAGATATCTGCGTAGTATAAGTCACTGAGAACCCCGGGGTCATAGAGGGTGCTTTCTGAGTTTAACGGGAATTTCGGGTTGTCGAAAAGATTGGTGTACCGAACAGGCAGATGCCATCCTGTAGATCCCTCATTTGGGTTGTCACGAGGTTTTGCAAATACCATGTTCTTTAATCCACCGACTAACAGGACGTATTCGACACCCCAAGTTTCAATTGCGTTTCTTATGAAGTATTTAATCTTCTCAGGTTTGTCAACACCAGTAAATTCATTGTAGATGTCCTCGGTTGTCTTCAGGATGGTTTGGACTCCATGGCTGTTTTTATGTTCAATCAGTGGTTGAAGTGCTTTCTCAAAGGATTTTGGTGCGATGATGACCATGTTATATTCGCTTTTCACGGGGAAAGGGCTCTGTGTTGGTGCAGTATAGGTTATCGAAAGGTCTGCGTCAGTGGCAATCTGAAGTGTCCCGGTCGCAGGGATGTATCGAATGGGATAATAATGGACGGAGACAAAAGTGACATGTTCATTGTTTTTGTTCAAACCAACACCGATAGAGGTCGTAAACCAGGTCTCAGGATACGGGGTGGTCATCGCATACACCGTAGCGTCTTTTACGGTAGATGAAGCAGCGATGCTTTGGGCTTCCTCGGTGAGGGGCACCATCTGTTGTGCGGGTCGAATCTCATAGTAAATCTGTTGAGTCATGATATTTTGTGGTGTGAGAGAAACACAAATATCGGTTGCACCAAATGGAAGTTCGATGGTACGAACGATCTTTGGCACTTGTGGTTCTCCTGGTGCGGTCTGGAAGGTTGATGTCTCAGTAAGTTCAATTAAGAGATATCCGTCATTGTTCACTGTTTGTTTTTGGATGGTTGGAGTCGTAAGATGCTCTGAGAGCGACTGTGGTGTTCCTTGCTTGCCTTGTGTTCCAATGGCCCCTAGGGTGGAACCTATTAGAATCCCTACAATAAATAGAATTGTTATTTTCTTCATTTTATTTTAAACCCCCTATTTTATTACACTATATTATAGTTCAGGAGTAATTAAATATTATGGTCTAAAATAGGGGTCATAATATCAGGAGAGGCTTATTATGAACCAGACATAAGTTTTTCATTGGAAATGCTGGTCTGGAGGGGTATTTTTAGGTGTTTCTTTGGTTGTTTTCTATCTAAGAATCTCCCGTTATATCTCTAGTAGTCTTATCTGATCGTCTGTTGAATCCACCATCAGGTCGGGTATAGGCTTTTGTTGAGGTTTTGGTTGTGCCTCAGCATTCAGAAGATAGATTCAGACATCATTTCAGACAATTTCAGATGGACTATTTTCATATAACAACAGCTCTGGAGTAGAACCCAGGAAAGATATTTTATCAATTAATCAAACTTGACTACAATGCTAGATTTCGATTTTAAGATACAATGCTGTTCCAATGAAGAATGTTTCTTCATCATATAATGTAAATAATTTTAATCCTGTGAAACCAAAAATAGTAGTAAGTGTTGAAAAGATTCCATTCCATGATTGGAAACCGAGTAATCCCACTGAAGCGAGCCAACCAACTGGATTACGACCACACCAAAGGGGACCGGTATAACTGAATAAAGAAACGGGGATGAAGTGTGAACATTGAATCATCCTTTCTATAAATCTTCCATATAGTGAAATAAGAGTTAAAGCAACAAATACAAATAAATTTTGATCGTGGAACAAAGCTCCTATCATTAATGCAAATAAGCCAATAATAAAAATAACAACAGGTATACTCAAAAGTAAAGGTAAGACAAATAATGGTACAAAATCTGCATAATTGAGTTGTCCGGTGACTAAACACAAAAAATTCATACCTACAATTCTAGATTGCAATTTGGGTGTATTTTTCATTAAATCATAAGAGACCAATCGTTGTGCTCTTTCAACACTCATCCCTCTTGGCAACAACCCATACTTATCCAACTCCATCACTGCATCCTTGAAGATAGGAACAGCTTCCTCTCTTGTTGTTGTCTGATTTAACCTAGCTCTGAAATCAACCAGATACGATTCTAGGTTCTGGTACTGTTCTCTGGTGAGTTTCACGGTGGTATTCCCATATCCTTTGATGCCACAGGCTTGGGTGGTGACTTCCACAAGGTCATCATCTTGGGATGCCTTCACAATGTAGAAGTTGATAGTTGGTGCTAAGGTGACACCAACGAACAAGAGAATGATTCCAACCGCCAACCATTTACTTATCATATGATTACACCTCAAACATCATAAAAAGGCCAACATTTTAGAATCTTCATCATGATTATACAAGAACCTGCGATAATAAGAAAAGGTGCTCCAATTGTATAATAGAGGAATAAATATAGATTCCAAAATGAATACTTAAAAATATACAATATACCTTGTAAAATCATTAGCGGACCAAAGCAGAACACCATCATTATAACAAAAAGAGTAAAACAAATACTATCAATGATTGAATCATTTTTATAATTTCTATCTTGGCAATCACACTTCAAGGCAGACAATTGGATAATTTCTTCATTGAATGTCGCATCCTTTTCAACGACAGAAGATATCTCCTTCTGCATTTCCTGATTACTTAATTGATACTTCTCTAACATTGATTGAATCCTTGATTTACTGATAACCTTTGACAGAATCAACCCAATGAAATACATCTGCCTGATTTGGTTCTTCGTTACAACAGGAAATTCTGATGGTGGGAATATCCCTCTACTCATCTGGGATTTGAGAATGATTCGTTGAATCTCCTTGTTATTGGCAATATCAACAATGGTCTGGAATAACAACTCCCTCTGGTTGATTCTCTCATTGATAAGATTCTGTTGTGAGGTCTGGACTGATTGATACCCCACCACAGTACTCAATGAACCCAGAACAAGAAGAACCACAGCACAGAGACTTACTCCCACTACAACCACTGTATTCTTCATAGGTTTACTTCCATTCTTACCATGGTAATTCTTTGAAGACCCAGACATGCAACAAGGTTGAGGAAATGATGAAGTAGGAATGGCTGAAGTGGTTGTTACTGGTATTTTCCTCTGCAGTGGTTGTGCTGACATAGAGATTGAGACGATAGATGCCAAAGTAAGGACTTGTGATAAATAATATCTCTTCAACAGAATCACCTGGAGCAAGCCCTTCATCGTTGTAAATAACTTTATCGTTGAAAAGGAAAAGTCCACCAAATGCCTGTATCATAAATTCCGACGCAGTGGCTGTTCCATTATTCTTAACAATACAAAACAGACAGGGTAAATCAGCAATGATACTATGATATGTTATTCCTGTGAACATCAAATCTGGTTTTTCTTCACTTGCACAAACTGGATTACTTGAATTCAGTATAAGAACAATCACCACACAGAGACTTATCACTATCAGAGGTTTCATACTCATACTTTCCTGCCCCTATACAGTATTTTAAATGAATGTTCTCCTATAAAAAGAATATGCTGAAAAGCAGATTGCTCAGTCGCTTTTGAAGAGGGGGAGAACGATGATTTTCTCCGGAAGGAACGAGGGGCATCCTCTTTTTAATTTTTAGCTCTTCTACGAAGGGAAAAAAATCAGATGGTTACTCTTCTGAGGTAGCTTTATTTTTTATCTCCTTAATCGTGATGAACTCAGCTGAATCGCCTTTAAAAATGGTCGGGGTGATGGAGATTTCCACCGGGACTTCGGTTTGTGTTTTTGTAAGTAAAACGGTTTTAAAGGTGTTCAAGGTGGTTCCTTTCAATCGGTTCAGATAGTATTTCCGTGCGTCATCGAAGCCACTTGGGGCGATGAAGACAAAAAAATTCTTCTGCAGAAGTTCGACGCGTTGATAGCCGAGGAACTCAGCAAAGGAGTGACTGATGTCGCGAAAGATCCCCCGTTGGATGACTGCGACGATGCGATCCATCTCTTCAACAACCAGATGATTTTCGATGCGTTCTTTTAAAATAAGTCCCTCTTCAGGGGAAATAATCGTAACAAGATTGTTCACCTTGTCTGGCAGGGATGGTTTTTGTTCAAGAGTCACTCTTTCAGAGAGGGGAACGAGTCGTTCCAATGATGCAGGTGTTTGCTGTTGCTGGATTTTATTTTCTAATACCTCTATTTGGTGTGCTTTTTTATCCAGGTCGTCGACGAGATGCTGCATCTTTTGAACCATTGCATCTGATACGTTTTTCATGTCAGCGAGGTTTTTGGTGTTGTATTGAATCGGTGGTGATGGAAGAGGTGGTGTTTTCTTTGCAAAAAATGAAGGCACTGGTGGTGTCGGGGAAGGTTCTTGAATTGGTTCCCGTGGAACCTCCCGTGTGGTTCTTTTAAAGAATCGGGGGGCGACTACTCCTTTTAAGACATAATGATAGTCAATTAGAACAATGAGTAAAAGACACCCGAAGAGGATGTAATGTAAAAGGTATGTCTGATCCATTGGGTTGAACATGATGGTAAACCCAATGCTTGAGATGATGAGGGCGGTGGGCAGCATGGAGAGCAAGAGGTTGCGTTTACTTGCCTGTAGGTGTAGCATCATATCTAGCACGAATAGGAGTAGGGTAAGGGAGAGGAGTTGGACGTTGCTGAACCCAGATAACAGATAGAGCGGAGTCAGTTCGAAGATGACCTGCGGGTCGTAGCTTGCTTTGAAGAAGAAGATGAAGAGGAATTTCACCAACAGATAAATGGAGAGGAAAATGAAAAAACAGTTGGGAAAAAGCCAGAGGCGACTATGAGATTTTTTTGTAGGTTTTTTTTCTTTTTTCTCGGATTCCTGTTTTCTTAAGATAGTACATCACACCAAGTGTTGCTAGGATGATTGCGATAATGTCAAGCAGGTATGGTGGGAGGCTCAGAGTGAGTTGTACTCCTATCCAGGGAATCACTAAGGTGTTGCCGCTTCTGAGAGACTCCTCACTGTTATAATAGATATATGCCTCCGCCGGAGCAGAGCCTGCCCGATCATTAATCACAATACTCAGACCAGTAAAAAAAGTTTTTTGAAAAACAAAGCGAATTGCGATATCACAGCGCTGATCGATGGTTTCTTGTTCCGTGGATTTCTCAAAAAAACATTTCTTGGTATCTAATAAATGGCTTTTTTTTGGCGTCTCGCTGAACTCATTTCTCTCGACGAAAGAGTCGAAATCTTTGTATTGCTGGAATACAAACGTTGAGAGTTTTTTCCCATAACTCTCCAGGGTCACGGTGACGTTGTAGACATCAGCCCAGGAGTTGTAATCGGAGATGTTGAGGTACACCCTGACATAGTCTCCCTGTTCTTCAACCCTGATGTACCCATACTTTGGGGGGACGTTGATGACTCCGACCCCTGCTTGACCTGCGTCAGCTTGGTAGGGGCAAATGATTATCGGGAGGAGGATTGCCAGGAGTACGATGAAAAATGATGGGCGGTTTTTCCTCATTTTTCTCCTCGTCTACCTCTTTTTGTTCCGCAGGTAGGCAATTATCATGTAGATGACGACAAGTAGAACGATGCCGATGATGACAAGCTGCATGATGGATAGAGGTTCGCTTGCTTCTCCTTCGGAGTCGGTTTGTGGTGGTCCGATGCTGATTTGTGTCGTATAGGTTTTTGTGACACCATTGGTGGTGAGTTGATAGGTGAGAACCCCGGTTGTTCCTTCGCTGAGTGCTCGGACAGTTACTTTGATGAGTCGTTCCGAGGTGTTGGTGGACGTAAAAGTGATCGGTGATTGGGTTTCTGTCCCACTATCATAGAAATGCAGGGTGCTGAGGTTTTTCTCATCAGCCCAAATCTGCAAGGTGACCGCTCCGTTCCCGGAGACATAAGCTGTGATGTCTCTGGTTTCTCCTTCATACATGGAGAGTCTTTCGACATATTGGAAGGTGATCCCGGTGCCCTGGAGTTCCTCTATTTTGTAGTTACTATGTCCGACGTAGATGACGAGGAGTGGGACATCGATGATGAAGGAGGTGTACAAGGTGACGGTGGCATTGGTGTCCACAAAATATGATTGTGGATATGACCCGTTCAACGGGATCTGGATGTCTTTGAACCCAGGTGGCCAGCTTTTGGAATGAATCGTGACGTAATGGGTGATGATTTCATCGGGGAGGACGTGTTGATTCATATTGTTGATTTCCACCTCCGGGTACGTCTCCGTGTCAAAATCGATGTTCATCGGGATGTTTCCGATGTTGCCGATTTTGAAGAAATTATCACCGGTGGCGTCCATGACGGTGAAGGGATCAACATGGAAAATAATGGAGGTGGGTTTGCTGAGGGAATACCCGGATTTTGGTTTTTCAACAACGATTCGAATGGCTTCAACACTGGTTCCTCCATGGGAGATCTCAGCAGTCCAGTTCTCATAGTAATCAACTATGTTAGGCATGAAATCGTTTAACCCGATGCAGAAGCTATACTGGGTGTTTGATTTCTGGCATAACTCTTGTTTGATGTAGGTGATCCCATAACCGCTCTCATCAGACCAAGTCACTGCAGCATTCTTATGGTAACTCCATTCGTAATAATTGGTTTCATTTCTCTCCCCGGTCGGAATGGTGATTCCTTTGTAAAGTCTTAGTGTTAAATCATCAAAATCCAATGTTGTGGTGATGTTCAGATACTGCCAGACACCAGCGACAAGGACTGGTTGGTTGAAACGAGTCTGTTGTTCCCCTTGGAACATTTCGATGGTAAGAGAAGCGCCCTGGGCAGTCGACATCGAGGTCATTCCTAGGCAGCCAAAGAGGAGCAGCAAGCAAAAAATGATCCCTTGTGTCTTATAGTGTTGTCCCACTCTCCTCTCTCCTGTAATCACTTGTAATCGTGCATGTACCCATCCGTATTTCTTATCCGGTTTCGTCTATTAAAAGGTTTTCTTTGAAAAAGATGATTTTATCTGAAGAAAGGATAAGGATGAAAATAAGAATGATTAAGGAAAAAAATAGTCATAGAAAAAAAAGGAAAAAAAAAGGGGTTATTGTATTGATTCTTTAGGTAGTCATGAGGTGATAGCGGATTGGTGCGACATAGTCTCCCGCCATCTGACCGAAGGGGATGTCACATCTGAATTGGACATCATTGGTAGTCAGAGAAGTCCCGTTTGGTTCAGCAAGGTGATAGACGCCAAGCGCCCCGTAGAAGTAAATCCCGCCAGGGGTTGCGGTGAAATTGTCATAGGTATTAAGGTCACCACCCCGCACCCAGATTCTCTCTCGGGAGATGGTTGCAGCAGGGAATGTCCGGTGAACCAATGTTGTCACATCGGTGGTAAAGGAATAATTCCCATTGGATCGACTAATAACCGTGATATTACTCAACGCTGTTGCATTCTCTCCAGGGTGGCCTATGATGACTGGCCAACCAGCACTCACAACCTCACTGTAGGAGTAGATTCCGAACTCGTCCATGCTCCATATCGTCAGAGGACCAGGGGCATCTTCCCCACTGTCGATGACCTCTATTTCGAAGTTCCAGGATTCAACATCATTTGTCGCATTTCGAGTCGTGTCCCATACTCCATCACCAGGGGCATATCGCACTTGATAACTGGGGATAAAGGTAAAGGATAAATTGTGACATTCAGTAAAACCGGTGCTTCCATAGGGGTCGAATCCGATTTGATCACTATAGGACCCCTGGATGAATTCTCCACCATGAGGCCAAAGCATCCGCCAGACAGCAGTTCCCGTGGTATTCTCATATTGAAGGTTGAAATTCCAGTTTCCACCTTTGGTCTGATTATAGGTGCTAGTCTCGGCTCCTTGGTCGTACCAAGCATAGATGGTGACATATTCTATATCATCCCACCCTTGATCGCTGCTGATGTTGACGATGAAACGGTATTCTGCGCTGTTGTTCACATCACTTTGCGTATTCAATCGAGACACCCAGGTACCACCCTGATGATACTGGAAATCATACCACAGGATTCTTGGTTCGAGATGAAGGACCGTGACGTTTAAGGTTGTGGTATTATGCCAGATATCAGGGATATCCCCAGGATCTGCTCTGCCAATGATGATAAGGGGGCTTATGAGAAAGAAATTGATGATTAAAGAGCTAATAATGGTTATTCCTACAAGCGTAGTGAATAATTTTCTCTTCCGTTCCATCTCCATTTTTTTCACCTTCTTCCTATCCATATCGAGTTACTTTACGACATGTTAACACATGTCAGGAAGCGTTTTGGCAATCACGATATTTAAAGATATTTCGTCAAAACGTCGCCCTGGAAAAGTGTCAAAACCAGAGAGAAAATCACACCTTTTCTGAAGAAAAATCAAAAAAAAAGGTCAAAACCAAAAAAGACAGTACCCTTAAGAACAACCTTTCTAGGTAGTCATCAGATGATAACTAATAGGAGCAGTATATTCCCCTGCCGTCTGTCCTAAGGGGATATCACACTTATATTCAATATCATCTGTCGTCAGGTTCGTCCCATTCTCCCGGGCGATATGGTACGTCACCGCAGAACCAAAGAAGTACAACAGGTCAGACGCCCCCGTAAAATTCCTGGAGACCTCCAAATCACCACCACGCACCCACACCCGTTGTCGAGAGATATTCGCTGTCGGATGGGTTTCATGGGTGAGATTCCCGACATCAACCGAGAGAGAATAATTCCCATTCGACCGCGTCACCATAGTGATATTCGACTCAGCAGTCGCATTCTCCCCAGGATACCCGTAGATAGCAGGCCAGCCTGCGCTGAGAATTTCCGTATACGAATAAATCCCAAACTCGTCAGCAACCCAGGTCACATACCCCTGTTTATTGGAAGCAGAAACCCGGAAATTCCAGGACTCTGCATCATTCGTCGAATTCCGAGAAGTATCCCATGCTCCATCACCAGGAGCATATCGGAATTGATACCCAGGAATAAACGTGAACGTTATGTTATGACAATCCGTGAAACGCGGGCT
The DNA here is from genome assembly GCA_025457885.1 of Thermoplasmatota archaeon. Classification (GTDB taxonomy): domain Archaea; phylum Thermoplasmatota; class E2; order DHVEG-1; family DHVEG-1; genus SM1-50. The sequence goes on along the minus strand of JALOTN010000008.1, from coordinate 2,706 downwards.
TCCAACAGGATCAACGACAACCCGCTCCGTATAGGAAAAACCGGTTACTTCACCACCCGTTGGCCAAAGCATTCGAAATGATGGTGTACCAGTACGGTTCTCATATTCAAAATACAGATTCAGATTCCCCCCTTGTGTCTGATTATAGGTTGAGGCGTCATTTCCTTGATCGTACCAGGCGGAGATGTTAATATAGGTGATATTCTCCCATCCGTTATCTGCACTTACATTAACGACGAATCGATATTGAGCACTGTTGTTCACATCACTTTGCGTATTCAATCGAGACACCCAGGTCCCACCCTGGTTATACTGGAAATCATAAAAATTAATCCGTGGTTCACGATATAAAACAGTCACGTTTAAGGTCGTTTCGTTGTACCACTCCTCGCTAATATCCCCTGGGTTAGCCCGGACGTGCTTCACAAGATACGGCTCTAAACAGAACATTCCGGTGAACAAAGAAAGAACGAGTACGACGACTACGAGTACCGAATATATGTTCTGTTTTCCCATCCTTCTAGCCTTCGAGAGACCTATCTTCCGTTAATATGACAATATGGTGTTAGTGCGCATGTCTGAGATTCATTGTCTATGATATAAAACTTTGGGTAAAAAATCCATTTTTATCATTGATTGCGGAATCAATAAAAAACGGAGCACTCAACGTTCATAGAATTGAATCTTCGTTGCCACATGAGCAGAATATTCCCCACCGATAGTTCCAAAGGGGATGAACACATTGAACTGCACATGAACATATTGATGGGTATTATTTCTATGAAATACACCAGAGGTGTTGATAATATCAATTGCATTAGGTTCTCGAATTCCATTGAACATCATATCCGAAATGATATCATCGTTTAAATCCGCGTTTGCACAGATATACACATTATTAGCAATAAGAATGCGATCACCAGAGGACACGTTTGTGAGATTCTCTTCAAAATAGATACTAAGATTATATTCATAATTCGAACAGTATGTGATGTTGACGACATTGGTTGTCGCATTATACCCTGGAGGGGCTCGCACATCCACCCAGTTTTTATCTGGCAGCAGCATCGCAAATTTATAGATACCATATTCGTCCCGCTTCCATGCTTTCAGACCCGACATCTCAGTAGCGGTGATATTGAAGTTCCATGAATAGGGATCATTCGTTAGGTTCCCTGTAGCATTCCATGTATTATTGCTCGCTGCCCATCGTGTCTGATTAAGCGGCTTAAAATATATCTTGAGACATCTTGTAGAAGCGTTAATAATCGTTTCAGTACATTTACTGGTAATAAGCTGCACCTCGTTTTTCGGCCAGAGCAGCTTAAAACTCCCATTCCCAGTTACATTCTCATATCGCAGGAACATGTTAAGATTCCCCCCAGCGGTCTGATTATAATAACTATCATCACTTCCCTCGTCAAACCAAGCGGCTATGTCTATGTAATCAATATACACCCAACCGTATCTCGAAGTAACATTGACTCTGAAATAATACTCCTGGTTCACATCAAGCAATCCGGTGGCATTGTTCAGCTTCGAGCCAGTAATATTTCGTAAATCATAGCTTTGTATGACAGGGGCAGCTGGTCGGATATAGTGACAGTGAGCATCCGCAGTATCTGGGATATATTCCCTATTTCCATTGAGATCAAATGCATTTGAATAAAACCAATAATATCCAAATCCGCTGGGAAAGTCAAAGCTCCAAGCCCATGGCAAACTCGCGTCTGGGTTACTTGCGTTGGTCCATCTTAAGTATCCTGATTGTTCTGCACCCATACTCCCCCAAGTCGGTGGTGTCAGTCTATACTTCCTGACAATGACATTATCCACTAACACATAATTCGCCGAGGTCATACTTACCCCATGGACTTGTGACACGAGATAATCAGCGGTTGTTTTTGTGGTATCAGTCACTGATCTGGCACTATCACCAGCGGGGGCAGAAGGCGTGATTTTTGAAGAATACGTAGAACTAGACACGTTAATTTTCACATGATACCAAGTGCCCGTCGATACAACAGGGAATGCGGCTCCAATCTGGGCCCAGGTCGTCGGTGCTGAAAATTCAAAAAAACCTCCATCGCCTGCTGAATTCTGCAACCGCCAGCAGTACCCATTGGTCCAAGACAGGCTATTGACCCTCCAGCCGAATTGATGGATAACCCTCTGAGTCCCTGCAAGATATATATCATATTCAATGATACCATTGAGGATCTTATAATTCGTACGAATCCGAGTATCCTGATATGTTCTATTCGCTGGTATCGTATTATCAGGGATGTGTTTGAGTGTGGGACTGGGGTTTCCCTGGCTTTGATTGACTGATATTGAATCCGTGTTCCAGGAATCCATTACCCATTTCCCCAGACCATTTGAGAAATCATCGAAGAAATAAAATGTTGCATCTCCACTGCTCAGGGTAGTCGCATTCGAATTACCATAATACAGCCAGATGGAAGAATCGTTCCGTGAATTATTCACCCAAAACGTGGCTTGTGTTCCGGTGGTATAGTTTTTCAACCAGTAGGAAAGCATGGTTGAGTTATCTGAATAACTGACAAATCGAATATCGTCAAAATCATTTTGCGCATGACTATTGCAGGTGACGTTTCCACCACTTGTGTTTCCGATGATGATTTTCATCTGATACCCTTCGTTTTTACCAGTGATGTTCAGCTGTTTTCTGTATTGCCAGTTGGG
>JALOTN010000007.1 GCA_025457885.1 Thermoplasmatota archaeon | reverse complement strand
CTTGTTGGCTCCTCCAATCAACCAACCTCGGGGGTCACCGTCTCCATCCTGCTATTAACCTGTTTAATCCTCCTAGGTTTCGGATTGTCCGGGGACGTTGGTGCCTATGGGACCGCTATTCTCATCGCTGCTGTTATTGCGTGTTGCGCGGCAATCTCAGGGGATGTCCTACAGTCCATGACCGCCGGCCAGATGATCGGAGCAACCCCCTACAAACAACAGCTCGCTGAGCTGATTGGGATCATTGTCGCAGCACCAGTGCTTGCAATTGTCATCTCCGCGCTCCATCAAGCCTACACAATCGGGAGTAATGATTTACCAGCACCCCAAGCATTCCTCATGAGCGGGGTCGTCCAAGGCACCCTGGGCGGGGAGATGGTCTGGCCGTTTGTCGTTGCTGGGATGGTGCTAGCTTTTGTGCTCATCCTCATCAACTTACCAGTCCTTCCTGTCGCTATTGGTATTTATCTTCCCTTCACCCTGGCAACCCCTATCTTCTGCGGGGGAGTGATTCGATATATCACCAATAAAAAAATCGATGCCAGGTATGGGACAACCGACGGAGAAACATTAAACGAATGGGACCTGGCGATTAAACAGACGGAAGTAAAACCACGGGATCGAATCATCAGAACCGGACTGTTGTTCACCGCAGGGCTCATCGCAGGGGAAGCATTAACAGGAGTGATTGTTGCTTTCATTATCATTACGGGTTTACACATTACTGTCTTTGATATCCCACCGGTTCTCCCAGGGCTTCTCATATGGTTCTTTATCGCTCTGTTAGTGTTCTACATTCCTTTACGGGAGATTTATAAAAAAGACTAATAAGAATTTTTTTGGTCGTGAAGCGGACCTGGCGGGTTAACCCTGTTCGACAGCAGAAAACCTGCATAGAATAAGGTGTTTTTTACACTTAAATGCTATATCTGTTGGAAGAATGTTATATCATAGTATCTTTTTCAAAAATTCTATTACTTCGTCAAATACCTCAGATGCAGAAGGTAACTCTGGTAATTGATGCTGCAAGGAACCTTTCCAAGTTTTTTCATAATTTGTTTTTCTAGTAAATAAATCCTTGATATTTGGTTCTACTTTTTTGTGTTTACATTTCTTTTTAAATAATATTTTATCAAATGTCATTTTTTTGTTTAAATACCATACGTCGTAAAGATCTCGGGGTCTTGTTCTTTCAAAAAGTGATCTTACTTTTTCAGCAAACATTTCTTCCAGGGTATAAACATTGATTTGTCCATTGACTTTGTCTGAGTATATATGAATAATATTTTTCTTTTGGATAGGATTAATTATTATTTCGTTTTCTTTTTTTGTAATGTCCATTTTTATTTTTAGTGGATCCCCTGTTGATCTTAAAATACGAAAGTAAATATTAATCACATAGCCGTTTTTTACTTCTTCAGATTTGATATCGTCTAAAAACGAAATCCCACTTGCATTTTTTGTATCCTGTATTGCTCTTTTTATGTTGTTTGTCAAATCTTTGAAATTACTTTCGTCTATGATTGTAAAATCTATATCATCAGAAAAACGATAGTTATCAATATATGCTTTTCTGATTCCGGTTCCTCCTTTAAATGCCATTTTTGGAAGATGTACCAGTAACCAGTTTTGCGCGTAATCTCTTTCAATTGTACTAATTGGTACATTAAACAATCGAGCATTTTCTTTAAATTCAATTTCAGGGATCACTCAAGATCACCTAATTCTTCATTGATGATTAGATTCCATTTAGCATTAAGCTTGTTTGATTTTGGAAGGATTGGATCGAGCTTCAAATAATTCCTAGTTTTTATCTTCTGTAGATGAATTGGAATTTGTAAAAATTCGCAGATATATCCAAGTCTACGTATTACACCAGTATTGTTAATTTTTTTTGCATATTGTACAAGTGTTTTTTTATCATATTCCTCAGTTCTTAATGCTTTTGCTACTTCTATTATGCCTCCTGCGTATTGTGGTTTATCAAGACAATCAATAATTGTTTTCTCTCGATTTGTTAAATTTATTTGTGTTTCCTCAAACCATGCTTTATCTATACCAAATATCTTTTCTTCTTTTACTCTAATAATTTTATATGAGATGCCAAAAATTGTAACTTCCTGATGTTTTTTTCTTGATGTTGTTTGAATAAAAACTGTGCGCGGTATTTGTTCAGTAAATCCATAATAGTTTAATGTTGACCAATATGAAATAATGCAAGGATCAACAAGATATGAGGCAAGAACAAATTCATGTAAAGTATATTTTCCTTTTTCAGCTCCAAGTGGTATTACCATGTATTTTCCTTTTTCTATTCTTTCAATCCATCCCTTTTTTTCTAATCTAGATAAAATAACCTTTAGCACATTTTTATTTGTGTATCCGAGCTGTTCAGCATCTTCAATAGTAAATGCTTTCTTTTTAGATAATTCATCCAATAAATCAATTCTCATTTATATGCACCATAGTTAACAATATTGTTTACTTTGGTGTATACTATTAAGAATATTTAAATCTTGTGTTTCTCTTCGTAAAAAAATTTTTCATTGACGCAATTCACATTAAAAAATTTAACGGACCTGGCGGGATTCGAACCCGCGATCTGCAGCTTAGGAGACTGCCGCCCAATCCAGGCTAGGCTACAGGCCCAGTTATACAATAATAGAAGCATCCTTATCTGATTTTTAAAAGTTGGCAAGTGCGAAATCTTTTGTTGGATGATATTAGAGATGGAAAATTATTTAAATTATGATTGTATACGTGTGCCATGTTATCATGAAACAAATAAAGACCATGAATCCGAAAATAAAACGCCTCGGAAAACAACTCGGACTCGACACCAAACACATACGAAATATCCTCAATAACACCCAACACACCACCGAACAAATGTCATTCTCCCAAGGCCCCCCCATGTACAGTGGGAGCTACTACGGAACCATCAGCATCAACGACTTCACCAGCCCTAAACAACAAACAAAAAAAGAATAAAAAACAGACCATATCCAATAACAAATCCACATACATATTCAAGAAACTCGGTGGTACAATGACACCAGAACCCCATTACATCCCGAAACAAGTCGTATGGGAACTCACCCTCCAATGCAACCTCCATTGCATCCATTGCGGCTCATTAGCAGGCATACCACGACCTCACGAACTGACCTTACAAGAGTCACGAAACATCATCAACGATCTTGCATGCATACACACCGACCAAGTCTGCCTCATGGGTGGTGAACCATTTTTAAAAAAAGAATGGTACCAGATAGCAAAAGCAACAAAAGATGCTGGTATGAAACTACTCTTCATATCCAACGGATACCAAATCACCTCAGATACCCTAAAAAAACTCATCGCCCTGGAACCCTATGCAGTTTCTACAAGCCTTGACGGAGCAACTCCTACCACACATGATCATATACGAGGCATGAAAGGGTCGTATCAAAACGTCCTGAAATTCATCAAACACCTCACAACAGCTGGATTGCCAACAACCGTAATAACCACGGTCAATAAACTGAATTTTACAGAGTTACCAGACATAAAAAATCTCCTCCTCAACAAACACATCGCCTGGCAGATACAAACCGCTGCACCAGAAGGCAGATTCAAAAAAAAATTTGCGCTATCAAAGGAAGAGTTCTACACCGTCGGCCTCTTCATTGCAGCACTACGGAACCGTTATACACCAAAAGAACTCCCGTTGATTGGCGCCCACTGCTTCGGATACCACTCTCAACACATACCCTACCTAGGACTTTCCCCCCACTGGACAGGATGCCAAGCTGGACTGTCGATACTCAGCATCAAAAGTAACGGAGATATCATCGGATGCCTCTCAACCCCTGCAACATACATCGAAGGAAACATACGCAAAAAACGTCTTATCGACATCTGGAACGACCCGGAAGCATTCGCGTACAACAGAAAATTCACACCAAAAGACACTGGCGACCATTGCAAAGAATGCGAATTTGGCAGAACCTGCAAAGGCGGATGTTTAGGGATGTCAACATCATTTACCACCAAACCACACAACGACCCCTACTGCTTCCACACCATTGAACTCCAATACCAAGACAAGCAGCCCGGATAAGGGTGAACACCCCATGAACAAACCATCATCAAATAATCTAGTGATTGCAGTCTGGGAACTTACTCTGCGGTGTAACCTCCAATGCATCCACTGTGGATCATCCGCTGGAACAGCACGGACAGATGAACTCTCCACCACAGAAGCACTCCACCTCTGTGACGACCTGGCCGCCCTAGGATGCAAAGGAGTCGCATTGCTAGGCGGTGAGGTGTTTCTCCGACCAGACTGGCAGACCATTTCAAAAGAAATCAAACACAAAGGTATGGTACTTTCCATCATCACAAACGGATTCCACAACCCAGACCACATCATCCCAATCCTCAAAGCATTAGAAACCGACAGTATTGTAGTAGGCCTCGATGGCGCAACCCCTAAGATACATGACACTATCCGTGGTGTTCCTGGTTCATTTCAAAAAGCAATCGCATTTCTACAAGCAGCAAAAAAAACTGGCATACTGACCAGCGCGATTACCACAGTACAGAAATCCAACTACAACGAGTTACCAAAAATCCTAAAAATCATCCTTGACGAGAACATCAACTGGCAAATCCAAGAAGGCACCCCCATCGGACGATTCCCACAGAATCAACTCCTTACCAAGGAGGAATACTACACCTTAGGCATCTTCATCAGATTAACACAAAAAAAATACACCACTCGCACCTGCTCCATCAGTGGAGCACACAACTTCGGGTTTTATTCAACATATCTCCCAAACCTCAGCGCCTATCCTCCATGGCAAGGATGTTACGCAGGAAAAAACGTCATCGGCATACAAAGCAACGGGAACATCAAAGGCTGCCTTGCGTTACCAGATGACTACATCGAAGGGAACATCCGAAAACGAAGCATTAACGACATATGGAACGACCCGAAAACGTTCCGCTACAGCAGACATTTCAACAAAGAAAAACTTGGAAACAACTGCAAAACCTGCACACACCGCCCCTCCTGTGGAGGTGGATGCACCACACGATCAGTCAGCATGACCGGCAACCCCCATAACGACCCGTATTGTTTCTATCGATTTGAACAGGAGAAAAATCCATGCGTCTGAACCTCGGCTGCGGCAAACATTACAAAAATGGTTACATCAACATCGATGCCTATGATGCGACTGTCGCCGATAAGATACTGTCTGTTGAAAACCTCCCATTTCACTCCAACACCATCGAAGCAATCGAAGCAAACCAGGTCATCGAACACCTTGGGTATATCCATACATTTTACGCGCTTGCCGAATGGTTCCGTGTAATCAAACCAGACGGCACTCTCCTTCTCGAAACACCAGACATCGAAGCATCCATGGAACACTACCTCAACGGTGATCACACGATTAAAAAAGAGACGTTAACCTGGTTATACGGTGCTGAATCCCCTGGCATGGAACACCGATTATGCTTCCCGAAAATCCTCCTTTCAAACCTGCTGAAAAAAACAGGATTCACAGGAATAACATCATCATATTACACAAAGGAAGACCATCACCCAGTGATGCGAATTACTTGCAGAAAACCCCAGAACTCGACAGCATTCCAAATCATCGCAGAATACAGGAAGATTTTATTGAAATACCACTTCATCTCTTTCGAAAACAACATTCGAACACTCGAACAGGAAAAACTTATTGATTTCTTCCTCAAAAAACTTCATCTGTATCTAAAAAAACAGGATGAAAAAATCCTTAAGCAAATCACGATAACCGGTTGCCTACACAACCCTCCGATGACATTGATGTTCCTCAAAGAAATCTTCCACCAAAAGAAAACCCCAAAACAAACACAGAAAAAATACAACGAGTGCGCCTCCTACCTATCCTCAATACACTTCTCAAACATCCTTTATCACCTTCTCAAAGATATCCCCCCTGTCGCAGGCACACAGAAAAAAACCATGCATATAATCATTCAATTCGGAAAACAAAGTATAAAAAAAATACTCACAGAAAACAGGGATGCCGAGACAGTGAAACAAACGCTTATGAAGACCTCACAGCGATACACATCGGATGACACCATATTCTTTTCAGAATCAATCCTTGAATACCATGCTGCTGACCTGTGCTATAAAGCAATGAAATACTTCTCTCAAAAGGACTTCACCCGTGCGAGTTCTCTTCTCCAAGAAGCAATCAAGCTTGATAGAAACCATCTCTTATATTATTGGAACCTTGGCAGGGTACTCATGCTAACAAAAAAATATGCAGAGGCAGAACGATGCTATAAAGATGCACTCACCCTGATCCACCTCTCAGAAACCCCTTTAAAAAGAAAGGTAGAGACACTCTTACGCACAGAGAGTACTCATTTCTCTCCAAAGAAACATGGTACCCCACTCCTCGATGTGAGAGAATGAATCCAATGTGTAACCCTCTGTTCATCGGACGTGTCCTGAAATGGTACCTGAAAGACCTATCCATTCTTCGTCAAACGAATCATGAGAAGCTCCTACGACACCAAAATAGCTCCTTTAAAAAAATGGTGGAGTACGCTTATACCATACCGCTTTACAAAGAAAAATACAGCGCTGCCGGCATCCATCCTCATGATATCCAAGGTTTGGAGGATATCAAAAAACTCCCTTTCATCACAAAAGATGATCTAAAACAAAATTTTCCGACCCGCGTCATACCCCCGTCGTTTCAGACAGAATCGGCAATTATCACCGCAACATCAGGAACCACCGGGCGAGCATTGTCGCTTTATTCTGATCTGCCTACCGTGATACGAAGCATGCTTGGGTTCCGACGAGCACTTCAAACCCATGGTATCCCCTGGCAAAAAACCAGGATGTCACTTCTCTTAGACCTCTCCGAAAACAGCTTTGAGAACGAATATTTCCTTCAAAGTATCCTATCAACCATGAGACATGTCCTTCCACTCAAACAGATACAAATCCTAGACATCCTCAGTACACCCAATACTCTTATCGAACAAATCAATAAATTCAAACCTGAAGTCATCCTTGGTTATCCATTCGTGCTGATGAGACTTGCGACCCTTAAAGCAAGAGGATTTGGAGAAAACATCGCACTTAAATGGATTGGGACATCAGGTGCGGTCTTTGACCAATATTCCAGACAGTATGTCCAAGAGGTGTTTCAGGCAGACCTTTTTGATATCTATGCAGCGACAGAATCAGGGATCATCGCGTTTGAATGCACAGAGGGGCGATACCATGTCTGCTCCGACATGGTGTTTCTTGAATGTCTTAAGGACGACCATGATGTACCATCCGGCCAACCAGGTTCACTAGTGGTAACAAAATTGTATGGAAGAGGAACCCCCCTTCTTCGGTACCAAGGTATCGATGATGTGGTGACGATGTCAAAAGAGGGATGTCACTGTGGACTTGCTGGTGACATCCTCCAAGGAATCCACGGACGAGAGAGTCATTCGATTATATTACCAGATGGAACCTTTGCATTGGTGTCAGTCTTTGAACAATGCATCGGGAAGGTTTTATACGAGACGAAGGTCAACAAAATACAACGTATTCAAATCGTTCAGCATAGAACCGATGCCATTGAGCTTCGGATTCTCTTCGATGAGCATTTCCGAGAGGTAGGATGTTCTGCAGAGAACACGTTATCCCTTCTTCATCATGCATTACAGGAAAAGACAGGTTCCCAGCTGCAAATACGGCTCGTAGAAGTAGAACGATTTGATGAAAAAGCCCCTTATATCCTCTCAACAGTGGACAGAGCCACGATTCTTGAAAAAAAATATCTTATATAAATGATTACTGAACGGAATGGAACAGGGGTTACCTTTAAATTGTTAATAACAATAGGTTTTTTCAATGCAAACGGAAACGTTTTACATACTTGGTCAACGACTCGGACTAACTAAAATGGACATCGATTTACTACTTCAACAAGAACTCATCTCAAATGAACATCCAACTCTTTGGTTGGGACCACCTTTCTATCATGGAGGAAGTCGTTATGGGACCTTCAGCCCCCAAATCCTTTTAAATAATGCAAATGAACCGCGGAAAAACAACACACGTCCTAGATGATTTTCACCTGCGATAAAAATATTTTAAATTGCTGGACTGCAGTAGCAGATGACTGTTCTGTGCATTCGACATTGACAGTGATTTGCGGGATAGCTTTTAAGAATCCAAATCCAACGCCGAAGAGTGGGACGGTGACGGTGGCTGTTTCACCCGCGGGAATAGAGTCTGGGAACACATAGGTTCCCTGACGGATGAACAAACCACCTGTGATGAGGAGGTCTCCGATGATCCCGGTCGCGTTCGCATCCCCGGTGTTCTGAATTGTCATGGTCAATCCTTTCCCACCAGAGATGTTTGTGATGGAAAGAACCGGTTGATGGACGGTCATCTGACCATAACAGTAGATCCCTCCCCAGGAGGATGAGCCATCTCCTTCCGCGGAGCCGATGACAACTAAGCCATCAGCCATGGATGGCGTCCCATAGACGTAGTTCATCGTATCTGTGTTCACATACTGATTGGCGAGGAGCTCCCCGGTGGAGAGGTCATGACCGCACAGACGCGCATTCCGGTCTAGTCCGACGCCGATGTCCTCGACGATGAAGAGTCGGTTCTGAGCAATCGTGGGTTTTGCGTTATATTCCCCGTTGTTGACCGATGAATAATTCCAGTATTCAACCCCGGTCTCACTGTTGATGCAGTGGATCATCCCGGGTATAGAGGCGTACGGGTTGAGCGCGCCAATGATTATTCTTCCGTTTCCAAGAGCAAGCGTGGATGCCACCAGGAACCCTGATTTGAGGGGGAACTCCCAGTGGGTCACCCCTTGTTGGACGCAGTAGATCATGGAATCGGAAGTCCCATAGATGTTATCTCCAGAGACCACTGGATGACCTGTGGTGATCTGTTCTGTGGATTGCCAGACCATCTCCCCGGTCAGGGCATTAAAACAGGTCAGGATGTTGCCGGCTCCCGCACCATAGACGTTGCCGTTGACGACCGCAGGGGAGATATCCCGGGCGTTCTTGGTATCGTTGAACCAGACGATTGATCCGTTCTCTGCATTCAGGCAGTAAAGTTTGCTGCGGTTCTCCGCGGGGTATTCATTGGTGCAGCTCAGGTAGATTTTTCCGTCGTTCACCACGGGTGAGGCTTGCGTTAGGATATCGGTGTTTAGCAGCACGTTATAGAGCTGTTGCCCGGAGGATGCATTGACACAGATGATTCTTCCGTTTAATGAGGCGATGTAGACTTTCCCGTCGACGATCGCTGGGGAGGAGTACAGTTGATCGTTAACCGTGTAGTTCCAGAGGAAAGAACCATTGTATAAATCAAGACAGTGGATACGGCCTTTCCACCAGTTGCAGGTCGCGATGTAGACCTTCCCGTCGACGATGGACGGGGAGGATTCGATCCAGTCTTCGACGGTATGGCTCCAGAGTATTTGTGAAATGTCTGGGGATGGTGCACTGGTGTTTGCCGTCAGTGCCTCATCGTGGCAGAACATCGGCCACCAGTCAATCACGGATGCTTGTTCACTTGTTCGTCCTGTTTGTGCCATCGGTGACGGATTGTTGAGTGCGAAGACAGGAGTTGCTATCAACATCTGGATAAGACATACGACGAGTATCTTCTTCATAGGACCCCACATCATCTTATATTCTTATGTGATATTAATCTGTGTTTGTTATATAAAATTATGGAGAAAGGAAAAGAATAGTCTAGGATGGCATCTCTTGGTCTGGGGGGTTATAATTGATGGAGAAATGCCCGGTGGAACCATCAGATGGTGTTTTTTTCCAGTTCTGTAGTTGCTGTAACCTGATCGTCTCAAACGGGATGTGTTTTTCGTCTAGGATCTTTGAGATCCCCTGGACGTGCCCATCTCCAATGCAGACGATGATCTTCTGATGTTTTTCGTGCAGTTCGATGATCCGTTGTGCCATAAACTCATTGCGATCGTCAATCAATGTTTTTTTGATGGTGGGGAATTTCTTTCCGATCTCCTCGAGGTAGGAATCGTAGTGTTGTTGATAGTTTTTCATTTCTTCTTCAACGCGTTTCTTGCTGACGAACAACCCGGCGATGCCGGAGAACATGAGTCTGAGTTTTTCGAAGTATGGCATGGTGTTCCACATGTGGGTGAAGAGCTGCTGGGCGTTGGTGTCGATGAAGGCGACGGGGAGCACACGGGATTGGGCGTAGTTGATTGCGGTGAGCATCTCGTCACCTGCGTTGACGCCGTAGGATTCTGCCATGTTTTCCTGGAATTGTGCCATCATGCGGTAGATGAAGGGGAGGTTCTTTTTTGCGTTGTGATAGGAGGCGGGATCGGTGTTTCTAAGGAGGATTGCTTGGTAGCGTTGGGGGTCGAGTTCGACGCCGATGACCTCTGGTTCTTTTTCGTCGAAAATGGAGAGGAGTGCTGCGGAGAGGTCGAAGATATGTCCGGTTCCGATGAGGGTGATCATAGTTGTGGCGGCAAATACGGTTGTATTTCTTTAAGGTATGTGTTCATATCACACCTTTTTTCGTCAATCGTCGATATTCAAATCGACAATATTAAATACTATTAAAATCATAATAATATGTATGTGTAACGTCATCGACGATTATCGGGAAGATGAGTTATCCGACGCATGGATAAAAATCGAAAGAAGGAAAATGCTGTATTACTAATCCTTTCCCCCCCTTTCCCTTCTTTCACCCTCCTCTTTTTTTAAAAAAAACATCTCTGGAAGAGAAAAAAAAAGGTTAAGTTAATACCGATAGTGCTCCGACTTATACGGACCGTTCACCTTCACACCAATATATTCTGCCTGTTCCTCCGAAAGCTTCGTTAAACGCACCCCCAGTTTCCCCAGATGCAACCGCGCGACCTCCTCATCAAGTATCTTCGGCAACATATACACCCCGACCTTATGATGCTTCTTCCACAAGGCTATCTGTGCCAGCACCTGATTCGTAAACGAATTGCTCATCACAAAACTTGGATGCCCATGGGCACAACCCAGGTTCACCAGCCGACCCTCCGCCAGGATGAAGATCTCATGACCATCGGGGAACACGTATTTGTCCACCTGCGGTTTGATAGTGATTTTCTTCACACCCTTGAGCAGTTCTAACTTGCCGACCTGGATCTCATGATCAAAATGACCGATGTTGCAGACGATCGCCTGATCCAGCATCCGCTTCATATGCTCCACGGTGATGACATCCTTACATCCGGTCGCGGTCACATAGATGTTCCCCTCAGATAATGAATCCTCCACGGTCTTAACCTCATAGCCTTCCATGACCGCCTGTAACGCACAGATCGGGTCCACCTCTGTCACAATCACCCGGGCGCCAAACCCACGCATCGACTGACAACAGCCTTTCCCGACATCACCATACCCACAGACCACAACGGTCTTCCCCGCGATCATCACATCAGTGGCCCGTTTGATGCCATCGGCGAGACTCTCCCGACATCCGTAATGGTTATCAAATTTTGATTTCGTCACCGAATCATTCACATTAAACGCCGGGAACAACAATTTCTTCGCTTCCAGCATCTGATACAGCCGATGCACACCGGTCGTCGTCTCCTCAGACACCCCCCGGATCTCCTTGACCAGTCGGGACCAGTACGTCGGATGCTTCCCATGAATCTGCTTGAGTAGTACCATGAGTTCCTCAAAATCCTTACCTTCACCCGAGTACTCCTTCTTCAACAGCGAAGGATTCTTCTCCACCTCGACACCCTTATGCACCATCAGGGTCGCATCCCCTCCGTCATCCACGATCAACGTCGGGCCTTTCCCGCCACCGAAATCCAAGGCTTTCTGCGTACACCACCAGTACTCCGCCAGACTCTCCCCTTTCCAAGCAAACACAGGGACCCCCGCCTTGGCGATCGCTGCTGCCGCATGATCCTGCGTTGAGAAGATATTACAACTCGCCCAGCGGACCTGCGCACCAAGCTCTCGCAACGTCTCAATAAGCACCGCGGTCTGCACCGTCATATGCAGACTCCCCGTGATCCGCGCACCCTTCAATGGCTTACTTGATGCGTACTTCTCACGGACCGCCATAAGCCCAGGCATTTCTTTTTCCGCTATCTCGATTTCCCTACGACCCAGACTTGCTAAGCTGATATTCTTAACCACATACTCCTTCTTCGATGATGCTTTCATAGTCATCCTGCTCCAAACCCCTTTTTATTTTAAGATAAGTTTTGCGTCCACGACACAGACGCGGTCTTCATACACAAACACGGGATTTAAATCCATCTGATCCAGGTGATCAATCAGTTCTTCACCTAGTTTAGAGACATGCAACAATAAATCAATCACCAGCTGCTTGTTTGCTTTCATCCCCCGGAAACCCTCCAGGAGTTTCTTGCCTGCAAGCTCCTCGATCATCTGCACCGCATCATACCGGTCGATTTCCACGACACGGAACGATACGTCCTTGTACAACTCCGTGAAGATCCCCCCGATCCCACACATGATGGATAACCCAAACGTCGGATCTTGTACTAATCCGATGATCATCTCCACGCCTTTCTCCTCCATCTGATCGACGAGGAGATCCTCTGTGGGGAACTTCTGACGGAACTCCTGAAACACCTTTTTCAGTTCTAAAAGATTCTGAATGTTCAACCGCACACCTCCCACATCGGTCTTATGCAGGATCTTCGAAGAACAGACCTTCAACGCCACCGGGAAACTCACTGAAAGAGCCTCAAGGTCTTTTTCCTTGTGGACGACCTGATACTTCGTCGTTGGAATCCCATATGCCTGCAAGAGGTCTTTTACCTCGTTTTCCGCAAGCGCACCCGTCCTTCCTTGAATGAGTTTTTTCACCGCTGGGTTCATGGTCAATCCTTCTTGCGGTTATCAATAACCCGTTTTGCCTTTAAACCAGTTTCGAGGATGGTATTTGGTGGCAGCACATCCACCCGTGGGGTGAACACGATCACCGATTGGATATCGGCCTTCAATCGTGCCGCGAGCTGCTCCATGTCTGCGATGCTGACCCGCTGCTTGGTCTCCACCTCTACCGTCAGCATATCCATATCATGCTCTGTGGTCAGCACCATCCGCCAGTTTCCTCCCACCAACGGATTGTTCATCAACACCGACTCAATCTGACCAGGGTAGATGTTCGTCCCCCGGATGATCACCATATCATCAGACCGACCCTTGATCATGGAATGACGCACATGCGTCCGGCCACAGGTGCACACCTCAGCATCATACAGTTTCGCTATATCCCTGGTCCGGTACCGCAACAACGGCATCCCTTCCTTTGTCAGCGTCGTAAGCACCATCTCGCCTTCCTCCTCAGGACCCACCGGCTCGAGTGTCAACGGATCGACGCATTCCACCAGGAAATGATCCTCCCAGAGATGCAACCCATCATGCTGGTCACAGTCCGTGGACACCCCCGGGCCACACATCTCCGTCAGCCCATAGATATCATGCACATCCATGTCCCATACCTCCATGATCCGTTTCTTCAGACCAGGGGTGAACATCTCCGCGCCAAACAACCCGTTACGCACCTTCAACCGCTTTGGATCCAGACCCATCTCCAAAGCGACCTGCCCCAGATGCATCGCATACGAGGCGACCCCGGAGATGAACGTCGTCCCATAATACTCCATCAGCTTGATCTGACGCTCCGACTGACCCTTCCCGGAGGGAATCACTAAGGCACCAACCTTCTGCGCCCCGTAATGAAACCCAAACCCGCCGGTGAACGTCCCATACGGGATGGGATTTTGAAAAATGTCTTTTTTCGTTAGTCCAGACATGGACAAGCACCGAGCCATCACCTCAGACCAGACCTCTAAATCATTCCGAGTGTAACACGCGGTGACTGGCACCCCGGTCGTCCCAGAGGAAGCATGCAGTTCGATACAATTATCCAACGAGGTCGTCATCATCCCAAACGGAGCGTTCTTCCGCAGATCATCCTTTGTGGTGAACGGTAGCTTCCGAATATCCCCCAGCGTCTTAATGTCTGATGGTTTCACACCAAGCTCCTTGAACTTCTTCTGATAATGCGGAACCGTTTCGTACACTAGATGCACCGTTTTCTGTAACCGCTCTAACTGTAGCTCCTGGATTTTTTTGTGTTGCAAGGTTTCCATTTTCGCATTGAAAAGATGATCCATAACACTCCCTTTACCCCTATCTCCTGGTTCTTTATTAAGGTTGACGACTCCCTTTGAACAAACCTCCTTTCCCTTGATGAAAAAGATGATGAAGAAGATGATAACTGGGTGATAAAAAGAAAGGTCGAATCGAATATATTGATACAAATCGCGGTTCTTTTACACCAAGATGGCCATATATTTAAATACAAGTGACGTTTTATAAAACGGTAAGGAGGAACGAAATTGATGAGAAAACTACTCATACTGTTTTTTATCCTGGGGCTGGTATTTTCCAATGGAATCCCATTCACCATAGGAAGCACTCTCAGAGATTCCCAACAGGTAAGCGGCAGCGGGGAGGAATCATTCAACCTGTATCTCGATATTGATGCCGACCGGCATGTCTCACCACATAGCTACGGAGAAGGTGTTCAAGCCTCGTTTTTAGTCACAATCTGGAACACAGGACAAAACGAATCCAACACCTGCAATGTGACCTGTAGTATCATCAGACTCTGTACGATCGGATTTTTTAACTTTGATAGAGAACCTGAGGAGATGCAACAGATAGAATGGACTGAGAATTCAATGGACCCACGAACAGGACATAGTAAAACCATATCATTTGGTTGTCCTATTCAAAATGGTATTTTTGCCATCTATAAAATTCATGCTCGGATAGACACAAAAGACTCCAATTCAGAAGACAACTCGGATTCCTTCATCTTCTTTGTTGTCTGGGTCGGGTGGGTGGATCGATGGATCGACATCATCGATTAATGAGTACAAATACAATTTCCAAATCAGTAGCGATGGGAGTCATCCTCTTCATCATCGGCGTCTCCATCACACCCTGTGTTTCTCGTTGTGATGTGACAGCGATTGATTCCGACCAGGGAATACAAATCATCACTCAGGTGTATGATTATCATGGAGTCAAGGACATCACTGTGCGACTCACCACAGACCAATACAGAGACCTAGAACAGTATCTCATCCAGTTCAGATCCCAATTAAATCAAACAACAATAAGAGAAGCAGCAGTTCCTATCTTCAAAGAAGCAGTCCGACAGTTAAACAAGTATATGCTATTACCAAGAGAAACAAGTATCGAGCAAATCAACAAGCTCATGGTTGTGACCACCAAGGACGTTCAACATCCAACAATGGTGAGGAGCGCTTCCAGGATATCTGATTTCCTCAATCGAACCAACGCCTTCTGTCTCATCGCAGGGCAGACAACAATGAACACACGGTTTTTTGGTTTCCTGGAGAGAGGATGCTCAGGGTTGTGCTGGATACTTTATTATTCCACTGTTCTTGCACGTCGTAATGACTACGATCCCGTCCTCCTCAACGCGACCCTCACGTTCATCAAATCACTACAAAACATCGTCTATACAATAAACGCAAAACGACTCATCGGGACAGGGTTAATCACTCTTGGTCATAGCCATAGTTCATCCATCCCGCCACCATATCGATATGATCCTGCGCAAGGATGGGTCACATCCCTTGGATTGCTCGGTAAGAAATCCTGGAACGGCACATTTTTCGGAAGACTTCTCTTAATGGCGCCATACAATTCAGACTCCTACGTGTTTTATCCAGGAGCAATGGGGTTTGTTGGGATCAAATTGAACCTGCGTGATGGAACATTCTTCTTCATTGGATCCTCTGCTCTGGTGAGTATTGAATAAAATCTACAGAATAAGGAAAAAAATGAAACGAACAATAATAGTTGTTGGAATCATCATCGTACTCATTGGTCTGGCAGGTGTTCCATCCAGCGTTTCAACATTTGCACAACAACAGAATGTTACACATCAGAGGAATGCAGCATCCCTGCAGGAAGAACCTGGGACGTTATCAGGGTTCGTACGAGATCCTTTGATGAATCCCATCATAGGAGCGACAGTACGAGTGTCCTACCATGAGACCTATCAAGAAAGCTATAGTGACGCTTCTGGTTTTTATCATATCACAAACATTCCTCTCTGCAACTGCAGCAAGATCGCTACCTGCTTAAAACAAGGATACAACACGGCATCGGTGAGTCTTCCGATTTGGGAGACCACCATCTATGATTTTGTTTTAACATCAAAAGGTCAATGGTTCTACGTCGGTGGTGCTGGTCCGAACAATTACACAAAGATACAGGATGCGATAGACAACACCAGCGATGGGGACACCGTCTACGTTTTCCCCGGTTCCTATAGAGAACACCTTGTCATCAACACCAGCATCCAACTCCAAGGTGCTAATCCTCTGAGCACCATCGTTGATGGACAGAATGCAAGCAACGATATCATCACTTGCGTCGGAACCGATGTGTTCATCGGTGGTTTTACAATTTTCAATTGTTCCATGGGTTCTTCCGTCCTCCGGTTCAATCACACCAGGAACTGCACCCTCTATGGAACGAAGATCCATACCGGAGAATATGGGGTTACTATTCAAAACGGACAAAACATCAATATCGTCAACAACACGTTCCCCAAAACCCCTTCCACAAAAACCGGATATGTTGCCATACGCCTCCTTGACTGTGTTTATTGCACCATCTCACAGAACAACATCTCCTCATGGGTCGGCGGTATTCTCCTCTCATATGCTTACCTTCGAATCACTAAAAACACAATTACCAATACCCAACGAGGTATCACCGACATGATGAATGCACTCCCCGGAGTAAATATGTATTTTATTATCGATGAAAATCATCTCAGTGACAATAATGTTGCAGTCTTTCTGGCTGGTTCACAAGATTATTCTATAACACGCAATGAGATTACAAATTCCTCAACCGCCGGATTAAGCCTTGCAGAGGAAGTTTTTTCAGGTGTCAATCCAAAAAACGTTACCATCAAAAATAATCTCATCACCGATTCAACCCAAGGAATAATTATCGAGTACTCCATCAACGTGAGTGTTGAAGGAAATCTCCTCCACCGCAATACCCGTGGCCTCTCGTTTCATATTTGCTCTTTTACCTCCGTAAAGAGGAACACGTTTCAGCAGAACGAACTGACAGCCACCTATCAATGGTCAGTCTATCCTTTCTCAGCTCTTTCAGACAAAATCCCCCGATTCGATGAGAATTTCTGGGATAAATCCCAAAAAACACCATATCCGATCATCGGTACATGGAGCTTCCTCAGATACCCGATTTTCTTTAAATTCCCCTGGGTGACCTATGACCAACACCCTGCATCAGAACCATATCTGAACGGAGGATACAATGAAAATACAATATGATTCTTTGAAAAAAATCTTCACCCTTGGAATTATTATTGTGTTCCTTGGAGTCTGTTTTTACCCAGCGACTGCACAACCGGTGAAACAAGCATTTTCATCACCCCAGGGAAACTGGTTATACGTTGGTGGAGCGGGACCAGGCAATTACACTAAGATTCAGGATGCCATCGATAATGCATCCACCGGAGACACCATCTACGTCTACCAGGGGACGTATCATGAAGCACTAATCATTGATACGTGGAGCTTAACCATTATCGGAGAAAACCGAGATACCACGATCATTGAGACAAACACCTCTGAAGATACCATTACCATCAAAAAAAGTGACATCAGCATCCACGGGTTCACCATCATCGGAGAAGACAGTGGGATTTACGTGCGAGGAGAATTATTCAGCATAACCATTTCTGACAATAACATCATGCAGTGCTATCGAGGAGTGGAATTCCAATATGATTGGGATAACTTCCAGATTATCCTGGAAAATAATAATTTCTACTTGAACCACTGCGGGATCTATCTGTTCGGTGACCTGTGGCCTATTACCATAAGAAATAATCTGTTCGATGAGAATTTTAATGGGATGGAGGTCGGTGGAACTTTTCTGGTCATCGAAAACAACACCTTTAAGAACTCCCAGGGAAGTGGACTAGTTCTCTATGGGAGAGAGTCAAACATCCAAGGAAATGTTTTTTTAGAAAACGGGTATGGATTAAGTGGTGGCGGCGAGAAACACACGATCACTGGTAACCTGTTTCTTGACAACCGGGTTGGACTTAGCCTTGGTGGTTCAACACATCAGATCACAGGAAATCTCTTCAAGAACAATTCTTTTGGTGTCGCGATCACAGGCTTTGCCACAACCGTAAGTCAGAACAATTTCATCCAGAACGAAAAAGACGCATGGTTCGCAGAGGAGAACCGATCCCATGGGAACATCTGGGACAATAACTATTGGACTGACTCCCTCCATCTTCTTAGCCGTACACTGATCTTTGGGAAAATCCATACACACATAAAAAAATTCCTTCAATTCAACCCATATGAAACCACGTATTTCTGGATGCCCTGGATCAATGTTGATGCAAATCCTGCAAAGGATCCTTTTCCGATTGAATGATGGAATATGAAAGGTATGCTCAGAGGAAAAAAATGATTCCTAAAGAGAGGTATGATATGATGAATAGGAAAATAATCGTCTTTGGAATAATCCTGTTGTTCACAGGGATAATGCTTACCCCCTGTATCGCCACAGACAATGCAAGACTTAATGAAATATTATCCTCAGAATGTCCTTTGATTTTTGTTGAGGAACCCGGGACACTCTCCGGCTATGTCACAGATACAGAGATGAACCCGATAGAAGGAGCCTGTATCCGGGTGGACTTCCATGAGACCTACCGAGAGGACTACAGTGATGCCACCGGGTATTATCATGTCACCGACATCCCTCTTTGCTATTGCATGAAAAATGCGACCGGCTCCAAACCAGGATACATCCCCGTATCGGTCTCCCTGGCGATCACAGAAAACACCATCCATGATTTTATCCTTGCATCGACAGGACCCTGGTTGTATGTCGGAGGAAATGGACTAGAGAATTACACCAGGATTCAGGATGCAATTGATAACGCCAGCAATGGAGATACCGTGTTTGTGTATGATGATTCATCCCCCTATGTTGAAAATATTTTTGTAGACGTCTCCATCACGTTGCTTGGTGAAGAGAAAAACACCACCATTGTAAATGGTTCTACGAACGGGACCGGAGAGAATCCCCTTGAGCTTTTCGGGATATGGATCACAGCAGACTCTGTCACGGTATCAGGATTTACGATCGAAGGTTGTAATCTCTCAGGGATTCTCATCTCCTCAAATCACACAAATATTTCTGATATGATTCTAATCCATAATCAGATTTATGGCCTCGCCATTGGAGCAATGAATACCAACCAATCATTCGAACAGAGTGGGTATAACACCATCACGAAATGTCTTATTACCCAGAATATGGGAGGAGTATGGGTCTCCGGTCATCACAACACTATTACAGGGAATGTCATTTCCTCTAACGAGATCGGGATCATCGTGATATTCTCCCTGAACAGCAATATCTCCCATAATAGAATCTCTCAGGATGGCACCGGTGTCTATCTCTCAGGATCATATCACACGGTCTTGTCCCGTAACAATATTTCTTCTAATGATAAAGGAATATATTCGATGTGGACCAGTGCTGATAGAATCCTTCAGAATAATTTTATTGGAAACAATGAAAGCGCATCAACCTTTCCAGGATTCTTTAGACAATATTTTTTTAAACTGGACGGCCAAATACCCTATCCAATCCGTAGGAACATCTGGAATGAGAATTACTGGGACAAACCACGATCCCACCCCTATAAGAGCCCTGGGCTCCTCTGGTTCTTTATTGATTGGCATCCTGCACAAGCACCGTATCCCATCGAAGGATAATGGAAAAACATATGCCACGATACTGTAAAATCTGCGGCACAGCGCTCCCTGATGATTTCCCGACCGATATCTGCCTGGACTGCCAAAGCATCATAAGCCAGGAAGGTTTCTTCAAACAATAATATTATTATAGAGAAAGATGGTTATAATTCATTTAAGGTTATGAATGGTATGAACCATCCTTCAATCAAAAGAATCCTATTGGTATTTGCAATCCTTGTTCTTTTCACGAACAGCAGTGTCTCCAGCATCACCATCACCGAGATCATCACTAAAAATCAGACTGATACGACAACAGCGCTCTCCCCCAGCCTTACGGAACCTGCAACGCAGATAATCCAGATATCGCCGCAACAAAATGAAATCATCAGAAGACTCTTTTATGACCTTCAAAACCGCCTCTCCACTTCACAGACGTCTCATGAAACACAACAAATGTTCGATGACATGATTATGAAGCTTGCCACTAACCATCTCCTCCCAGAGGATTTGAGCATCCAGGAGGCGCAGCGTCTGGTGAACACTCATCAGCGAACAAGTCCCCTCCCTCAAAGATTCCTCCACCAACAGGACGTCAATGGAACAATCCAAAATACATTTTGCTCAGTAGCAGGGAACACCAGCAACACGCATGTGGCAAAACTCGCCAAACGAATCGCGTTGCGTATGTACTACCTCATCGATTACAACACGGCTAACGAACCGTTACGGAAACTTGCCACTGGATTATACATCATCTTCAATGAGATCAGCAAAATCAATTCACGATTCCTCTACCAGGATGGACGACACCTCGGCGTCTGCCTTTACTTCGGCAACTACCATTACGCCCCCTACCCAAACTGGTTATACCCCGCGCAAGGATGGATCCAGACCGATGGACTGAACGGGAGACAAAACATCACTGGCAGCTTCTGGGGACAGACCATGACCGGCGGCTGGCAGCCTCAGGTTGACTGGTACATGAACTACAGCTGGAGAGGATGCCTTGGATTTTCCGGACTTATCTACTACAGTGGAACAGACACCATGTATTTCCTTGGCTCCGCACTCGCCGTCAACGTCGGTCCGAACCGCCCCTAACGATCTTAAAAAAGATTCACAAGAAATCTATTTATACACCTGATTCTTCAAACCAACCAGCTATGCAGACGAAACCCCAACCAATCGGATGGCAACTCCATCATCAGGAACACCTCTTCATCCGTGCGAACAGCGGGGCACCCACCATCAGACTTAAGTTCTATCATTATCCCTCATATCGACAGATTGTTCTTCTCACTCACCCCCCTGCAGACTGTAAAGTAAAAAGCAAAAAAGACAACAGATTCTTCCTTTTCTCAAAAAAAGTCCGAACAAAAACAACCATCTCCATTGAACGGATTGTCTGCATCTACCCAACGCTCTCGACCGTTTCACCACAGACATCCTGGGGGCGGATCTCAGATATCCCCCGTGCGCTCCAACGAAAATACAAACAAAGCTTCACCTACTGGCCTGTCGATTCACCAGCACTCAAGAACATCTCGGAGGAATCCTGGTTTACCACCGATGATCTTCGCAACTGGACCTCTGCGATATACACCTACATCAATAAAACGATACAATACCCCGAGAAACAGGACAAACGCCTTGGAGCGGATACCGTCCTGCGCACAGGAACTGGCGACTGCGATGAGTTCACTGACCTGTTCATCACCCTCGCACGAATCCGTAGTCTCCCCGCTCGTCGCCTGACTGGGTACTATATCCATCCTGGCACCAATGAAGCAGAGCCACACGCCTGGGCGGAGCTGCACTCACCTGTCCATGGGTGGATCCCTATCGACATCGCATTACGAAACATCGGGAACCACAGCATCAACTACGTGATTGGTAAAATCGAAGAGTTCAACCCCGCTCTTGCTGATTATCAGATCCTTAGACAAAACCTCGCGGTCCATACACATTGGGAACGACCTGCTCCTCTTGTCACACCACTCTTTAAAAAGGAAGAATAAACTCAAGGTCCTCACCCTTGAGGTCTCTTCTGATATCGCTGGTTATTTCACACCAAGGATGATGAACAGAAGCAGAAAACCTGTTGCTGTCTTTGTGACTGGCTCACCATCGGGGATTGTTGCAGTGACCGTGATGATCACTCGTCCAAAACCAATGATTGGTTTATCAACCACCATTTGTGAATCGTTGACTGGGAGCGAAACAATCGTACCAGATGTGGATTTTCCTTTCAGGATCAATCCCCCATCAAGAGCGATGCTCCAGTTGACAGAGGACACATCAAGCGTGCCATTATTGCGGATCTCCGCACTGACCCCTAGCAATCCACCTGTGATGGCTCCTATCTCAACCATCCTGGTTCCTTCAGGGAGAACCGTGATATAATCGACTTTTGTCTCGGTATCAGTGATGTCATCATCGGAGACCGTCAATGAGACAGTAAACGTCCCTGTTTCGGTATACGTCCAGGTGGGATCCTGATCAGTTGAATCAACCGTCCCATCGTTCTCAAAATCCCATTCCCAAGAAGTTATCGTCGTGTTCTCCGCGGTGGACAAATCTGTGAACTGAACCACCAGAGGGACGCTGCCTGATACAGGAGATGCACTGAACTCCGCGGTGATACTCACCTGATGCTGTGTTGCGTTCTCTCCACCAGACAAACAGTTCACTTTCCCGTTCCGCCCGCCAGCCACCATCTCCATGGACCCGTCACCAACGACATCAGGTATGCTGGCGATCGCATCCACCGCTTGACCATACGAGATTTTCTTTAACTCAGAGCCATTGACACCATTCAGGAAATACACATAATTGTTGTTAAACAACGTCCCAAGGAGCACATCATCAATATCATCCCCGGTGATATCTGCGATACGTGCCACGTTCCAGGGTTGATCCGCCACTGAATGAGACCAGATGACCCCACCAGTAGATCCCTCAATTACCTGCGTCGTTGTTGTCGTACTATGCGCAGGGATGATATCCGCATACCCGTTTCCATTTACATCACCTAGTCGTTCTAAACGAGTGATGATCACCGTTCCAATCTGAAGCGTATACACTTGTGAACCAGTCGCTGCATTGATCCCATAGATATGCCCGGAGAAATCACCAATGATCACATCAGCTATCCCATCACCGGTCACATCATCGAGCTGTTCGACACCCCAGACAGAGGACCCAGCCGCTGGATACGACCACATCTGCGCACCAGTTGCTCCATTAATCCCAATGCCGAAACCATCGGTCTCTGCATCATCGGAACATCCCGCGAGCACATCAGGGATGCCATCACCAGTGAAATCCTTCACACCCATCGCGGCAAACCCAGGGCCACCCAGGGGTCGCTCCCACAGAGAATCTCCTGAAAGGCCATTCAGACAATAGACCCGTTTTGGACCAGTCCCTGAGGAATCATCCCCAGTTGCTGCCACCACATCACGGACGTCATCCTCATTGTAATCATACGAACAATCCACCTGATAGATCCAGCCACCATCCCCATACTCATGGGTATCATGCGTCCAGATTGTTTGTCCATCACTCCCAGAAAGACAACGAATCAATCGAGCCCCACCAGTGGCACCAACCACACAATCCTTGTATCCATCCCCATCAATATCCTGGGTTATTGCCAGTCCATGCTGTTGATAGATGTTCCCAGAATAAATCTCATGAGTCCAAAGGACGACACCGGTGCCATCAGCAAATCCACTAAAACAACGGATAGTATTATCCTCAGAGCAAATCACCACATCATCAATTCCATCCGCATTGATATCATCAAGCGCAGCAATCGCTTTTGGGCTATTATCAGAACCTCCACTAATCTGATACTGCCAAATGAGAGTCCCCATGGGATACTCAGCTGTTCGTCCTTTACCGGTCAGTGTTTGCATCAGCGAATCCAAAGAGGTTTGTTCAGAAAATGAAGTTTGAGCTATCGTGAATAGTACCGCAGAAAGATCAGGAGAAAGGTTGTTCTCTTGGATCTCCTGAGGTGATTCACCAGAACCCCCAATAATTCCAAGACCACTTAATAGTATGCTTAAGCCTAGAAGATAACAGAATATTTTTCTTATCATTTTTTTTCCCCAATCTCATTATAAAGTAAATTTTATATATAAATGTATGTGCAGGCTTTTTCTTCATACGATATAAAAAAAAGGATGTAACACACATTTTGTTGTGAGATTTTAAATACTATAGTAAGTATAATATGTTGGGGGTAAACCAACTATGAAGAAGAGTAGATTTATTTGTCTTGTTGTATCAACGCTGATGATCCTAACCGTTTTCCCTGCAACGGCTCTCCCAATCCAACCAGGGGAATCCACGACCATGAACACCACGGAACCACGGAATCAACCACCGGGTCCCGCATACGCACCTATGCCATCACTCGATGCGTTACCAGACACACCCATCCTCCGCCACTCTCCACAAGCAGAGACGGTCATAATGGATGATGTTGTTGTTAGCATCATTGAGCAGGTGGACGAAGCTCTTTTCCTTAGTTATGAAGAAAATTTGACTGTGAATGGACCACGACCCACCGAGAGTGCTTCCTGCATCGCCGCAGCAGAATATATGTACAATGAATTCCAAAACATGGGGTTAGCGGTGCGATATCATCACTGGACCAACGGAGGGTATACTTCAGATAATGTTGAAGCGACCTTGAACGGCACCGATGAGACAAGCGATGACATCTACATCGTGTGCGGTCATTATGACACGGTGTCCTCCAGTCCTGGGGCTGATGATGATACCTCAGGGACAACTGCGGTCTTAATCGCTGCAAAGATCATGAGCCAATACCAATTCAACCATACCATTAAGTTCGTAGCCTTCTCCGGAGAAGAAGAAGGCCTTCTCGGCAGTGAGGTATACGCCTCGGAGGCAGCTGCTCAAGGATGGGATATCATAGGCGTCCTGAACTGTGACATGATCAGTTATGCGATCACCACCAATGATGGGAACAACCTGGATGTCTACCAAGATAGTCAATCAGAATGGCTCTATGACTACACCATAGGAGTTAACAATGAATACTCCGAGTATATCGGGACCCTTGCTTTACACGATGCAGGATTATCAGGTGGCAGCGACCATTATTATTTCTGGCAGAACGGATTTTCCGCGTTATTTTATTTTGAATACACCATGACACCCTATTACCATTCGCCCCAGGATACCATCGAGCATATCAACCTCACCTATGCGGTAAAAAACACCAAACTCGTCCTTGCTACCTTGGCGGAGCTTGCCGAGGCAGGATTGTTAAGCAATCCACCCTCAACACCAGTCATCAATGGTCCAGACAGCGGAGTCATCAATGAACTCTACACCTATACTGCAGTCTCGACAGAACCAGACGGAGAAGATGTCTATTACTTCT
Organism: Thermoplasmatota archaeon; assembly: GCA_025457885.1. Lineage (GTDB taxonomy): Archaea > Thermoplasmatota > E2 > DHVEG-1 > DHVEG-1 > SM1-50. The sequence continues at coordinate 40,790 of JALOTN010000007.1, read as the reverse complement.
TTGACTGGGGAGACGGCACCAACAGCGGATGGCTTGGTCCCTATAACCCTGGAATATCAGCCTCAGCGCAGAAATCATGGGCGAACGCAGGAAATTACCAGGTTCGAGCGAAAGCTCGGGACATCAATCTCGTCTCCAGCGGATGGTCCACACCAATCACAGTTTCAATTCTCACCGACCGACCACCAGCAACCCCAACCATCACCGGCCCAGCGGAGGGAGCACCAGGGAACGCCTATCTCTACAAACTCTTGACAACAGATCCCGATGGTGATCAGGTGTATTACTTCATCGACTGGGGAGACGGCCAAACCAACGAATGGATCGGACCGTACAACTCCGGGGCGATTGCCACTATAACCCATGAATGGACTGAGGAAGGAAGCTATACTATCCAGGCAAAAGCCAAAGACACCTACGGTGTGGAAAGTGACTGGAGCACTCTTGAGGTGACCATGCCGGTCAGCGTTGAAAAACACCAGGCGACCCAACTGCAGTACTTCCTCCAACAGATCACTCAGCTGCTCCAAAACCTGGGTTTGAGGTTCAAACAACAATAACAAACCTCTTCTTTTTTTCTTTTTTTTTCCTCTTCCTTCAGAATTACACGGTTCATAGAGTATCTGAAAAATCAATTCTTCAACAAGGACCTTTATCACAGGAAAAACCGTGTTTTATGATGAAAATTTAAATACTACAGCGGGTATAATATGTTGGGGATAATCAAATATGAAGAAGAGCAAAATCATTTGTCTAGTCGTATCAATGCTGATGATCGTGACTGTCTTCCCTGTCGTTGGTCTCCCGATCCAACCCAGTGAAACAACAAATCCAACAGTCACACCACCTCGATTTCAAGCACCAACACCCGCGTACGCATCGATTCCACCAGCAGATGCCCTCTTAGACTCACCAAGCCTAAAAGAAAACCGACAGATCACTCCTGCGACCATGGATGATGTCGTCATCAGCATGATTGAACAGGTAGATGAATCAATCTTTCTAGGTTATGAAGAGGATTTGACTGCCAACGGACCACGACCTACAGAGAGTGCTGCCTGCATCGCCGCAGCAGAATACATATACGATCAGTTCGCGGATATGGGCCTTGCCGTACGTTATCATCATTGGAGTAACTGGGGGTATGATTCAGATAACGTGGAGGCAACATTGGTCGGTTCTGATGAGACAAGCGATGATATCTACATCATCTGCGCTCATTATGACACCGTCTCAGCAGGTCCTGGGGCAGATGATGACACGTCTGGGACTGCAGCGGTACTCATCGCTGCGTTAATCATGAGTCAATTCCAATTTAACCATACTATTAAGTTTGTGTGCTTCTCAGGGGAAGAACAAGGACTACTAGGCAGCGCAGTGTACGCCGCAGAGGCGGCTGCCCAAGGCTGGGATATCGTCGGAGTCCTGAACTGTGACATGATCAGCTATGCGATCACTACCACCGATGGTAACAACTTGATTGTGTTTGAGAATACCGCCTCAGAATGGCTCTATACGTACACCGTCGGTGTCAACGCAGAATATAGCGATTATATTGGGAGTCTGACCCTTCATCATGGGGGATCCACCTGGGGAAGCGATCATAACTCCTTCTGGGATGAGGGATATGATGCGTTGTTCTACTTCGAGTACACCGAGACACCCTATTATCATACCGCACAGGACACGATCGAACATATTAACTTGACCTATGGTGTGAAGAACACAAAACTCGTCCTTGCAACCCTCGCGGAGCGGTCCAACCACCGGAGTCATCAACGAACCATACACCTATGAAGCAGTCTCCACAGAACCTGATGGAGAGGACGTGTTTTATTACTTTGACTGGGGTGATGGGACGAATAGTGGATGGGTCGGACCATACGACTCAGGAGTACCAGGGTCAGCGCAGAAATCATGGAATACCGTTGGGACCTACACGGTCAAAGCAAAAGCAAAGGACATCAATGGCGCGCAAAGCAGTTGGTCTCCTTCTATTTTGATGACGATCACCACAGATCATCCACCTGAGACCCCGACCATCACCGGTCCAGCCGAGGGTGAACCAGGGAACGCATATCTCTATACCTTGTCCACGACAGATCAGGATGGGGATCAAGTGTATTACTTCGTCGATTGGGGTGACAACCTGACAAGTGGTTGGCTTGGACCATTCAACTCCGGGGCATCTGCATCAGCGACCCATGAATGGGCAGAGGAAGGAACCTATACTATTAAGGTGAAAGCAAAAGACACCTATGGCGTAGAAAGCGACTGGGGCACCCTTGATGTGACCATGCCGGTCAGTGTTCAGAAACATCAGGTGACCCAACTGCAGTACTTCCTTCAGCAGATCACCCAGCTGCTCCAAAACCTGGGTCTGCGGTCGATACGGGGGTAAGAACCCTCTCATTCTTTTTTTTTCCTTTTTTCATCATGCAGGCTGTGAGTTGATTGGTCGTGGTTTCCTGCGGCAAAAGTTTTAAATAAAGATTTCCCTTCCTTACCTCCTACAATCAAGCAGAATGACAGGTGTAATTTATGGTAAAAAGTGTGTACGATTATATCGGTGAGCAATGGAAGAAACCAGATACATCGTTTAAGTCACCGCAGAAAAACAGATTGATTCAGTGGAGACGACAAGAGAATTTCCTGAGGGTCGATAAACCCTTACGAATCGATCGTGCACGATCCCTTGGCTATAAAGCAAAACAAGGCTACATCATCGTTCGAGCGCGGGTGCGACATGGTGGGTTGAACCGTCATCAGATAAAAGGTGGCAGAAAGCCATCGGCACGAGGAACAAAGAAGATCACCCCGGCGAAGAATTCGCAACGTATCGTTGAGGAGCGGACGGCTGCTCATTATCCGAACATGGAAGTGTTAAATTCCTACTGGGTTGGAAAAGACGGGATGTACCATTATTATGAGGTTATCCTGGTTGACCCGGCGCATCCTGCGATTGTGAATGATGCAAACATCAATTGGATCTCCGCATTCCCAAACAGACGCCGAGTGCTGCGGGGAAAGACCAGTGCTGGTCAAAAAGGTCGAGGCTTGATGTACAAGGGGAAAGGAGCAGAGAAAATCCGTCCGAGTATCCGGGCACATCAGACCAAAGGAAAATAAATAATTTTTTTTTTTTTATCGGACGACCATGACGGGTTTTGCGGCGTATTGAACAACCTTATTAGCGACGCTACCGATCGGGTATTTTCCAAGGGTGCTGGAGCCTTTGCTTCCCAGGACGATCAGATCACAGTGAATCTCGTTTGCCACGTCGATGAGGACGGCAGCGATATCCTCCCCTTCTTTGATCATCCCGTTGATCGTGAAACTATGGGTTCCTAGATCATGGATAACATCATTGATCAACGCATGCGCTCGTATCTTGAGGATCTCATGAGTTTTTTTATCCAACAGATTCCTATCAGAGGGTAAGGGGACAATAGCAAGGAGGATGAGTTCTCCGTCATCATCGATAATCATCATTGCTTTGTTCAGCGCGTTTTCTGCTCCTTCAGAGCCGTCAAATCCCACCAGCACCCGTTTCATGGGTTACTTTTTCCTCCAGACAGGACCCGTTGCGGTGTCCTGTATCTCAAAACCAAGGGACTCAAGGTTCTTTCTGATATCATCTGCTGTCTTGTAATCCTTCTTCTTACGGGCTTCCTGTCGTGCATCCAGTAACACCTGCAGAATTGTCTCGATCGTTGGAGTCTGCAGGGTTTTGCCATAGGTCTGCAGGAGTGTCTGTAGTGCGGTGAGTACATCCTGTTGTTTTTTCAGTGGTGGATGCGTCTGTGGCTGGAACATGGTCAGCACCATGCCTGCTTTCAAGAACACATTCAGAGCGTACTGACAGAGGTCTGGATTTGGGTTTTGTTGTTGTTCGAAGAACCTGTTGCTTTTATTGACGAACTCAAAGAGCGAGGCAAATGCCTTAGGGGTGTTGAAATCATCATCCATGGCAGCTTCGAACTCGCATTGCATTTCCTTGATTGTTAACAGATATTGATGTTCGAGGTCTTGTAAGGATGCTTGAGAGACTTCTTTCCCGGAAGCACCTTGCGCAAACTCCTGGAGTCGTTCTTTGACGCGATACAGGCGCTCTCTTCCTTTTTCGACATCGGTGAGAGCTTTTTCGCTGAAATCCGGGGGACTCCGGTAATGGGCTTGAGCAAAAAACATCCGTAGGACCTCCGCGTCCCATCGGTGCAACAGGTCCTTGATGTTGATGATATTTCCAAGTGATTTTGACATCTTCTCCCCGTTGATCGTCAGCAGGCCGATATGCATCCAGAACCTGGCGAACTGCTGCCCGGTGGCAGCCTGTGCCTGGGCTACCTCATTTTCATGGTGAGGGAACTGCAGGTCCATGCCGCCTCCATGGATATCGAACGTTGGTCCTAGGATGCTGCAGCTCATCGCGGAGCATTCGATATGCCAACCGGGTCGTCCGGGTCCCCAGGGGGACTGCCAGACAGGCTCCCCGGGTTTGGCTTTCTTCCAGAGCGCAAAATCAAGTGGATTACGTTTCTGCTCACCTGGTTCAATGCGGGCTCCCTTCTTCATCTCCGTGATATTCTGTCCAGAGAGCTTGCCATAGTCACTGAAGCTTTCCACGGAGAAATACACGTCCCCATCCGCGACGTACCCATGGTCGTTCTGGATGATCTGTTCAATCATCTGAATCATCTCAGGGATCGTCTCCGATGCCTTTGGGTATAAATCAGCGCGTCGGACACCAAGGGTGTCTAAATCAGCTAGACAGCGATCCGTGAACTGTTTTGAATACGTCAAGGGATCAATACCTTGTTTGTTTGCTGCCGCGATGATCTTATCATCAACATCGGTGATGTTCTGCACATACAACACGGTGTTTCCTTTGTATTCGAAGTATCGACGGATCACATCAAACGCGACATAGGTTCGCGCATGGCCGATATGGGCATCGCTGTACACGGTCATCCCGCAGACATACATCTTCACCCTCCCCGGCTCGATGGAGGTAAACGGGTCTTTTTTCCGTGTGAGCGTATTATAGATGTGGACGGTCATCTCCTGCACGCAACACCTCGGGCTAATAGATAGAAATTTATATTCTTTATGGGTAGTTGGATCCTCATTTCATCAGAGACCTTTACCGTGGGTAAAAAACTATTTATATGGTACGAGCCTAGATAATAAGGGGATATAATCGTGCAAAAAACAAGAACGCCACCTTCCTTGAAAGGATTTTTTCTTTCTGCTCCTCTGCAGGTGACGTTCGTTATATTTTTACTTAGTGCATCAAACCTGATTCCTCTCTCAACATCCCAAGATACCCGCCATGCTACAGTCTTCCCATCAACCAGCATTGATGGTCAAATCCTCTTTTCACCAATGGATAGTGGAACGACGTATCTCATCCATCCATCAGGAGCGGTGAATCACACCTGGTCAAGTACATTTCTTCCCGGGGAGGCGGTCCGCTGGCTTGGTGAGGGAACGATCCTTCGGACGATTAAAACCGGTTTTGCTGGCGGAGGCGGAGGATCTGGTGGGGGTGTTCAGAAAGTCCACTGGGATGGCACCATTGAATGGGATTTCCGCTATGATACCGACGGACGCCTCACCCATCATGATGTCCTGCCTCTTTCGAATGGGAATGTCCTGATGATCGCCTGGGAGACAAAAACCCGTCAAGAAGCAATCGCCGCAGGACGCAACCCAAATTACGTCTCAAGCAGTGGTTTTATGCCAGATCACATCATTGAGGTGCACCCGACAGGTCCAACCAGCGGAGACATTGTCTGGGAATGGCACGTCTGGGACCATCTCATCCAGGATTATGATCCATCCAAACCTAATTACGGTGTAGTGGCGGACCATCCGGAACTAGTGGACCTCAACTATGCCAATGACCTGATGTCACTAAGCGATTGGTTGCATACTAACTCCGTGGACTACAACGAGCAGTTCGACCAAATCCTCCTCAGTGTCCATAACTTCAACGAAATCTGGGTGATTGACCATAGCACCACCACCGAGGAAGCCATGGGTCATACCGGAGGGAACAGCGGGAAGGGCGGCGACCTGCTCTACCGCTGGGGCAACCCTGCCGCGTACCGAGCAGGAGAGAGTACTGATCAGAAATTCTATGGCCAACATGATGCGACCTGGATACGACCGGGATGTCCCGGCGCAGGCAATATTTTAGTGTTCAACAACGGAGCAGGCCGTCCTGGCGGATGGTACTCCTCAGTCGAAGAGATCGCTCCCCCGGTTGATGCATCAGGCACTTATTATCTTGAATCAGGCTCCTCCTATGGCCCCCTCTCGCAGACATGGATCTATACCGCAGACCCCCCACAGAGCTTCAACGCAGGAATCATCTCCGGTGCGGAACGACTCACCAGCGGCAACACCCTCATCTGCGATGGCGTCGCAGGGCGGTTCTTCGAAGTCACCCCCACAGGGTCGACCGTCTGGGAGTACGTGAACCCTTACCCAAGCCCTGCGTTCAACAACGTCTTCAAAATCGTCTACATCCCCCCAGAAGCACCCCCTGGGCCAGATACCCCGAACCTTGATTGCATCGGAAGCCTTTCCTGGACCAATGTCCAACCAGGAAGCATGGTGATAGGATCGTTCCAGGTACAGAACATCGGGGACGTTGGTTCCCTGCTCTCCTGGTCCATCAACACCTCCGCTCTCACCTGGGGGACCTGGTCGTTCCTCCCTGAGTCAGGAACAGGATTGACCCCAGAGGACGGAACCGTTACTGTCGCTGTCACCGTCATTGCCCCCGACCAGCAGGATACAGATTTCGAAGGATACATCAGAGTGGAAAACCAACAAAACCCCACCGATTACCAGATGATCCCCGTCTCCCTAATCACCCCAACACAAAAACAATCAACCCACGGGGTTTTTTTCCAATGGCTCGTACCACTGCTCCAGTATCATCCAATGCTGTATGATATCGTCTCATTTCTCATGGTTTTCCGAAATCACCACCATATATCAGAGTAAAAAATCTACGACCTTTACTTTTATATACGAGTAGTTTATTACGAAAACCCCTTAAGAATCAAACGCGGAGTGTAAAGAATGGCACGAATGCACGCAAGAACAAAAGGAAAATCAGGTTCTACCCACCCCATGCGGGAGAAACACCCGGAGTGGAGTTCCCTTAATCCCCGAGAAATCGAAGGACGCATCATGGAACTAGCAAAAGCAGAGAAAACCACCAGCGAGATCGGCATGATTCTCCGTGACCAATACGCGGTCCCAGATGTGAAAATCGCGACTGGAAAAACCATCACACAGATCCTGGAGCAGAATAAGATAACCCAGGAGATCCCTGAGGATTTACAGAATCTCATCAAAACCGCGTTGAAACTCAAGAAGCACATTGATCAGCATTCGAAGGATTTTAAAACAAAACGGAACCTGTCGCTCACCGAATCAAAAATCCGCCGTCTCATGAAATATTATCGTCGTGAACACCGGCTTCCAGAGGGTTGGAAATACAGCTTAGAACAAGCAAAGCTGATGTTCGAATAAAAAAAAACCATCCAGTATCTTTTTAGCCTGGAATTTGTTTTTCGTTCTGTAGAGTACCTGCTATGACGGAAGATATCACCCAAGCATGCCAGGACGCTGCAGCGCTGCTGCGGTCCGTACCCAAGACAAAACGAATCCGCATCGTCTCCCATTACGATGCTGATGGGATCGCTGCGGCTGGAGTCCTTTGCACCGCGGTGTACCGAGCAGGCTATGATTATCAGGCAACGTTGATGCGTAATCCATTCACCAAGGGTTTCGACCGGCTGAAAACAGAGCAAAACGAGCTTATTGTTTTCTCGGACATGGGCAGTGGTCAGCTTGAAACCATTGAATCACTCGGCTGTAAAGCCATCATCCTTGACCATCATCAGTATCTATCTGCTCAGACATCCAAGAACATCAGACAGATCAACGCGAACCTCTTTGGTGCTGATGGGAACTATGACGTCTCTGGTGCGACCCTTTGTTATCTGTTCGCGACTGCAGTAAACCCAGCAAACGAGGATCTCGCAGCCCTTGCGTTGGCTGGTGCAACAGGTGATAAACAGTTCATTGGTGGAGTCCGGGGATGGAATAAAACCATCCTTGAGAATGCCGTATCCAAGGGATTTCTCACAGAAAAGACTAGCATCAAACTCTATGGGGAGACGATTGAGGATGCGTTGTATTATTCCGTAGACCCGTACTATCCAGGTCTGTCGGGGAGGAGGGAGGCCATCGAAGCCTTGCTGGATCATCTTCAGGTCCCCTCAACAGCGACACTTAAGGAGCTCACCACAGATGCATGGACCAAGATTCAATCGTATCTGATGTTTGTGTTAATCAAGGCAGGCTGCCAACCCAACATCCTGGACCTGACGATACGAAAACGGTATCATTCATCACAAGGCTGGGAACTGGAGCGGTTCGCGGACCTGCTGGATGCCTGTGGAAAGAACGGGTCTCGAAGCCTGGGTCTTTCCTTGTGTCTTGGTGATGGTAGCATCTGGAACGAAGCCCTCGAGGTGGAGAAAGACTACAAACAGAAACTCCTAGATGGACTCAGCGGATTAGAGAAAGGCATCCAGGAGACAACGGGGATGCGGTATTTCTACTCAGAGAATTCTTCCCTTGGAGGTGTCGTCGCAGGCATCGCCATGAATTATGTCCTTGATGAAAAGAAACCATTGTTCTCCTTGACACGGAACGAAACAGAAAAAGAGATTCATGTCTCCTGCCGGGGGAACCAACAACTGGTGAAGAATGGTCTGGACTTGGGTGCAGCGATGAAAACCGTGGCAGGACGTCTTGGGGGATATGGTGGTGGTCATAAGATCGCTGCAGGTGCGACGATTGCGTTTGAAAAAGAACAGGAGTTTCTGCAACAGGTTGATTCCCTGCTTGTGTCGCAGATGAAGGGTTGATATGAAAGCGAGATGTACGTTTCATTTGGAGTTTGAGAGCCCTCAACAAGCAAAAAAAATTCTACGGTCCATCCAGGCCGATGACCAGGAATTCGTCTCGTCCAAGGTTGTAGGGAAAACACTTGAGGCGGTGATGGAGTCGCAGTCGATCTCCTCGTTGTTGCATACCCTTGATGATTACCTCGCGTGTGTGTCGGTAGCTTCTGATATCGTGAAGAAATAAATCAAAGTAGCATCGATATATTTTTTTGTCTGGAAAATAAATATTGATGAGAATATTTAAATACGGCTCTGTGGTTGTAAATTATCAGGGAAAAGATTTTTCGAGGAAGGAAGAATGAACAAGAAACTTGTTGGAATACTACTTGTTTTTCTGCTGATGGGAACGACAGCTCCTGTGATATCATCTACCTATGATGACTATCAAGCCCGTGTGGGTGACACACAGATGATAAAGGAGGACTGTGGATGTGAATCAGACCAAACTATGCTTATTGGAGTACCTATCGATGACACCGCGCCTCTGTCACCAACACCAAGAGCTGCTTCAACGCTACCACCTTATTTCAACTGGAGGGAGGTGGATGGTGTGGATTGGACGACGACTGCAAAAGACCAGGGGGACTGCGGGAGCTGTTGGGATTTTGCTGCGATAGGGGCTTTAGAAAGCATCATTCAGATCCGGGAGGGATGCCCAAATCTGAACCTTGATCTTTCAGAACAGTACGTCCTGTCGTGTCTGCATGCTGCGGGCAGCTGCAATGGTGGATGGGCGTATAATGCATACAAGTACATCAAATCGAACACATCCCAGGGGAACTACTGCAATGGGATCATCCCGGAGTTCTGCTTCCCCTACGAGGTCAACGATGATGTCCCCTGTTCGAACGTCAGCCCTGACTGGACTGATTTCCTGATGCCTATCTCCGCCTATGGACGATGGGTCCCGGATGGAAGTGTCGAAGATCGGGACGTAATCAAAACCCAGATCATGGAGGAAGGCCCCGTGGTGGCCACCATGTTATTCACCTACTATGCTCATGGTCCTGAGAATCTTGAGGAATGGGGTTACACCCATCATGGTTCAACAGAGTATTATGCGTACCCAGGGCCGATGCAGGGGACGAACCATCAGGTGGTCCTCATCGGATGGAAGGATGATTCATCCATCACAAATGGTGGCTACTGGATCGTGAAGAACAGCCTAAGCGAAGAATGGGGATACGAGGGGTTCTTTAACCTAGAGTACGGCAGCCTCAACATCGATAAGACAGACATCAACTGGGTCGAGTATGTTGCTGAGAATTTCAGCAACTGGATGCCGGTCGCCTGCATCAACACCACAGACCAGACGATGTTCGATGGGAGTAGCAGCTTTGATCATGAAGGAAGCATAATTAGTTACTCATGGGACTTTGGCGATGGAACCACTGCGACAGGGATGACTGCGACCCATACGTATGGATCCTCAGGCGTCTACCAGGTCGTCCTCACCGTCACCGATAACGCAAGTAACACCGACACGGACACCACCTGGGTGTTTATCGACGAGCAGAACCATGCACCAAAGACACCCTGGTTGCTGGGGCGGAGGAACGGGGAGAACGAGACAATCTACCATTATACGTTCTGGGCTAACGACCCCGATGGCGATGATGTGTATTATTATCTGAACTGGGGGGACACCTACTGGGATGGTGGAGCGGTCGGATGGATCGGACCATATGAATCAGGTGAGAAGGTCACCTTGGAGAAGAACTGGACGGAGAAAGGCAACTACACGGTCCGTGTGAAAGCAGCGGACCACTATGGAGCAAAAAGCACCTGGGCCACCCTGGATGTCACCATGCCCTATCGTTATGATCTCCCGATGCTCTGGTTCCTGGAACACCTGCTGCAGCGATTCCCTCATGCGTTCCCTTTACTGCGACACCTGCTCGGCTGGTAAATAAAATTTTTTTTCCTTTTTTTCCCCCTGCTCATAAGCATTAAGTAGGCATGGAAGGATAACCTGCCGATGATGCGATTCGAGTTACACGCACGATTCACCCTGAGTAGCGATGTCTCGGGACTCTCAAAGGAATTCGAAACATTCATCAACCAGACAAACGAGTCGATTCTAAGGAAAGGACCGGAGAAGCTTGCGGTCATAGAAAAATTTTCGATAGAAAAAACACTTTTATCATTGTTCATCACCTCAGAAGGGACGCTGCGTCCGCATAACGCGCTGCTGCAGATAAAAAACGCGCTGAGCAAAGAACTGGGGAAGACCCATCATATCGGGGTGCGCAACATCACTGTTGAGGATTATACTATCTCTTTTGATCTCCCCCGGGAGCCTCTCAAAGAGGTCAGCATCCCGTTCGCGACAGTCACAGTACAGGGGAAACAAGCGACCATGGTGCTCTCTGATGTGTCCGAGGAGTTCCTCCGAGGGAACTACATCGACCGGATGATGAATCGGGTTAAAGAGAAAGTGGAGAACCAGTATTACGAGGGGAAGGCAGAGTTCTGGAAATTGATCTGGAAATCAGATGAGAAACCACCGGCATGTATGAAGGATCCCACCCCGGAGATGGAAAACCTTGGTTGGCTGAAGCAAGGTCCGACAAAGGGGAAATGGTTTTATCGACCACAGGCAGCCACGATCCTGAAGACCATGGAGCATATCGCAATTCAGGAGGTCCTTCGACCCTTAGGGTTCCAGGAGGTCATCGAATCCCACATCAAACCATTTGACATCTGGCTAAAGACCGGTCATATGGAGGGGATGCCATATGAGTTCTACTATGTCGCAGAGCCAAAGACAAGGGATGCCAAGGATTGGGAGCGGTTCATTGATCTGACGAAAATAACCAAAGAAGTCCCCGTTGAGGAGCTGCAGAAGAACCTCTCGCCTCCGACCGCAGGGATCTGCTATGCACAATGTCCGATGATCTACTGGTCGTTCAAGGGGAAGACGATCGCGGAGACATCATTGCCGGTGCTGGTGTATGATAAGACTGCGATCTCTGCACGCTATGAATCCGGGGGACGGCATGGGATTGAGCGGGTTGATGAGTTCCATCGCATCGAACCAGTCTATATCGGCACCCGGGAGCAGTTACTCTCATTACGGGAGAAACTCTTGGAGCGGTACAGACACGTGTTCAACGATATCTTTGACTTGGAATGGCGGATGGCCTGGGTCACCCCCTGGTACATGCAACAGGCGGGGAAGATCGGTGATGAGAGCACCCAGGATACGGGGACGATTGATTTTGAGGCCTATATGCCGTACCGTGGCTCACGGCAGGATTCGGAATGGTTGGAGTTCCAGAACCTCAGCATCCTTGGGGACAAGTACATCAGCGCTTTTAACATAAAATCCCAGAGAAGCGAGTTATGGAGTGGGTGCTCAGGGATAGGTTTGCAACGATGGACGACTGCGTTTCTTGCTCAGAAGGGACTCAATCCTGAGAAGTGGCCTGAGGGATTCAGGAAATACCTGGATCGGTTACCCGAGGGTATCCAGTTCCTTTAAAAAAGAGTCGTCAAGGCTCTCTTTTGATGTATTTTTCTCGTATAGTCTATTATTATTTACACAATCTTTATATAAAACCACATGATATCAATACATATCTATTTCGGGGGCGAAAGGAAAAATGAACAAAAAAATTGTTTTAGTTGTAACCCTGGTAGTTCTGAGCGCTACTGTCATCCCAGTAACCGGATTGCTACCAACCAAGGCTGGTGTTCTAAGCCAGATCCCAGAACAATCTGTTGACACATCAGGCATCCTACGAGCTGATGCTCTCTGGCCGATGTTCCGCAACGACGCAGGCAACAGCGGATGCACCGAGAACTATGCGACGAACACAAATCATATCGCATGGCAGAAATACGTCGGGGGAGAAATCGGAGAATCAACACCAATACTGTATGATGATAAGCTGTATGTGAGCTCAGGGTGGTATTACAAAGGATTACCGAAACTTTCTGACCTGTTCAATCCCTCACCACCACCAGCATCAGAGATCATCAATACGCTTTTAGAACACCCCAGCAACCTGATGCAGGGATTGTTCTGTCTGAACGCGGACACCGGTGAATCCCTCTGGAATAAATCATTGGAATATCCTAGCAACCCTGCAGTTGTAGACGATAAAGTATACATCACAGCTATTAACTTTGATACCTACAACACCATCCTGTATTGTTTTGATGCGACAACTGGAGAGCATCAATGGCAGGTACCCATCACCGGTCTGGTGTTGTCTCCAACTATTGTCTCCGATGGAAAAATCTTTGTAAACTGTTTGGACCTGTATTCCTATGCCAGTTCCATTAAATGCTTTGACCTCTCAGGAATCCAACTCTGGAGCCGACCGTTTGGAATGTATGAGTGGGCTTGGTTCTCCGCTCCTGCAGTCTCAGGGGAGAACGTGTTCTGCATCACCATGGACCTTTACTCCTATTACGAGGGGAAACTATATTGTTTGAATACCGACACCGGAGCGATCCGTTGGTCTAAACAGATCTCCAGCGTGGGTTTTCTCATGTATTACTCCACCACGAGCCCCGCCTGCTTCAACGGAAACGTGTATGTCCTTGAATTTGACTTATACACCTATGGCGGGAGTCTCAAATGCTTCAATGGCGATACAGGAGCGATCGAATGGAATTACAACCTGGGAGCCTCCATCGCGATTGGGACTCCTGCGATATGTGAGGAGGGTGTGTATGTCTCCGCGTTTGATCTGAACGCCTACTCGAATCGGCTCTATTGCTTTAACCCAGCCACCGGGACTCTTTTATGGACTGTGATGTTCCCCTATGCTCCCTATATGAGTTTCGGGGCATCCCCTGTCTGTTCCGCGGATAAAATCCTCCTGATCCCTGGTGGATACTATGATTATTCCATGCAGCTGTATTGTTTTGAGAAAGAAAACGGCTCAGAAGCCTGGAACCTTACCGTGGATTCCTATATCCTGGGTGCTCCTTCGATTGGGGAGAACCGTGTTTACCTGGTGGATAACAGTGGTCAGGTGTACATGCTTGAGGATGTCCTAAAAATACAAAGTGTCATGGGTGGAGTCCTTGGGGTGAAAGCCCTTATTCAGAACACAGGGGACACAGATCTTTCCGATATCACGTGGACAATCACTGTGAAAGGAGGGCTGCTTGGGATGATCAATCGGACACGGACCGCGTTAATCCCTGAGGTGCGTGCAGGAAAAAGCAAAATCGCATTGCTCCTACCTATCATCGGGGTTGGTGCTATTGAAGTTATGGTCACTGCGACTATGCCAAATATGAATATCATCAAAAAGACACGCCAGGGGGTTGTCCTGGGATCCGTCTGTCTCCTCACTCCTTAGAAAAGATCAGAGAGACCAAGTAGCGACATTAAAATAATAGCAGAGAAGGAACTAAGACTCATGCGGCAACGATTCAAACTCCTCATAGTGTTCTTCATCTCTTTTCTTTTTTTCGGTGCACCTCTTTCGAGTTCCTTCTTAGATGTCTATGAACCGTCCCAAGCAGCACTGACACCACCTATGTTTCGTCAAGTGGAACCAAAAGAGAATCATGCTCCTGAGACGCCACAGCAACCACAAGGACCCTTGGTGGGTGACGCAGGTGAAACCTACCTGTTTTCGACACAGACCAGTGACCCAGACGGCGACTTGGTGTATTATTTCATTGACTGGGGAGACGCATCAGAAGGAAGCTGGGTGGGTCCATTTGACTCTGGTGTGCCAATCACTCTGTCCCATCAATGGCAGCAACGAGGTGTTTATAGTGTGAAGGTGCAAGCCAAAGATATTTATGACGCGGTGAGCAACTGGACAGAACCGGTCATGGTTACAATCGCTGGTTCCTATCTCACGTTCGGAAACATCAGTGATGGCAGGGGGTTGACCATTGAGGTGAAAAACATCGGGGAGAAGGACGCACAGAACATCATGGTCTTTGTTCAAGCAACAGAGGGTTTCTTAATTACAGTCAATCCAGAACAAACCCAGATAGCACTCATCCCTGCTGGTGAGTCAGTCGAACAGAAAATCCGAGTATGGGGACTTGGTCTTGGCTTCTTTTCTAATCTTCCAAAGGTGCTGCTTACCGCTCAGGCGTCCTTTGCAAAGACACGAGCGAAACAACTTGAAATCCGTCTCCTAGGACCCTGGGTGAAGAAACTCGGGGAATCATGGAGCACGGATGAAGCCTACAAGGGGTACACCTTGTTTTCTCCGATGGTGTCCCTAAAAACGTTTTTGATCAACAACAGTGGAGGGATCGTCCATAGCTGGGAGAGTTCCTTCAAACCGGCTCTCTCCGTTTACCTACTGGAGAATGGTGATCTGCTCCGCACCGCGTTCCCCGGCTTCAGCCCACAGTTCTGGGGAGGAGGCATCGGTGGTCGCGTGGAACGATTCGATTGGAATGGGACGCACCTGTGGTCCTTTGAGTATTCAACGGTGCAGTATTGTCTGCATCATGATATCCAGATGCTCCCAAATGGGAACATTCTGATGATCGCCTGGGAGTATAAATCCGCTGAAGAAGCGATTTCAGAAGGCAGGAATCCTGCTTCTCTCCCTCAGGGGGAGCTGTGGCCAGATCATCTCATTGAGGTCAAACCCACCGGACCAACAACAGGGGATATCGTGTGGGAATGGCATGTGTGGGATCATCTCATACAGGATTTTGATCCGACAAAAGAAAACTACGGGGTCGTTCAGGATCACCCTGAACGGGTGGACATCAACTACGGAGGGCGGCTGCTGGCGGACTGGACCCATATCAACTCCGTGGATTACAACGAGCAATATGATCAAATCCTCCTCAGTGTGTTGTTGTTTGATGAACTATGGGTCATTGATCATAGCACTACCACAGAGGAAGCTGCGGGTCATACCGGGGGACGGTACGGAAAAGGCGGGGATCTTCTCTACCGCTGGGGCAACCCCCTCACCTACAAACGAGGGGATGATTCGGACCGGATGCTGTTTAACCAGCATGACGCGGAATGGATCAAACCTGGTCTCCCCGGAGCAGGGAACATCCTGATCTTCAACAACGGCCTGGACCGCCCTGGTGGAGAGTATTCTTCTATCGAGGAGATCACCACACCGATAGAGGCAAATGGCACTTATTATCTTTCCCCAGGCTCGACGTATGGGCCAACCCAATCCACCTGGAGTTATATTGCAGAGAACCCTCTGGATTTTTTCGCTATCAACCTGGGGAGTGCACAACGATTACCAAACGGCAACAGCCTCATCTGTGACGGACCACAAGGAAGGTTCTTTGAGGTCACCAACGAAAAAGAGATCGTCTGGGAGTACGAAAACCAGATCCCGGATCCCTTCGATCATCATGTGTTCAAGGTCCATCGCTACGGACCAGAGTACCCCGGGCTACGATTTCTCCAATAAGACATCACCGGAGTCTTCTCTGGAGAATAAACCTTTTAAAGAAGCATCTCTTCCCTGCCCTCTATGGCGAAGCGACGAAAGGAAGGAGCTGAGGCAGAAGAGCCCCTTGATTTCCAGATACCAAAGTTCGATGAAGAAGCATTCATCAAAAAAGAACGGCGTAACATCAAAACCATGTTCATCGCGTTCCTCTTCGGATTGCTTGTGGCAGCGGTTTGTTTCGGTTTCTGGGTGCTCCTCGAAGGCAGCTTTCTACGTTGGGAGCTTGTCTTGCTCGTCGCAGTGGTCAACTCCATCTGGATCCGCTACATCTTCCTGAAGCTGGACATCGATCTTACTGATTTTGGGAGAAAAGGCTGGCTGACCTCATTTGTCACCTACTTCTTCACCTGGTTGCTTGTCCTTATCGTCCTCGTTAACCCTCCGTTCTACGACGGGGAAGCACCCCATGTGGACCTGGTGCTCCTCCCCGGGATGCAAGAACCAGGAGGAACTATCCTGTTCGCTGCGTACATCACCGATAACATTGGCGTCACCAAAGCAGGAATCACATTTACGATCACCGATCCGAACGGAACCGTTCTCACCCCTGAGTTCAGCTTTGAAAAAAGCATCCTGCGCTACACCTATCAGAATCCACAGAACCTCCTTGGCACCTTCAACTATACCGCGGTTGTCTCTGATACGAATAACCGGAAGACCACCGTCAGCGGATCGTTCTCCTACAGCACCGATGTCCTTGAGGTGTCTGCACGAACAACCGACATCATAAGCACCGATTCGATCATCATCAAAGCGGATGAACAGATAAGCACGAATAATTTCCGAGTTTTTTATAGAATCAATGATGGCTCAGACATCAACGTCAATAGAGACGAGCCAACCATTAAAGGGAAATATGAAACATCAGCGGAATTCAAAGGATGGGCAGCCAACTCCACCATTGATGTCACCGTGTTTGCTGAGGCGCGGCATTATTTCATAAACGTCCCTGATAAATTCTCCAATACTGTACGAGACAGCGAAACGCATCTTTTCACTACCGCGAACGACCCGAACATCGGAACAGAAGATACCCTCGTGGAATGGAATGCGACGCTTGCCGCCCTACGACAACCACAGCCCCCCAACACCCTCAACTACATCACCCCGTATCCAACCAGTATTGGTGCGACCCCTGGTTTTGAAATCAGTGTCTTCCTTGTAGCGATTGTCGCGGTTGTGTTCCTGTTCAGACGCAGAAAGAATAAGAAGACCACATGAACGAGATAACCAGCTTTTGCCAGTCATTCAAAAAAAAGTTCGTTCCACGACCACAGAACCCTCGACAACCCGTGCGTTGCTGGCAAGAAAAAGATGTTCTCAATGATGCTATTGTTGATGCGTACGTTATTATCCTTCGGACGAAAGGATGCTCTTGGGCACTCTCCTCGGGTTGTACGATGTGCGGGTATTTCAACGACAGTATGTTTGCATCGATTTCTGAGGAAGACCTTCTCGCTCAGTTTGACACATCCATCAAAGGCTATAAGAATCAACCATTTGTAAAAATCTTCACCTCTGGTAGTTTCCTTGACCCTACTGAAATACCAACCAGAGTACAACACCATATCCTTACGACCTTGAACAACACTGCTGAGAAGATTTCTGTCGAATCACGACCAGAGTACGTCACAGAGAAACATCTCCAAGAAATAGAAGAAAAAATACCACTGCAAAAACTCGAGGTGGGCATCGGACTTGAGACTTCCAACGATCTGGTCCGTGAGAAAGCCATCAACAAGGGATTCACCTTCCAAGACTATCTTCGTGCAACAAAACTCTTGCAACATCAGAAGATCGGGGTGAAGACCTATGTGCTGCTCAAACCCCCGTTCCTCACCGAACAAGAATCACTCACAGATTGTCTTTCGACCGCCAAAGACACCGCGGACTCTACCGATCTTCTCTCATTAAATCCCACCAACATCCAACGACACACCATCGTCGAATACCTCTGGAACCGAGACCAATACCGACCACCCTGGCTCTGGAGCATCATCGAGTTCCTCCGACAGAGCACCAAACTTACAGATGCGTTCGTGAAATGTGATGTCGTCGCCGGAGGCAGCATCAGAGGAGCCCATAACTGCGGAGTCTGTGATAAAAAAGTGTTACACGCGATCCAGCAGTTCTCCTTAACACAAGACACCGAGGTGTTCGAAGGCCTCTCCTGCAGCTGCCAGGAACAATGGCGCGACCAGTTACACCTAGAATCATTGAGTTTTGGATCCCTTGTTGATTTTTCACGGTGGAAACCATGAAAACACGAGTCGAGGAACACGACATCATCGTCCTCATCGACGAAAACCTCCGAAAAATCATTATCGACACAGATGGGAAGACTGACAAAATCAGAGCCGTTGGTGTCATTGACCCAAAAAGCCTTATCGGAAATGAATACGGCAAGAAACTCCAAATCGGCAACAAACAGTTCTGGATCCTCCAACCATCCGTTCAGGATAAACTCCAAGGGATCTACCGCCAGGCGCAAATCATTCTCCCACGAGATGCAGCCCATATCCTGATGAACTGCGCTATCGAACCTGGACAACAGGTCCTTGAGGCAGGAATTGGCTCAGGGTCTCTTACCATCGCGCTTGCATCCGCTGTTGCCCCGACCGGTCGGGTCATCTCCTATGACATCCGACAAGAATTCATCGACCATGCACTGCGGAACCTTTCACAAGCAAATCTGAGCAATTATGTGACAACAAAAATCAAGGACGTCACCGAGGGCATCGATGAAACAAACCTCGATGCAGTCATCCTTGACATCCCAAACCCCTGGGCAGCGGTACCACATACATGGACGGCATTAAAAATTGGAGGATATCTCTGTACCTATTCACCCTTGATTTCTCAGGTGGAACAGACCGTAAAAACCATCCAGCAGCATCCCTTCATAGAATGTAAAACCTACGAGAACATCCAACGGGAGATGATCGTCTCAAAACACGGGACCCGACCTAGTTTTGAGATGCTGGGCCATACCGGGTATCTCACGTTCGCCCGAAAGATCCTGACTCCATAAAAAAAGAGACGCTCTCCGAGAAGACCCCCCGAATGGTTTAAATCTTTTCGTGATATACAGGGCTTCAACAACAATGGAGGATCTTACAATGACGAAACGTGTGTATAATTTCTATGCAGGGCCAGCGACATTACCACTCCCCGTCTTAAAAAAAGCACAGGAAGAACTACTCGATTTCCAAGGGACAGGAATGTCGATTCTTGAGATTTCCCATCGATCAAAGGAATATGATGCGGTCCATAAGAAAGCATCTGAGCTTCTCAAAGAACTCATGGGCATCCCCAGCGACTACAAAGTCCTCTGGCTACAGGGTGGAGCATCAACCCAGTTCTTCATGGCGCCCCAAAACCTGCAACAAGCAGGAAAACCCATGGAATACGTCTACACCGGGGCCTGGGCAAAAAAAGCAATCAAGGAAGCAAAACTCTTCGGTGAAGTCAAAATCATCGCCTCCTCGGAGGACCAGAAGTTCACCTACATCCCAAAGAATGTCTCCTTTAGTGCTAATGCCGCATTCGGTCATATCACCGGTAATGAGACCATCGGGGGAATCGAATGGCAAGAATGGCCAAAGCTCCCCAGCGACGTCCCACTCGTCTGCGATATGTCCTCGAATTTCATGGACAAAGTCATCGATGTCAAAAAATTCAGTCTTATCTACGCAGGAGCACAGAAGAACCTTGGGCCTGCTGGTGTGACGGTCGTCATCATCCGAGAAGACCTCATCAACCGAGTCCCGGAAAACACCCCCACCATGCTGAAATACAAGACCCATGTGGAAAAAGACTCTCTGTACAACACCTGCCCGTGTTTCTCTATTTACCTCTGCGAACTAGTCTTAGAACATCTCAAAGCCCTCGGTGGCATCCCAGCCATGGAAAAACAGAACCGGAAGAAAGCAAAAATGGTCTATGACATCATCGATAAATCCAACGGGTTTTACAAAGGTGTCGCAAAACCAGAGTCACGGTCACTGATGAACATCACCTTTAACCTAGCAACCCCGGAGCTTGAGGCAAAATGCGTCGATGAGGCAAAAAAGAAAGGACTCATCGGTCTGAAAGGACACCGGGATGTCGGCGGGATGCGAGCATCAGTGTACAACGCGATGTCACTGGAAGGCACTGAAACACTCTGTAAATTCTTAACAGAATTCCAAGAGCAAAACCAGTAAACACCCTGGTTTTCCCCTCTCTTTTTTTATTCATTTTTTTAAAAAAAAATCAAATTGAATACTTTCACTGACCCCCGTCGTAGATATATAAACAAAGACGACCATGTCCGTATCAATTGACTTGTGTTGCGGGGGACATGCCAGCCAAGGATTGCTGGCATTTCTGCCACTTTTCTTAGAACTCATCCAATCGTTTCGTGTTCTTCTCCTTGATAAGCTGCTGACAGGTCTCCCAGGATCTTCTCACATACGGGGGTAGTTCTCCGAATTGCGTTACCCAGGCTTTCAGGAATTTTTTAGTCATCGGATCTGAAGGATATCCACTGCCAAGGGGAAGGTTCAGTTTCGGTTCTAGTTCCTTTGCGATCTGTTCGACCTGCTGATCTCGTGTCACCTTGGCAAGGATGCTTGCTGCCCCGACAATCGGGTATTTCGCATCCGCCTTATGCTCAGAGATGATCCGAGGTTTATAGGAAAGATGCGAAAGAATGTCTCTTCCAAACCGTTCTTCTTTGACATCCACTGCATCAACATAGCAGACATCCGGATGCAGCTTTTCGATAATCTTACTATAGACGAACACCTCAAGTTCATTGAGCGTCATGGTCTTTCGTAGATCATCGATATCATCTGCAGGCATGATGATGACTTCATATTTTGATGCTAGTTTCTGGATCATCGGGGCGAGCTGCTCCCGTCTTCGGGGAGTGAGCTGTTTGGAGTCAGCAACACCGATCCGGACAAGCTCCGAATCATTATCAACAAGGATTCCTGCAACAACTAAAGGACCAAAGCATGGCCCACGTCCCGCTTCATCAGCTCCGCAAATCATCAGGGTCTTGTAACAGATGGGAGTAAAAAGATGTTACGAAACTGTCGATAGGCAATTTTTTAATACCGGACCCTATTCAGGCGGTTGAGTGCCGCCGTAGCTTAGCTGGTGGAGCGGCTGATTCGTAATCAGCAGGTCAGGGGTCCAAATCCCTTCGGCGGCTTGAAACCCAAAAAAAAAAGATTGGTTATTTGAAGAGAAAAGTATAATCTAAGTTGGATCAGTTATTACACAGAATCTTTATAACAAATTTCAATATTTCTTTCAGTCATGAAAGAACACTATCATATTATCTGGGAACTTGTCCTCATTATCGCATCGATTTTTATCTTTAGAAGTGTTTGGCTCCTTCTTGACATCTATCTAGGCTCCTCCTATTTAATACCGCTTCTTATTATAGGAATATTACTTTCTATACCACCATTATACATTCTAAACAGACATTTAGAAGATAATAAAAAATAAATACACATCAAAAATTGTTTTCTTTCAGCTAAATAAACATAGCTGAATAACATATGAAAAGTATATATGCAATAAGAAAAATCAGACCTACTTTTTTATTCAATGTCGTACCGGTATACAAAAAAACAAAGAGACAGATAGTTGCGATAAGAAGAAAAATAATCGAATTAATTTCCTTTAATGGATCTAGTGGTATCAACAAAGCTGAAAGCCCTAAAATCAGAAAAATATTAAACACATTTGAACCTAGGATATTACCTAATGTGATGTCAGACGCATCCTTTCTTGAAGCAGTGATGGTGACCATTAGTTCAGGAAGAGAGGTACCAACAGCGATGACAGATAACGCAATAAAAAATGAGGGGATGTTCAATGCTGTAGCTATTGAAATTGTAGATTCGATAAGTAACCAAGCACCAAGGAGGACTCCGATGATTCCTAGAATAATTAAAAGAACATATCTGTTTAAGTTGTCTTTATTGTTCATATCAAAATTCTGTTTTTGTTGTTTTGCGCTTTGAACAAAAACGTATAATGATCCAATAAACAATAAAAGAAATATTGCACCACCAAGAAGATGATAATCATCCAATAAACCACCTATTGCAAAAAGAAGTAAGACGATTGATGAAAGTAGAACAATCATCGATTCTTTTCTAATACCATGGTTTTTGATTTTCACTGGTTTAATTATCGCAGCAATACCTAGAATCAAAAAAATATTTGCTATACATGATCCAACTATATTTCCAAGGGAGATACCTGCTTCATTTTCTAAACCTGCACCCACTGAAACAGTCAGTTCTGGTGCTGATGTTCCAAATCCAATAATAACAGCGGAAATGATGAAGACCGGCATTCCAAATCTTAAAGCGGTTTTTGAACTTCCTTCGACGAGGATATCGGATCCTTTGATCAGTAATACAATACCGATAATGAAGAGAGGTACCGCACCGATTAGTGGCAACATATCGAAACAGAAACAAATTTACCTATAAAAATAAATGTGATTTTTATATGCACAAATACAAAATATTCTATATGATTTTTAGATTTTTTGTAAAAAATTAATAATTATTTTATTAAAGCCTAATCTCCTCCTGATAATTAACATCAAAACTGCACTCTTGGGTTCGCTGAGGACTGAGGGTCTCTCTTGCCTCTTTCCCATAATATTCTCCATAGAGAGATGCCTCATTCAGCGCCCTATAACCAGAAGGAAAGGAAATTTATGAAACAAAAAAAACAATACAAATTAGTCATCTTTGATATGGATGGTACATTACTGGATGGAAGAACAATCTATGTCTTTGCAGAAATAAAAGGATTTACCAATAAATTATCAGCAATTTTCGATAGTTCAAAACAACCCTATGAAAAAAGCATTGAAATTGCTAAATTATTAAATGGAATGCAATACCAAGAATTGCTAGATATCTTTAAAAAAATTCCCCTCCAAGAGCACGTCGAAACAGTAATATCATATTTAAGAGAAAAACAGATTAAAACGGCACTCGTAACTGATGGATACCAACGCTTTGCAAATGACTTAAAAAGAAGATTAAGTCTCGATTATGCATTTGGAAATAGATTATCCATAGTAAATCAACTTGTGACAGGTGATCTGCTCTACTCAAATAGATCATTACAACCAAGTAGTGATGGATATATCTATTCGATCAACAAACGATCTGTTTTAGATTTTTTATGCATGACATTGGACATTTCAAATAACGAAGTTATTGCTGTAGGAGATGCTCCTGTTGATATCGATATGCTTGAAGCTGCTGGTGTAGGGATTGCTTACAAGGCACCCATGGATGTTCAAAATCATGCCAATATCGCAACGGATGATTTACGTGAAATTTTACATCATTTTGGAGGTGGTCTTAATGGATATGAAACAGGAAGAGATATCTACATTGCATGATTTGTATGCAGATAAAACGCAACTGATGAAACAAGTGAGCGATGCAGCATCTGAACTACCTGTCTCCGTTGTGATGCCGATGCTCTATAAAGAGATAAAGAACGAAGCATTGGAAAATATTATAACACATCTGAATAAATGTACCTATCTTAAAGAAGTCATCATTCCCTTAGCAGCAAATAATGAAGAGGAATTTATTCATGTAAAAAAATTCTTTTCAAAATTAACCAT
The DNA here is from genome assembly GCA_025457885.1 of Thermoplasmatota archaeon. GTDB lineage: Archaea > Thermoplasmatota > E2 > DHVEG-1 > DHVEG-1 > SM1-50. Next base: position 16,707 of record JALOTN010000007.1, on the reverse strand, counting down.
ACCAAAATTAATCATCTGGTGCAACGGTCCAAAAGTAACGAACCTATTGACACAATTGAAGAATCAAGGATTGGACCTTATAAATTTTAGTGGGAAGGGACGTGATATTTGGATTGCACTCGGTATTGCAAGTATTGAGTCCTATGGGATTGTACTCCACGATGCTGATATTCAAAGCTATGATGAATCAATCCCAACCAAATTATTGTATCCACTCCTCGAACCTGAACTTGATTTTAAATTTAACAAAGGATACTATGCTCGTGTGAGTTACGATAAAACAGCAATGTACGGTCGAGTGTTCCGTCTGTTTCTTCACCCGCTTCTTCGCTCACTTGTTGATGTGTTAAATAATGAACCTGATTTTATTCGTTTTCTTCGTGCGTTTCGATATCCCATATCAGGAGAATTCGCATTGACAAGCGATTTAGCCCGGGATTTAGATATCCCATCAGGATGGGGAGTAGAAATCGGAGTCATGGCGGAAATCTATCGAAATATCGCTTCAAAAAGAGTATGCCAGACGGACCTGGGTTTTTATGAACATAAACATCAAGAGATCGGTGATTCAACAAAGGGACTTGTGAAAATGTCTGGTGATATATTCAAAAGTCTTCTGCGGGTATTAATCGAAGAGGACCATATTGAAGTAACTAGATCCTTCCTCTTATCTCTTCGAGTACTGTATCATAAAAATGCTCAGAGTTGTATAAAAAAATATCATGCAGATGCACAATTTAATGGTATAGCTTATGATAGACATTTAGAAGAATCAATGGTAGAACAATTCAGCAATGAATTGATGACCGCTGGGAATAATTATACACTTGAACCTGTCTATACACGCCTTCCAGATTGGTTACGAACGATGTCTGCGAAAAGAAAAATCCGGGAAGAACTCCTAGAAATTGTAACCGAGGAAAACAAATAACGATCTCCTTAAATAAAATCAAATTGAAAAACTATTATGAAATTCAGCACAGCAATTAGGCAACCAACGCGCAAACATCTTGAACGTTTAGGAAAAGCAGACATTGTTATTGGAATCCCCTGTTTCAACAACGAAGGAACCATAGCACATGTTATTCAAACAATCGAAAGAGGATTATCGCTTCATTACCCAAAAAAGCACTGTGTAGTTATCGTCGCTGATGGCGGATCCGTCGATGACACCAGAGAAGAAAGTGAAAAACTAGAAAAGAGCCCATGGATAGAACGCATTGTATCCATCTATCGAGGCATCCCTGGAAAAGGTTCTGCAGTACGCGAGATATTCGAGGCAACAAGTCTATTACGTTCTGATGTCTGCGTCTTATTTGATTCGGATATCAGGTCCATCACCACAGGATGGATTCAACGAATGGTCGATGGTGTGTTAGAGGATTCCTATGATTTTATCGCTCCGTATTACACTCGATATAAATATGATGGTACCATCACAAATAATATCGTATATCACCTAACAAGGGCGTTATATGGGTATCGCGTCCGTCAACCTATTGGAGGAGATTTTGCATTTTCTTTGCCACTCGTTGAAGAGTATATTACCAAAGATGTCTGGGAGACAAATATTGCAAAGTATGGTATTGATATCTGGTTAACCACCACTGCATTGACCCATAAAGTAAAAATCGCACAAGCAAATCTTGGTGTAAAGATTCATGATATAAAGGATCCCGGAGAGACGCTTCGACCGATGTTCCAAGAAGTCGTTTCAACATTATTTAAATTAATGGAAGAAAACGAGGGTATCTGGAAAGATGTAAAAAATAGTCAATCAGTTCCAATCATTGGTCCTGAAGTAATTCAACAACCTCAGCCGTTTTCTATCGATGTATCACGATTAATAAGGGAATTTAAGATAGGATATAATAATTATAAGGAAATATGGAAAAAAATCGTGTCATCTGAAGATTGGCAGATAATCGAGAATCTCTATCAAACCTCAGAAAAAGATTTTTTCATTGAAACAGAAAATTGGGCAGACATTCTCTACGATCTTGCAGCTGCTTATCATCATTGGAAAGGAGAAAAAAGAAGACTCATGATCAGTCTCATGACTCCTTTGTATTACGCACGTGTTGCATCTTTTGTTAATCTTACAAAAGAGATGAATAACGAGGGAGCGGAAAAAGTTGTAGAAGATCAGGCAAGAGTCTTCGAAGTTAAAAAGGAGTATTTGATTAAAAGGTGGAATGAAGGGGTAGATTTTTACGAAGAATTTAATGAAATGTAATACAACTAAAAGGAAAATTCGGGACTAAAACTACATTACTTTATAATGAAAATCAATTTTTCTATTTGCGTTCCCAAAGAAATGATGTTATACCTTTTTTATTGGAGTAGAATCCAGAATCTTACCGATATCTTCAGCGGTTACTTCGAGCATCACGTAATCACCTATATCCACTATATGTTGCATTGAAATATGTAAGCGGTTGTTACAGAGGAAACAACTTTCTGATTTAACCATTTTAAGCGAATCTTTTTTCACTTTGATGATAAGCGATGGTAGTTTCCAACTTTGCGTATCAATATTTATATCTTCAACAGTCCCAACAATTTTTCCACCGGTGCCCAATACTTCCAAGCCGAGAAGTCGCTGAGCATCATATTTTGAGTTATGCTCGAGAAGAAAATTACCAAGGTTGTTCCAAGAATGATTTAAAATAACCGTATCCTTAATTCCCTTAATTTCTTCAATATTAACATCGATATATAGAGAAGATAATAGAGGCTTCTTTTTTCCAATTAATGTCACAGCTGCTTTGTTCAGTTTAATAACTAATCCACTGATTTCCATCTTCCCGGTTATTATTGCACTGTTTACAGTTCCTATAATTTTACCATCGGCACTTACTACATCAGATTTTTTTAAATCAGACAAATATGTCATAAAGCAACAAATATAAAATCTGGTATCTCTGTTAAATAATTTTCGTTCATATCTATTATTTGACGTGTTTTATTAATATAAACTATTACGAAATGAAATATTTTCCATATTATCTACTATTCTTTATGCGATATCAATCGTTTTAACTAATAAATGAATTTTTGTTAGAATTAATTTTTTTTATAGTATAGTTAAACTATTGGAACAAAGATTGTGGTTAGTAGACTCCTCAGTATCAATGACATATAAATATCTTGTTTTTTAACTCCAAGATTAAGTCATATAAGCGGCAATAATCATTGCCATCTCCCTACGAGGCGCTATTCCTATACCAACCACTAACGAATTCTTATGAGACCTAAGAAGTCTTCGTACATATGAACATCAATTATCTAGACATGAAATGGTGACCAATTAATAACATATTCTTTGTAGACATGAGAGATATCATAATATACATAATTATCTAAAAATTGTTCCTTAAATTTTTCTAATATATTTCGTAGCATTTCGTCATTCTCAACATACAATTCAGCAGATATATCATATATACCTAGCATTTCATGGATGAAGAGACATGTGTTTGTTTTATCAAAAAAACTGATTATTTTTTGGATGAATGCAGGATCTTTAAGAGCAATGTCCATTTGGATAAGTTCTCGATTGATATGTATGAGATTTAAATCTATGGTATACGCAACAATGACTCCTGCGTGTTTCATACTTTTTATATGGTATTCTATCAACCTCGAATCAACATGGAGAGAATGCGCCATTTCACTAAGTTTAATTCTAGCATTTGTGGATATCAATTTCATGATACCTAAATCGATTTTATCAAGCGTGAAATCTTTCGACTCTAAATGACTAAACGTTGTTCTTGTTGTTTTTCCTTCGTAAAGAAATTTTTGATTTAATTTATGTGTTTTCATTAGAAACAGAATATTTTTATCTTGTACATACATTCCAAAAGTATTAAGAAAACATTGTAAAAATCCTTTTAATTCACCTGGGTTTTTTTGAATGGTTAGAAATACTAAGTCATATTTACCTTCTATAATCCTGAGATTCGCGCAGGTTGGATCGTTTGTAATATAGTCGATTATTTCTGTTTCGGTGGATGCTGTAAGTTTGTTAAATTTAAGAAAAACACGATAATATGAATATCCAAACAAAGAAGCATTAAAAATAGTATAGAGACGGCTAATCCATTTGTTTTTCTCTAAACGTTTGATTCGATAATTTACGGTTTCTTTTGGTAGTTTTAATTTTTTTGCGATTTTTGATGCAGATATCCTTGAGTTGATATCAAGTTCAAATAAGATTTTTTTATCATATGTGTCTAATTCTTCTTTCATTATTACTTGAAATCCAATATATTCTTAAAAATTTTTGTATTTATGTAGAATCAGTATAAATTATTTTATTAATTTGTTCTTTTTTTCAATATTTGATTAGATATGATATGTGGTACTAAGAATACACAAGTGGAAATAGAGGATAATGTAATTGTACGAATCCAATTAGCGGCAATATGTCATTTTTGTTGTTTATTTCTTTATATTATTGGGTGGGAATTATTGAATTATTAATGGTGAAATACCTTGAAAATCCTATTTGATAATAAAAACATTTACGAAAAAAATAGATTAGTTCTCCTCATGATGAGTTTAATACTGATTATTTTAGGAATTGTTATTATCGCGGTACTAAAATAAACATATTCATCGACCAGATAAATCTTACATAATTAATATCGTTAAGTTGGAGATTAATGATGGATAATACCATTATAGCTATTGGGTTTGCAATAATATTTTTGTTATCTTCTATGGTATACGTGACATTAAACAATAGAAGGAAAAATCAAGAAAGGGAAGACGAATTAGAAACATACAAAAAACAACTGAATAGGTTAGATGAACAATTGAGCAGAGAAGAAATTTCAAAAAATACTTATGAAATATTACGAAAAAATTTGGAAGAACAACATCAGATAACATTCAGACAATCTTATAGGTAGAGAATGAAATAAAAGAAACATAAGAAGTTTATATTATTGTAAAGAAATCAGTGGTTTGTAATTTTGCTGAAATATCTAAGACAGATTACCAGCAAAGTACCCAGCGGATACTTGTTAATATTTAGATATCTGATATATTAGTTGCATACGTACCTACCCTACTGTAATTATTAATCACATCACGAATATCATTATGGGATGTACCATGACAAAAAATATCCAAAGAAGAGAAATCTCTAAAGATTATGAGACATTAATTTATGCAGGCGTAGTCGTACCGCTCATTGGAATTGTCATTGCATCAATCATACGTTCAGTTGGACTAGTCTAAAATCAATTTTTCAAGTATTGTTCTCCTGAATAGTGACTTTCCCTTTCGTTCCACAGGATAAACAGGTGATCGTAAGACTCTCTCCACGATTTCCGACATATGTACCTATGTTACCGCAATTCGGACATTTATATTGTCTAGTGACTTGGTTTGTCTCATTTTCTTTCATCGTTTTTATTTTTGGTTTATCTTTCATCGCAGGCTCTTTTATCCTAGAAAAAACAATAAGGAATGGTAGTATTTCCACACGCCCGAGGATCATCAGAAAGGCAAATAACCATTTCAGTTCTAAGGCTAAAGATGCATTGACAATACCGGTACTCAACCCTGTTGTCGCGACAGCAGATGTGGTTTCAAAAAGCGCATCCACAGGTTGAAATCCATAGGAACTTACAATGAACGCAGAAAAAAAGACAAAAGTAATCACCAATAAAACAATGACAGCTGCTTGATTAATAGCCGAGTTGCTGTATTCTTTTCCAAAGAGTTTAATGGGATATTCTCGGTCAGTGATGCTTTCATGCACTGCTTTCCGGACTGCTTTTAACATAAGAACTAACCGATAGATTTTGATACCACCTGCTGTCGAAAAACTTGCACCACCGACAAGCATTAAAAAAACTAAAAATAATTTGAATCCATCGGTAAACTGTGCTATAGAAAGGTAACTAAATCCGGTTGTTGTCATCGCACTTATAATATGAAAAATCGCTTCACTTATAGATAAACCAAAAAAAATCACAGGGATACTAATTGCAACAATCGCCATTATGAGAAATATTGATGTTTCTGAAATGAAAAATTCTTTTATCTTAAATTTAAACAATCCTGCAAGGATAAAAAAGTTTGTAGCACCAAGCACCATGGTAATAATTAGAACAATGTTCATAGGGAAGGTTGTCGCAACTTGAGTAATATCATTGAGAGGGGCAAAGCCTCCTGTACTTATTGCAGAGAAAACAAAAGAGATTGCTTTTATCACATCATGATACCCAAGCAGAATGCTTAACGTCCCCATAATCGTGGTAATGGCAATGTATATAAGAAGAATCAGGAGAAATGTCTTTTTAATTTTTTGATCTTTGGAAAAACCCATGCCTTTTGCAAAGTCCTGTAATTTTGCTTCCGGATAAAAAAAAGCAAGAAGAATTAAAACAATACCTATCCCACCAATAAACTGTGTCAATCCCCGGTAGAATAGAATAGATTCCGGGAGAACAGTAATATTTGGAATCACGGAAAATCCAGTTGTGGTAAACCCTGATACGGATTCAAAAATACTATCAGATACGTTCTGGATGATATCTCCATTTGAAAAATTAATATAAATATAGGGGATAGAGCCAATCAGACTGAGAAGGATAAAAACAAGGACAATCAAACCACAAGAGCTTTTATAAGACAATGTTCGCCGTTCACAGAAGGCATTAAAAACAAAACCTAGAATGAGAAAGATGGTTGCTGTGATAAACAATCCAACTGTGGCTACTATCTCCTCATTGATAAAGGAAAGAATAATTGGTAGAACCATAAATATTCCGGAGATCTGAAGAACAAAACCCATATTCGCCAGAAGCGCTCGCATCCTACAGAGAAATGTTGAATTCCTTTTAAAACTTCTTCTTCCATAATGCGATATCTTTTTTTTCAAGTGATATTTATTAAGAAAAGAACATCCATCGTATTCATATTCTAGCCGTCGTTTTAATTTTTATAATTAGTATCCCTATCTGTGTTTCTCTTAGAATTCTTCTTATGGTTTTATCGGTATCCTCTTTATTTCAAATATTACTGGCCGTATTCCATCTGTGCAGCACGCGACCATGGTATTTTTATCTTTCATCCATCCCTCAAAGAGATTTTCGGTGAATTCCCCACCGGTTAGAAATGATGCAACATAGGGATGGAGATCATTCCATGCCCAATCGCAAAATCCTTCTGGTTTTTCATAACTGGTTCGGAAAATTTGTCCCTCTGAAAAACAGGGACATTTCTCAATGGGAATACCACAGTAATGTTGATACTCTTTTTGCACGAGGGTTTTTAACACTTTTATCTGAATCTGTGTCATTGAGAACATCTCCCAAAGTTATCTTTTATCGCAAGTTTATTTTTTTTATATACACAACATATTTAAGTATTTATTTTTTCTGATAATGAATGCGTAAAAAAAAAATGAAAAAGATAATATTTAAGCAAACACTCGCTCTATAGAGAAAAAAACTTGTTTTTGCATAAAAAAACAAAGATGGTCTTTAAATATTTCTTTCTTTACTTGAATAACAGGGTTAGGACCATGAGATATCTTAAATGTGTCTTCGCAATAGGAATTTTACTCCTTACAGGAGTTGGAGTCAATGCCGAATCTTCAATAAAAACCACTACCTCCTCGATAGCAACTGATGCCTACGATATGGTCATCATCGCTCCAGAGACGTTTTCAGAAACCATTCAACCGTTAATCACTCATAAAAATAATCATGGTATTCAAACATTTCTCAAGACCACCGATGAGATTTATTCAGAACATTCAGGGAGGGATTCTGCCGAACAAATAAAATATTTCATTAAAAATGCACTTGAGATGAACAATATAAGCTACGTGTTACTTATTGGTGACATCAATAAGGTGCCAATACGAAAAACTGCGTTATACTGGGATTATTTTGGGGATATTGTCGTACCAGATGTCCTTACCGACCTTTACTATTCTGACATCTATAATGACAACGGTTCATTTGCCACCTGGGATACCAATAACGATGGACAGTATAGTGAAATACATATGATTATGAATTATCAACCATACAATGAGACCTTTGAAATCATCGATGATATTGAAGGAATCCCAGATGTTATGATAGGGCGACTCCCTTGCACTAAGATAAGTGATGTAAAAAACGTCGTGAATAAAATCATTACTTATGAAACGACCACCTATGGTTCTGATTGGTTTCATCGTCTGATTCTCATGGGTGGAGATACCTTCCCCCATCTAGCAGATATTAGTGAAGGTGAGGTGGTCACAGAGTATATCTCATCCCTTCTACCAGACTTTACTCCAATAAAACTGTGGACATCACTGAATACGTTCCGTCCTATGAAAATCAATAGAGAAATCTCTAAAGGAGCAGGGTTTGTTAGCTACTCGGGACATGGTTTCGAATACGGACTAGCTACCTCACCATTTGACACAGATTCACAAATCCGTTACCTTCTCCCCTACATCATCGGTATCCAAAATAAAGGAAAATACCCGATTATGTATTTTGATGCCTGTCTTACAGGAGCATTTGATTATCAAATCTGGAACATCCATATCCCCTGTTTCGCTTGGTCTCTAATCAAGAAACATGAGAGTGGTGCTATTGCCTGTGTAGCAGCGACACGAGTCGGTTTTGGAGGATTTGCTGGCGATCCATTACTTGCAGGGGCAAGCTGTTTACAGAAATATTTTTTTGAAGCTTACTCACCAGGAGACCATCTTGGTTCTCTGTTCGTCCAGGCTCAACAACAATACATTACGAATGTTATCAACAGGATCATTTACGATCCCCTCACCATACAAGAATTCACATTAATTGGGGATCCCAGCCTTAAAATCGGCGGATATCCAGCTTTGTAAGCAATCTCTATTCATTTCTTCTTTTTATATCGATCCTTCTGATTGAAAAACATAAAACAACAATACCCGGCGTACACAAATGCCGAATGTTTTTTTCCTTTTTCAACAAAGAACCTATCACCTTTTTTATACGTATGTTTTCTTCCATCTTCCCAATAATCCACCTTTCCCTCGAGGACAATCTCCCATTGACTTTCATGAGTATGTTCAGGGACGGCAGTATCCATTTCAAACTCCATGAACACCACTTGTTCATTTTCCCCCTGAACAACATATCCTGTTACACCCTCGAGAGGGATGATTATTTCAGGGAGATTTCGAACAGATGGTGGAAAAATACTCTCCATGATTTAACACCTACAACGTCACCGCAAAGGGATATTTCATATTTATTATATTTCAAATTATTTTCTCAATCTTTCATGAAGTGCCGTAATACTATCGGGACAAAGATGGTTGTCAAAAGGCTCATGAGGATGATTGAGACATAAATATCCTGTTGAATCACCCCTAAATTCAGTCCTATCAAAGCAACTATCATGGCGACTTCCCCCCGTGGAGCCATCCCCATTCCCACAATCAGGGAATTCTTATGAGACATTCGGCCAATCCGGGCTCCTACATAGCATCCAATGATTTTTGTCAGAAATGCTACGATAGTTAAGGTAATCAAGAACCAGAGAATCTGAAGTGTCAATGTATGAAAATCTGCAAGGATTCCTAGGGACACGAAAAATATTGAGGCAAAAATAATCATCAGATATTCTGCTCCTTCTTTGAAATTCTTCCCATGCTTAATGGTACAACTTGTCAAAGCAACTCCCGCAAGAAATGCGCCAACAATCGCTGATAACCCGATAAGCTCCGCGATCATCGCATAGAAAAAAGCTATCACCATTGCAAAGAGAAAAATAGTTTCAGGGAATCTCCCTGCAAGTTTTGTCGCATCAAGCTTCTCGATGAGCCTTGATAGATACACATGACCAACATAGGCACCAATCACCATGAAAATCACTGCTTCGATGATGACGAGGACTATAGGTACTATCGATATTGTGTCATGTGTCACCTGCATTGAAAATGAAAGTACGAGTAAACCTAGGACGTCATCAATGACAGCTGCACCTATGATTGCCTTTGCAGCTTCTGTCTGTAATTTACCCATCTCCCTTAGGACGTTTGCAGTGATTGCGATACTTGTTGCCGTCATTGCAGTGCCGACGAAAACAGAACTAATAAAATCATAGCCGAAGAATTCCGCGAGAAAATATCCACCAAGCCAAGGCACGATCACTCCGATAAGAGCAATAATTCCATACTTGACGTTGAAGACATCCTTGATATTAAATTCAAGACCAACAACAAACAGCAACACGACTGCACCTAAATGTGCAAAAGTTTCTACGCAATCTGTATAGGTAATCAATCCAAGTAAACTTGGACCAATAGCGATTCCTACCAGTATCTCCCAAACAATAGCGGATTGATTTATTTTCGATGCGATAAGATATCCTGCTAATGCTACAAACAGCAATAAACTGAGTTGGAATTCTATCGTCGTAGGTAATCCTTCGAACATGGGAAAAACCAAGAAGACAAACAAATCTCTGTATAAAAATAATCTCTTCCGACGAACGGATGCATCGGGTATCTTTATGTAAAGGTGCACCCTTACTTTTTTTATTCAATGAGGTTTGGAGAACGAAACACAGAGGAGATCTGAACATATGATGCAGATTCGGAAAGCCAAGGAAAAAGATCTTCCGATGATCACTGAGATTTATAACGAAGCAATCATGACGACGATTGCGACGTTTGATACCACACCGAAAACCTTGGATGAACAAAAAACATGGTTTGAGGATCATGGGAGAAAAAATCCTCTCCTGGTTGCTGAGATGGATGGAACGGTGATCGGGTGGGGTTCCTTAAGCAAATGGTCCGATCGATGTGCCTATACCGATACAGCGGAAATCTCATTATACATCAGGAAGGATTACCAAGGGAAAGGCATTGGCAAGAGACTCCTGAAAAGGATTTTGGAGGAAGGAGAGAAACAGGGTCTGCATGCTGTTATCGCACGCATCACCGAGGGAAACACCATCAGCATTTCACTCCACGAAGAGTTTGGTTTTTTCCCCATCGGGGTCATGAAAGAGGTAGGAGTGAAATTCGGGAAACGACTTGATGTACTTCTTATGGAGAAAATCTTCGAATAAACACATCAGAAACCCCATACTAAATTTGGGTGCTTCACCAGAGATATGATGCAGATCAAAATCAAGACGTATCAATCCTGATTTATCCTTTATACTCGAGTCCGTAATCGAATACCTCATGGCAGCTTGAACAAATCAAGAACCAATGGGTCTTTCTGCCCTCTCGTCGGAACATGTTATGGAAACCATCCCCATATCCGCATAAGGGGCAGATACGTATCTCATCAACGAAATCGTAATGATGAATTTTTTCCGACATGATGTTGCCATGGTCAAAGCCATAGTTAATGATTTCGCCCCCTGACGAAAGATTCATAGCAACAGAGTATTTTCTGGGGCACTGGATTGATACCCTATGTCTTTGACAAAACCACAGATCCATAAGCTTCTCGAACCAGATCGACATTTCACCTGCGATGGAAAAAACATTGAGATTTGTGTCCAGATTGTCGCGGTGGCCAACCTCCCAACACGATACGGGACATTCCAGATTGTTGCCTTCCAAAACAGCGAGGATCACAAAGACCATGTCGCCCTTGTCAAAGGCGATGTCTATGGGAAATCAAACGTCCCCGTCCGACTCCACTCCGAGTGTCTTACAGGGGATACCTTTAGTTCCTTACGATGCGACTGCCATGACCAACTTCTGCTCTCCCTTAAAAAGATCGCCTCACATCGGAATGGCGTCCTCCTCTATATGCGTCAGGAGGGGCGTGGGATTGGTCTGACTAATAAAATCCGAGCATACCAACTGCAGGATTACGGGTTTGACACCTACGAGGCGAACAAGGCATTGGGTTTTGAGGAAGACGAGCGGGACTACCGAGTCGCAGCCCACATGCTGATGGCATTGAATGTCCATTCTATCAAACTGCTGACGAACAACCCAGCAAAAATACTTGATCTCACCAGTCATGGTGTCAAAGTGACTGGTCGAGAGCCAATCATCATCACCCCAAACAAATTCAATAAAAACTATCTGAGGACGAAGTACGAGAAATCATGTCATCTGCTTGATGACCTCTTCGATCAGACCACTGAAAAAAAGATCACAAGAAAGACATCACACAACTATCACGGAACCAGGAAGAAAATAAAAAAAACCAGATAATTCCACATCAATCGTTTCGTCCTTTTTTCTTATAGAGACCAATAGGTATTTACTGTGTTATGATATTCTGCTGCTGCCGTTGTGCAGGAATCGGTGAGAAGCATCTTTGAGGATATTATCATCCCTTTTATCGCGATTGCTTTAGCAGAGTTAGGCGACAAAACGCAGGTTTCTATTCTGCTTCTCTCTTCAAGGACAAAAAAATATGGATATATCTTCCTAGGCGTGTTCCTTGCGTTTCTGATTGTGGATGGTCTCGCAATCGCCTTAGGCAATTTGATTACTTCTGTTGTTGATGTGTCACTTCTCAAACCGGTTTCTGGAGTGGTGTTCATCGTCTTTGGGGTGTACATGCTTTTGAGCAAAAAGGAAGAAAATGAGGAGAAGACCTATGATAAAAACATCTTCGTCTCAGCATTTCTGATGATCTTTTTAACGGAATGGGGAGATAAGACACAGGTTGCCGCAGCGCTCTTTGCCACCCAGTACAATGCCTGGCTTGTGCTGCTTGGGACGATGCTTGCACTCAGTTTGTTATCTCTTCTGGCGATCTTCTTTGGAAAAATATTAAATAAAAATTTAAATCAGAAATTACTGAAAAAGGTTGCCGGGGTCGTCTTCATCATCCTTGGGATAACCTGTTTCATCTTGTAAGTATCTTCAGGAGAGAATCGTGATGTCTTTGACGACGCTTCTCAGGTCTGCCCGAGGAGGGAGTTGGATGTCTTTCGCAGTCAAGGCAAGCAGCTCCTGGGAAAACAAGGGGACGAGCATGACGTCATCAACAAAGGCAATCCGGAACCCTTCTTGAAGCAGTTGCAATCGTGTCTCCGGGTCCATCTCATGAGAAGCACTCGCTCCGAGTTGATCGACCTCAGGGTTTGAATAATGTCCGCTATTATAGAACCCAAGGTACTCTGCCTCGGTTCGAAGGAACAAATCGTAGAACCATCCACCATCTACGGAGATCGCTCCCCATCCCGCAAGATACATTGAGGTGTTCTTTGTAATAATCACCTTCTGATTGAACTCCTCCATGGAGAGGTTATTCATAATGACATGAATCCCCGCCTGGGAGAGCTGCTGAGTGATCATATAACAATTCTCTGCATTGTATGGGAACCCTTCAGTGATACAATCCAGGGTGATGTTGAATCCCCCTGGGTATCCTGCGTCTGCTAGGAGCTGACGCGCAGAAGAAAGATTATAAGGTAATCGTTCAATCTCCGGGTTATACCCAAAGATGTACGGAGAGAAGAGTTGGGATTCTGGTTGTGCAAAATCTTTGAACGGACCATTGATCAACGGTGAGATATTTATTGCTTGATAGATTGCCTTTCTCACCCGCACATCTGCAGTAGGGTTCTGTCCATCAGGATACCCGTAACTATTGTTCTGTCGCATATCAAACCCAATGATATAGGTGGAAAGTGGAGGGAATTTCACCACTGTGATGTTCACATCATTAAGTATCTGATCGATCTGGTCGTCAATGTTGTATTCCGCAAGGTCAATGTCGCCAGAACGAAGCGCGTTTAATCGTTCCTCATCATCAGGAATTGCTCGGAATGTGACAGTTTTTATCTCCGATTGTTCTCCCCAGTATTCATCGAATCGTTCTAAGGTCGTATAATTATCAATCTCGTACTCCTTCAGTCGATAGGGTCCGGTCCCAATCAAGCTCTTCATACCAGATTGCTCAGAGACGTTTCTGCAATAGATGATACCGGTATGTGCTAGACGCGAGAGAAGACCAGGGTAGGGTTCATATGTTTTAAATTCGATTGTGTAGTTATCCAGGATGACGATGTCGCTAAGTGTTGAATTCACCCCACTGTTATAGTTCTCAAAGGAGTACACAACGTCATGAGCGTTGAACAAATCTCCATTGTGAAATTTTACGCCCTGTCTGAGAGAGAAACGCCAGGTGAGGCTATCGGGATTGTTCCAAGAAACAGCCAAAGCAGGGATGATACGGAAGTTTTCATCAAAATCAACTAAACCGTTGAAAATATTAGGGATGAGCGTCCAGAAATTGTCATGATTAACGTCAAGGGGATAGATGCTTCCTGAGTCCAGGACACCCCATACGATTGAATCTTTTGTTGTATCCCCATCGCCATCAGTGGAAGTGAGACAACCAGAGAAATAGATCAGAATTATTATTATAGTGATGAAGAGTGATTTTTTTCCTTTTTGATTCGTAATCATACGACTCTGACATCCACGATGAACTTTTTATCATTATTCAATGGAGAAATGCCGTTGGATTTTTCTCTGAAAAGAGCGTATTATCAGAAAGGACTTTATGCGTCTCATTTTGTCGTTTATTGTCGGTATCCCCCTATCTTCAGGGTGGGGTCTCCAAACAGCACCCATTGTTCGATATTCTTGACAATGATTGCAGAGCCGTTGATCGAACCGTCGGACCAGTCGAAGGGACACGCCTGCAACACCGCGGATATTGAGCGGCTCCAGGTGTCGCCAAGGATATCTGTCTGATTCAGGCTGTATTCAGCGAAGAATTGCCGGTCTAACCATTCGATCCCCCCATACCCAAGGGTGATGTCTGGGGATTCATAGCTAAACGCGGTGGCACCGATTGTTGCAATACTACCACCGTCCGGCTGAATCATCAAGCCCCAACCGATGCAGTAGGGTGTGGGTATACCGTAGACGAAATAGGAATTCCCTATACTGACGTTGAACATGTTATTAAAACAACCACTCCCCGTGATGCAGACCGGGAGTTTCTGATGGTTCCTGAGAAACGGTAAGTTACGCATGCGAAGCCCATGAATCCAGGTGTCGCTGTCGTTCGTTGGATGGGTCGCCCATGATTTTGGATTCCCATGGCCAGACAACCAGATGAAACCGCAGCCTTTATTGATTGCAGTGACGACATCGACCCAGTTTCTTAGACTATTGTCAGATACCCAGAGTTTCACAGGACGGAAGTCGCTCATCAGGTCCAGGCCTTGTTGGGTGTACAGCTCTCCATCGTTGTAGGGTGTACGCCCTGGGTAGGTGTCCCCTGCGACGACTACCATGGTTTTGAACCAGGAGTCAGCACATCCAAAGGTCTCATACAGGATGATTTTTCGTATCACTATCCGAAGCTGATGTGCATTCAGACAAGGGAGTCTGCCGAGGCTGACGTCAGGGTACAGGTCCGGTTGGTCTGCTGCTGGTGTGCCGATGTCCCATTCCCCGAATACACCGTTCTGGTTATCGTCCCAGCTAGAGAACGAACCATTTTTTGTATAGATGTCTGCGAAATAGAGATCAGAGAGGAAATGGGTTTCATTCATGGTCTCGTAGGGACGATTCAGGGAGCTGTAGCGGACAGGGACCCAGTATTTTTCAACAGAGCCTTGGTTGCTGCGACCACCGACCAACAGGACATATCGTATTCCCCATTTTTCGATGGCTGCCTTGATGAAATATTTGACTTTCTCTGCTGCATCCCTTCCTTGCCAGAACATCTGGTCGTACACTTCATCAGTGTCGACGAGCACGGTTCGAATACCCTGTCTGTTCTTATGACGAACCAACGGAAGGAGGTCGGTGTGGAATATCTTTGGGGTGATGATTAAAAGGTCGTAAATCTGAGGTTGTTGTGTGGTCTGATGGGGTGATGTGTCTTCTAAAAGCGGAGAAGCAATGGCACCAGGAGACCACGAGGGGAGCAAAAGGAGGAGAACCGTGATGGTTGGTAAGAGAGTCTTGGGGAGCAGGCTGTTCATAAGTTCCTCTGATTGTTTAAATATTTGTTATGTGATTTAAATACCTTGCTATGGAATGATATATGAAGAAAAAGACTGTGTTCATAAGTGAGTTTTCTCGAAGATGATCCTGGTTTGGGTCGAAGCAGGAAACCGTCTTATTTTGTTCAAATGGAACATATTTTGTGAAAAACTATCTTTTTGTGCAACAACAGCAAGATAATCTTCTTATGGAAAAAATGGTTCGATTGATTGAGGTCATACTATGGAAAGGAAACTTGGGTTTGTGTGTGTTTGTATGCTGATATTCCTCACCGTCATGCCCGTGATGAATGCGACATCAGTAGAGAGTCCCCGATCATTGTTAACGCAGCGACATTATTTTCCAACCTGTTACATCAACGCCACCGGATTAGTCGCCAATGTGATGTTTAAATGTTTGTTCTCTGGTCAAATCAATAATCATGCGTTCTCTGTTTTTTGGTTAACTCAATGGGATGGCTTTAACACGACGGTTCCCACCACGGTGACCATTTACTCAGAAAAAGGTGGTGAGCCGCTATGGACGAACAGTGATCCTCTTGGGTTCTGGGCGTTGAAGATGCTCTTCTACCGGGGAGTGTATACCACATCATGGACACCGGATGATCGTCTTGTGGTACATCTCGAGGGAAACGCAGCCTTGGCTGTCACGTTGAATGATTAATCTGAGGAACCCTTCTTTTGGTTCTTCGTTTTCTTTTTTTGTTTTCGTTCTGCTCGTTCATTTTCCAACGT